>DASRII010000220.1:0-13519 GCA_035650075.1 Micromonosporaceae bacterium | reverse complement strand
CTCGTGGCCACCGGCGTCGGCGTGACCTCAGGGGTGGGTTCCGGGGTCGGAGAGACGTCCGGCGTGGGCGTGGGATCCTCCGACTCCAACGCGGCAACGGCTACCGGAACGGTGTCTGCCGGGCCCAGCAGGAGGCTCGGGACCCACAGCGCGGCAGCCGCCACGACCGCGCACAGGCCGGCGCCCAAGCCTCGCAGCCCCGTCATTCCCCACCCCGTTCATCCACTGGGACGGATTATGACCATCGACTGGTGGCGGATCACCTCGGCCGAACCGGTACGCTGCCGCCGTGAGCGGTTATCTCGGCTCGTACGCCACGCTCGGACTGCTTCTGGTTGCGGGCGCATTCATCTTCGTCGGGGCGTTCGGGGCGAATCGGCTGTTGCGACCCGCACAGCCCGCCACGCCCCCCGGCAAGCTGGACACGTACGAGTGCGGGCTCGACCCGGTCGGCGGCGACTGGGCGCAGGCACAGATCCGCTATTACGTTTATGCGTACCTCTATGTGTTGTTTGCCGTGGAGAGCGTGTTTCTCTTCCCCTGGGCCGTCGTCTACGCGAAACCCGGGTTCGGCGTCGTGACCGTGGTCGAGATGGCCGTCTTCGTCGGCATCGTCGCGCTCGGCATCCTGTACGCCTGGCGCAAGCGCGTCCTCCACTGGACCTGACTCCGACGGGATGACCGTCAGGCGAGGCCGCGGCGAGCCACGGCCGGCGGCCGGTCACCGCGGATGGCCGCCACCATGTCGAGTACCCGCCGGGTCGGCGCCACCCGGTGAGCACGGAACACCCGGGCCCCCAGCCACGCCGACACGGCGGTGGCGGCCAGCGTCCCGTCCAGCCGGTCCTCGACCGGCACATCGAGCGTCTCGCCGATGAAGTCCTTGTTCGACAGGGCGACCAGCACCGGCCAGCCGGTTGCGACCAGCTCGTCGAGCCGCCGGGTCAGCGCCAGCGATTGCCGGGTGTTCTTGCCGAAGTCGTGGGCGGGATCGATGAGGATTCCGTCGGGACGTACCCCCAGCTCCTTCGCCCGGCCGGCGAGTCGGGTGACGGTCGCGACCACGTCGCCCACGACGTCGGCGAATGCCGCGCGATGCGGCCTGGTGCGGGGCGCCAGGCCGCCCGCGTGCGAGCAGACCAGGCCCGCGCCGGTCGCGGCCGCGACTTCCGCGAGTACCGGGTCCGCGCCGCCCCAGGTGTCGTTGATCAGGTCGGCGCCCGCGGCGACGGCCTCGGTGGCCACCTCGGCCCGCCAGGTGTCGATCGATATGACGATGTCCGGGTACGCCGAGCGCACCGCGCCGACTGTCGCGACCGTGCGCCGGATCTCCTCCGCCGCGTCGACATCCTCGCCGGGACCCGCTTTGACCCCGCCGATATCGATGATGTCCGCGCCCTCCGTGACTGCCCGCTCGACCGCGCGCAGCGCGTCGTCCGGGTCGAACGTGGCGCCTCGGTCGTAGAACGAGTCGGGAGTCCGGTTCACGATCGCCATGACGGCGAGCTCGGACGGCTCGAACGTGCGCCTGCCGAGCCGGAACGCGTCGACCACGGATCCATGATCCCGGACGATGTCGGGTGCTGTCCGGCCGGGCGGGGTCGACCCGCACAGACGGGCATGTCACGATCGGCGTATGGGTCAGTTACTGCTCATCCTGATATCCGCTCTCGTGGTCGGCGCCGTGGTATTCGGCGTTTCCGTGCTGATCACAGGCGGCGACCCAGGGCTGGAGCCGGCGGAACCTGACGGTCGGGCCGTGCCGATGCCGACCAGTCGGCCCCTGGTGGAGGAGGATGTGTCGAAGGCGCGGTTCGACACCGCGCTGCGGGGGTACCGCATGGCCCAGGTCGACCAGGCGATGAGCCGGGTCGCGTACGACATCGGTTACAAGGACGAGCTGATCGAAGTGTTGGAGGCAGAGGTCGCCGCGTTGCGGTCCGGCCGGCACACGGATGCCGAGGTGCTGCGGCGCGCCCGCGAGTCCGCGCTGAGCGGGACCGCCGGTGCCAAGGAGCCGGTCATCGAGCTGGACGAGCCCGGTCCGGCGACTCAGCTCGCCGACGAGCCAGAGGCCGTGGTGGCCGAGCCGGACGAGCCGGACGACAGCGTGGACGAACCCGCCGCAGCGCCCGAGGAATCCGCGGACGACGACGCATACTCGGGCAGCCGATGACCGATGCCGCACAGCCCGGCGCGGGGGAAGTCACCGCGACGGTCATCGTGGACGCGCCCGCGGCAAAGGTATTCGCCGCGTTCACCGCGTGGGAGCGGCAGGGCGAGTGGATCCCGTTCACCCGGGTCCGCGTCGTGGAGGGCGACGGCGGCCAGGGCAGCCTCGTCGAGGCGGTGACGGCGGTCGGACCGGCCGTCCTGCGGGACACGATGCGGGTGGTCCGGCTCGATCCGCCGTACGAGGTCCGTGTCGTCCACTGTGGACGACTTCTGCGCGGCCCGGGCGTGCTGCGCTGTACGCCGATGGACGGGGACCGGACTCAGGTCGTCTGGCACGAGTGGTTCCACCTGCCCGGCGGGCTGGCCGGTGCGCTTGCGTGGCCCGTGCTCTGGCCCGGGTCGAAGATGAGCCTGTCCGCGGCGCTCAAACGCTTCGCCCGCCTGGTCGAGGAGGGCACCTTGCCATGACGGGGCTCGTCGTCGGCGAGGACGGTCTGGCGCGCTGCTGGTGGGCGACGTCCACAGTGGACTATCGGGCGTACCACGACGACGAGTGGGGCCAAACTCTGCACGGCGACGACGCGCTCTTCGAGCGGCTGGCGCTCGAGGCGTTCCAGTCCGGCCTGTCGTGGCTGACGATCCTGCGCAAGCGGGAGGCGTTCCGGCAGGCGTTCGCCGGTTTCCGCGTCGAAGAGGTGGCGGCGTTCGGCGACCGGGACGTGACGCGGCTGCTCGCCGACGCGGGTATCGTCCGGAACCGCGCGAAGATCGAAGCCGTGCTGCACAACGCCCGGGTCGCCGCCGACCTGCCGGACGGGCTCGACCCGCTGCTGTGGTCGTACGCCCCTACCCGCCGGCGCGCCCGGCCGAAGTCCTTGGCGGACATCCCGTCCATCACGCCGGAGTCCACGGCCATGGCCAAGGACCTCAAGAAGCGCGGCTTCCGGTTCGTCGGGCCGACCACGGCGTACGCCCTCATGCAGTCCACCGGCATGGTCGACGACCACGTGCGCGGCTGCCATGCCGGCCGGTAACCACTGGGCGCTGCTGGTATCGGCCGAGGAGTACGCGGCCGAGCGGCTGTACCACCACGACACCCTCGCAACGCCGCGACAGTTGCCCCCGGGTGACGGGGTGCTGCTCGTGGCCGACGTCGATCCGCCGGTCGTCTTCGGGGTGGCGACCGTGCGGCAGGACGGCGAACTGGCGTACACCAGGCGGGTCTTCGACGAATCGCCGCCCGCCGACAAGCTCGCCCTCGACGGTGTCCTGACGCCAATGGACGAACAGGCGTTCCGCGAGATGACGGCTCTCCTGCCGGCGCCGGTCGACCGGCGGGAGTGGCTGGTCAGCGTCGACCTGCCGATCGAGGCGGAGTCAGCGGCGGAGGCGGTTCGCCAGTTCTGGACGTACGTGACGACGCTCGGCCCGGCCGAGTTGCCGGCGTTCGTCGCGCCCGCCGGCGACGAGTTGGCGATGCAGGCGTACGTCGTGGGTCAGGAGACGAATCTGGACCCCGAGGAAGAGGGCGACTAGATCGGCCCGGTCAGGCGGCCTGTCCAGCCGTCCAGGATGCGCGCCGGATCGGTGCCGAGGACTCCCTGCAGCAGAGCGGCGTACACATCACGGAAGTCGGTCGTGTACTTCAGGTCGCCGTTGTCGAGGTCCCGCAGGTTCGGTGGCGGCCCGTAGAGCCCGCCGCGGACGCCGGCCCCGATGAGGAACATGTCGGACGCGGTGCCGTGGTCGGTACCGTCGGACGCGTTGGCGCGCACCCGCCGGCCGAACTCGGAATAGACCGCGACCACCACGCCCTGACCGGCGGACGTCCGGCCGATTTTGTCCACAAAGGACACCAGCGAGCGGTCGAGGGCGCGCAACAACGACTCCTGCGGCTGCTTCTCGTCGGCGTGCAGGTCGAAACCGCCGAGCGAGACCGAAAAGACCCGCGTGGCGACACCGGCCTCGATGCACTGGGCGACGAGACCGAGCTGGGCGTCGAGAGCGGCGCGACCGCCGGTACCGGTGGCCTGCGGCAGTTCGTCGGCCTCGTCGGCCGTTACCTCGAGGGCGCCGGCCGCTACCGAGCGGACCATCTCGTCGACCGCGACCAGATCGGCGAACGCCGCCGCGGCGTGCGCCTGCAGGACCGGCTCGCCGGGCGCCGGTCGGCCCAGGACGGCCAGGGTCGCCGCGGGCACCGCGCGGGGCAGTTCGAGGCCGGTCACCGGTACCGCCGCTCCGGCGCCGGTCGCGCCCGCCAGCACCGGCGGCAGCACGGGCTCGAACGAGACCGCGAGCCGCGGGTCGCCGCCCGCGGTGTCGAGCCAACGCCCGAGCCAGCCGGTGTTGCCGGGTCGCGCCGGCTGGGCCGTCTGCCAGATGTCCATCGACCGGAAGTGGCTGCGGTCCGGTTTCGGGTAGCCGACGCCGCGTACGATCGCTACCCGCCCCTCGCCGAACAGCCGGCGCAAGCCGGTCAACCCGGGGTTGAGGCCGGTCGCGTCGTCGATGCGCAGCACTTTCTCCGCCTCGTAGGCCAGCTCCGGCCGGGCGTCGTGGTACGCCGGATCGGCGTACGGGACGACGGTGGCGAGCCCGTCGTTCCCGCCGTAGAGCGTGACGAGCACGAGCGTGCCGGCGTCCGCGGGTCGGTCGCCCCCCGTCGCCAGGACATCAGCCAGGGTGTACGCCGTCGCGCCGGCCGCGATCGCCCCGCCCGCCACCACCCCGCTGGCGAGGAGGAACTTGCGTCGCGTCAGAGTGTCCATCGCTGTCAACTCACCGTGTATTCGGGGCTGGCGAGGCCGAGGGCTACCAGCCGGCGCGGTTGGTCGGCGACGGTGTCCAGCGCGGCCCGGGTGCGTTCGGTCCACTTGTCGACGACGAGCAACCGGGCCAGCTCGCGCGGACGCTGCCGGGCGGGCACGGCGGCCAGCTCGTCGACGACGTCGGTACGCGCCCGAGCCGCGAGCAGCTCGGCGATCCGCAGCCGGGCCTGTGCCGACGACGTGGTGAGCCAGGCGGCGCCGGATGGCCAGCCACCGACGCTCGGCGGATGCAGCGGGACCTGGTCGAGCGCGTCGAGTCCGGCCAGCAACGCGAGCCGCTCGCGGTCCGGCATCGTCCGCGACAGGATGCCGAGCTGCCGCAGCGCGCCGACCAGCCACTCGATGGGCTGCTTGACCAGCTGTCCGGCGGTACCGGCGAACGCCGGGTCCGTGAACATGGCCCGCAGCAAGGCGGTCACATTGCGACGGGAGCCGTACGCCGCGACCAACCGTTCCCGGGTCTCCGCCGGCATCGGTGCCCCGGAGGCGAACCGGAACCACAGTCGCCCGGCGAGGAAGGGAGCGTGCGCGCTCTGGCCCAGCAGTACGTCCACAAAGGAGTCGGCGTCGTGGTTGGCCGTCACCCCGAGAATCGTCTTGCGACCGGGATCGTGCCGGCGGCGCAGGAACACCGCCGTACCGCTCGCCCGGTAGATCGTCCAGCCGGTTAGCGCCCGGGCGCCTTCCTTCACGTCGGTTTCGGTGTAGTGGCCGATGCCGAGCGTGAACAGCTCCATCAGCTCGCGGGCCAGGTTCTCGTTCGGGGCCTCCCGCGTGTTGCGTTGACCGTCCAGCCACTGGATCAGCGCCGGGTCGCGCAGCATTGCCCGGGCGAACGCCGCGAAGTCGCCGCGGCCGTACCGGCGGAACGTCTCGACTTGACCGAGCATCATCGCGGCGCTGCGGACCTTCTGGGCGCTGGTGGCCCAGTGCCCGTGCCAGAAGAAGACGAGCTTCTCCATGAACTGGTGGTCGGCCTCGACCATCCGGTCCAGCCACCAGTCGAGCACGGTCCGCAGCTGTATCCGCCGGGTTTCCCGAGCCCGCCGCCGGTCGTCGTCGTTGGCGTTGCCGGGCAGCAGGACGTACGGATCGACGCCGATGTTCGGCACCGGGGTCAGCCCGGCGCCCCGATCCGGCGCGGTCGGCGTGAGGATCGCGTCGAGAGTCTCCCGCAGGCCAACACGTTCGGCCGCGGCCACCTCGGCCGCGGTCGGTCCGAACGTCGTCCGGCGCAACAGGTGGGCGACTCCCACGGCATCGACCATAGTCGAGCCATCTGTCATCTGCCCTCGAAGACGGCCTTCTCTTTGTTGACGAATGCCACGGTCGAGTTGCGGTGGTCGGCCGTCGAACCGCAGATCGACTGGGCCTGGGCCTCTGCGGCGAGCGCGTCGGCCAGCGTGCCGGCGGCGCCGACCGACAGTTCACGTTTGATGGCGCCATACGCGACCGTTGGTCCCGCGGCCAGCCGGGCGGCCAGCTCCTGGGCGGCCGGCAGGACCTGCTCGTCGTCGTCGACGAGCCGCGTCAACAGGCCGAGCCGCAGCGACTCCTCCGCCTTCACGGGCTCGGCGAGCATTATCAGTTCGGTGGCTTTCGCGTGACCCACCAGGCGCGGCAACGTCCAGGACGCCCCGGTGTCGGCGGCCAGCCCGATCCGGGCGAAGGCGAGCAGGAAGCTCGTACCCGGTCCGCCCACCCGGAAGTCGGCCAGGAACGCGAGCGACGCCCCCGCCCCGGCGGCCATTCCCCGGACCGCCGCCACGACGGGCTTGGGCAGGTTGGCCAGCCGTTGGGCGATCGGGTTGTAGTGCCGGACGACGTCACCGAGCGGATCCACTGCGCCGTGTTCGAGCGTGGCGACGTGCTCCTTGAGGTCCTGCCCGCCGCAGAAGGCGCGACCGGCCCCGGTCAGAACGAGAGCCCGGCAGTTCGGGTCCGCCTCCGCGTCGGCGATCGCGTCCCGCAGGGCGGTCTTCAACGGGGTGTCGAGCGAGTTGAGGGCCTGCGGGCGGTTGAGGGTCAGCGTGGTCACGCCCTCGGTGCGGTCGATGAGCAGACTGTCAGTCACGGGGCAACCTTTCGTTCCGAGAGCTCGAGGCACTGGTCGACGTACCGGTCGGCGGCCGGGCGCAGGCGGGCTGCGTGCCGGTCGAAGAAACTGGCGGCGGTGGTCCCCGGCCAGCGCTCCGGCAGCAGAGCCGGTGGCAGCTGGGGATCCCGGAAGAGAAACGTGCGCCACGCGTGGACGAGACGGAACCGGGCGGCGTACGCCTCCTCGTCCTGGCTGTCCTCGGTGACCCCGGCGACCGTGGGCCGCAGCTCCCGCACGAACCGCTGGTACGCCCCGGCGATCTCGTCCAGATCCCACGCCCGCCTGACGAGCGCCATCGCGCCCGCGGTACCGGCCGTGGGGCTGGCCGTGAAGCGCTCGTACCGCACTCCCGCCTCGATCAGCAGGGTGTCCACGTCCTCGCCGGCGCGCGTGGCGAGCCAGGTAGTCCCGTCCAGCGTCCCGTAGCCGAGGTAGCCCAGCGTGGGCGCCACGCGCGCTCGCGCGCCGCGGCTGACGGACGCGTCGATGACGATCAGATCGAACCGCCCATCCCAGCCCATCTTGCTCGTGCGGTAGATCCGGGCGGCCGCCTCGTCCAACCGGCGCGCCGCCTTCGGGGTCAGCAGGTACCCCGGCCCGGACGCCAGCCGCAGCGGGTGCAGCCAGCCCTGCCGGACCATCCGCGACACCGCGGTGCGGACCGCCGGCGGCGCGATCCCGAGCGGCGCGAGCAGGCGAACGAGCGCGGCGACCGGGGCGCGCCCGCCTCGCGGACGCAGGTAGTCGCCGTACAGGTCGAAGAGCGCCGACCGGGCCTGCATGACCGGACATTGTGACAGCAACCTGGCCGATTCAGCTAGAGCCTGTCACATTTGGGCCGGGTCGGTTTGGGGTCGCGGCACTTCATCAGGGAAAATCATTGGTCGGCGTGCGGCACGGCGGATCGGGCCGGCCCACGCTGGAGGCGTCGACAGCCACCTCGGGAGTACCCCTGTCGTGGGTGGAGGTCGAACGAGGAGCGCGGGGCGGCCACGTTCCTATGGAAAGGCTGAGGGGAGATACACATGGCGGCGATGAAGCCGCGGACGGGCGATGGTCCGCTGGAGGTCACCAAGGAAGGCCGAGGAATCGTGATGCGGGTTCCGCTGGAGGGTGGTGGCCGGCTGGTCGTCGAGATGACCCCGGACGAGGCGAACGCCCTCGGCGACGCCCTCAAGGCCGCCGCGGGCTGAGCAACGGCTTCTGAAGGCGTTGGGGCAACCCGTTGCTCGCGATCCGACTCGCGGCCGGTCGCCGCGTTCCCGAGGTTCTTGCCTTGCCGGTAGCGGCGGCGCCGACCGATGCCTCGGTCGGCGTCGTCTTGCCCACCCCACTGACCCAGGATCTGGCGGCGGAGGCGGACGCCTACCTGACCGACTGTGCCCACTCCGGACAGGCCGGCGTGGTCAAGACCCTGCCGCGACCGCTGGGCCGCCCGCGACGGCTGATGCTGGTGGGGATCGGCGAAGCCGGCTGGCGGGCCGCTGGTGCGGCGGTGGTCCGGGCCGCCGACCGGGCGACGTCGATCACATTCGCGCTGCCGGCGGACATCGAGCCGGCCGACGTCCGGGCTGTGGCCGAGGGCGCCTGGTTGGCGGGGTACCGGTACCGGCTGGCCGCCGACCGCGCGGACGCCCCGCCGAAGCTGGCCCGCCTGACGCTGCTGGTATCCGATCCCGACACCTACGGTGACGCGCTGGCGCAGGCCCGGTCGGTCGTGGACGCCACGGTCCTCGCCCGCGACTTGACGAACACCTCCAGCCAGACCAAGACCCCGGCGTGGTTCGCCGACCAGATCGGCAAGGCGGCCGCCCGGCACCCCGGGCTGACGCTGTCGGTGCGCGATCCGCGGGAGCTGGCGGCCGGCGGGTTCGGCGGCATCCTGGCCGTCGGTACCGGGTCCACCCGTGGGCCGCGGCTCGTCGAGCTGTCCTGGCGGCCGCCTCGCGCCCGTACCCACGTCGTCCTCGTCGGCAAGGGCATCACGTTCGACACCGGCGGCATCTGCATCAAGACTCGCGAGGGCATGAAGTTGATGCGCAAGGACATGGCCGGCGCCGCCGCGGTCACCGCGGCGACCGTCGGGGCCGCGGCATTGCGTCTACCGGTACGGGTCACCGCGCTCGCGCCGCTCGCGGAGAACATGCTCAGCGGGGCGGCGTACCGGCCCGGAGACGTCGTCCGGCACTACGGCGGGCTCACCACGGAGGTGCTCAACACCGATGCCGAGGGCCGGGTCGTGCTCGCCGACGCCCTGGCGTACGCCGTCGCCAAGCTGAAGCCCGACCTGCTCGTGGACCTCGCGACGCTCACCGGTGCCGCCAGCGTCGCGCTGGGCAAGCAAACCGGAGCGCTCTTCGCCGAGAGCGACGAGCTGGCCCGTGCCCTCGCCGCGGCCGGTGAGGCGGTGGGGGAACGGCTCTGGCGCATGCCGTTCGTCGAGGACTACGTACCGGCGATCGCCAGCGAGGTGGCGGACCTCAACAACGCGGCCGACATCGGAGCCGGGTCGGTCACCGCCGCGCTCTTCCTCCGCGAGTTCGTCGGCGACGCCCGCGACCGCTGGGCGCACCTGGACATGTCCGCTCCGGCCTGGTCGGAGAGCGCCGACGGGGAACTGGCCAAGGGCGCTACCGGCTTCGGGGTCCGGACGCTACTTCACTGGCTGGACACCCTGGGCTGAGGACCAGTACTTCTCGATCTCGGTGTACCCCTCGTGCAGCGCCTTCGGCGTGGTCACGGGTGGCGTGTCGAAGGTCTCCGGCTTGGGCCGGCGGCCGAACGTGTCGTGGCAGATGAAGAGCACTATCGGCCGATCGTCACACCAACCCCGTACCGCCCAGCCGGGCAGGACATGGGCCACGTCGAGCCGGTCGACGTCGCGCCAGGCCACCCGGCGCGCCGACCGCGGCCAGATCGCGGTCACGCCGTGGGGATCGATGCGGCTGCGCACACGCAGGTTGGCGATCGAGTACATGGCGAGCACCGCGAGGCCGATCGCCAGGATCGCGTTGACGATCACCACGGGCGTCGAGTGGGTATCGGCGGCAGCCGCGCCGAAGACCAACGCGAGGCCGCCGAACACTACCGCGGCCACGATGCAGAAGATCAACCATGGCCAGTACCGCAGCGTGCGTGCCTCGGGCATGACGGGAAGTATGACCTAGACCTGACGCCGTACGGCGCAAAGGAGGCCGGTTACGTGGGCCGCGATCCACTCCTCGTCGGCCAGCCCGAGCTCGGCCGGTACCGCGTTGACCACGAGGACGCCGCCGGGCCGCAGCAACCGGTGGGCCGCGTCGACGTAGGCCGGGTACTCGGTGCCGTCCGCGTCCACGAACACCAGGTCGTACGCGCCGTCGGCCAGCCGGGGCAGCACCTCCAGCGCCCGGCCGGTGATCACCCGGGCGCGCGAGGGAGGGAACCCCGCGTCCAGGAAGTGCCGCCGGGCGATCCGCTGATGCTCCGGGTCGACATCGATCGTGGTGAGTACGCCGTCCGGCCGCATGCCACGCAGCAGCCAGAGCCCGCTGACTCCGGCGCCGGTACCGATCTCGACCACGGCCCGGGCGTTGCCGGCCGCCGCGAGCAGGCGCAGCACCGCGCCGACCGCGGGCGGTACCGCGGTCAAGCCGATCTCACCCGCGAGGCTCCGGGCGCTCTGCAGTACCGGGTCCTCGGCTGACATGGGGCTGAGCGTAGCGTCGGTCAACTCGTGAATGAGGTTCGCCGAACCGTGCGATCCTAGATGCGTGACGGTGCCACCGATTCCGCCGCTCGGGCAGCCTGGCGCGTCCTCCGCATGGTGGTCGGACGCGCTTTCCGACCCGTGGCGGGATCCGGCGGCGCACGCGACTGTCGTCGTACCCGCGCGCGGGGCTGCCGGACCGCCGCCGGACGGTGACGTGCCCGACCTGGTCCCACGCCGCGGCCTGGGCCTGGTCTTCCTGGTATCGGTGGTGACCGCGCTGCTGGCGGGCGCGCTCGGCGGGACGCTCGGGTACGTGTTCGCGGTGCGCGGCGGCGGCGCGCCGACCTCGCTGGGCAGCAACGGCAACGGCAACGTGCCGGCCCTGGCCCAGCGGCCGCCGGACACGCTGGCCGGGGTGGTGCAGAAGGTACTGCCGAGCGTGGTGACGATCCGGGTCACGTCGGGCCGTGGGTTCGGCGTCGGCTCGGGGTTCGTGGCGTCGACCGACGGTTACGTCATCACGAACGATCACGTGGTGGAGGGTGCGACCGGCACCGCCAACGTGCTGTTCAGCGACGGCGCGACCGCGACGGCGACGATCGTGGGGCGGGATCCCGAATCGGACATCGCGGTACTCAAGGTGCAGCGCGACGGGCTGGTACCGGTCGAGTTCGGCGACTCGGACGCGATCGCGGTCGGTGATCCGGTGCTCGCCCTCGGCTCCCCGCTGGCGCTCGCGAACACGGTCACCTACGGCATCGTGTCGGCCGTGGACCGACCCATCCAGGCCGGCGAGCCAGGAGAACAGGTCCGGTACTACGCGGCCATCCAGACCGATGCAGCGGTAAACCAGGGCAACTCGGGCGGACCGCTGGTCGACAGCGGTGGCCGGGTGATCGGGGTCAACTCGGTGATCAAGTCGCTCGCCGTGGACCAGGACGAAGCCGGCAACATCGGGCTGGCGTTCGCCGTCCCCATCAACCAGGCGAAGCGCGTCTCACAGGAGATCATCGACACCGGCAAGGCGCGCCGCACGGTGATCGGCGGCCAGCTCGACGACAACTACCGCAACCCCAACGGCGGTGTCCGGCTGCGGGCCGTCGACGAGTCCGGACCCGCCGCCACGGCCGGGCTCCGGGCCGGTGACGTGGTCATGAAGCTCGATGGGCACCCGGTGTACGAGCCGACGGACCTCATCGCGCTGATCCGCAAGCACGCGCCCGGTTCGGTCGTGACGGTCGAGTACAAACGGGGCTCGGAAAACCAGTCGGCCTCGGTCACCTTGGCAGCAGACGTTCAGTAGGCGCCACAGCTTCGCGTGCGTACGCTAGCGGGGCAGAGGGGAGGCGCCGGTGTTCGAGAACCTGAACTGGTGGGAGATCGGCGGGCTGCTCATCCTGGCCCTGCTGATCTTCGGTGACCGGCTGCCCAACGCGATCAACGACGGTCTCCGGATGCTGCGCAACCTACGCCGGATGGCGTCGGACGCGACGTCGGACCTCAGCCGCGAACTCGGTACCGACATCCAGCTCACCGACCTGCACCCGAAGGCGTTCATCCGCAAGCACCTGCTCAGCGAGGAGGACGAGGCCGTGCTGCGCCGCCCGCTCGACGGGCTTCAGCGCGACCTCAAGGACGTGGCAAAGGCGGCCGACCTCAGCGACCGCGGCAACGGCTCCGGCGGTACCGCCAGCGCCGCCCCACCGCCGCCTCCCGCATCACCACCGGCCCGCCGCTCCTACGACGTGGACGCGACGTAGATCAGCGGAACGCCAACCCACTCCCCTGATCACGGGAGCGCCGGGGTCAACGCCGAGGGGACAGGCCCAGGGGCTTGCCGGCCAGCGAGTGGCGGCGGACGGCGAGGTGGTCGGCGACGGCCGTCAACGCGGCCGCCGCGGGTGCCGACGGGTCGGCGAGGACGATCGGGGTACCCGCGTCGCCGGCCTCCCGGACCCGCGGGTCGAGCGGGATCTGGCCGAGCAGCGGTACCGGGGCACCGATGACCTGAGTGAGCGTCTCCGCGACCCGGGCCCCGCCGCCGGCGCCGAAGACCTCCATCCGCTCGCCGTTGGGTAGCTCCAGCCACGACATGTTCTCGATCACACCGACGAGCCGCTGATGGGTCTGCAGCGCGATCGCGCCGGACCGCTCGGCCACCTCCGCGGCCGCGAGCTGCGGGGTCGTGACGACCAGGATCTCCGCCGTCGGCAGCAGCTGCGCCAGGGAGATCGCGATGTCCCCGGTGCCCGGGGGCAGGTCGAGCAGCAGAACGTCGAGATCGCCCCAGTACACGTCGGCCAGGAACTGCTGCAGCGCCCGGTGCAGCATCGGCCCGCGCCAGACGACCGCGGCGTTGCCGGAGGTGAACATCCCGATCGAGATGACCTTCACGCCGTGGGCCTGCGGCGGCATGATCATGTCTTGGACCTGGGTCGGTCGGCCCTCCGCGCCGAGCATCCGCGGGATCGAGTGGCCGTAGATGTCCGCGTCGACGACGCCCACCGACAGTCCCCGGGCGGCGAGCGACGCGGCCAGGTTGACGGTGACGCTGGACTTACCGACGCCGCCCTTGCCGCTGGCGATCGCGTACACCCGCGTCAACGAGCCGGGCTGGGCGAACGGGATCACCGGCTCGGCAGCGGCCGGGCCGCCACCGCGCAGGGACGTCTGGAGCGCCTGGCGCTGCTCGGGCGACATCACCCCGAATTCGATGGAAACACG
>DASRII010000219.1:0-15882 GCA_035650075.1 Micromonosporaceae bacterium | reverse complement strand
TGTGTCCAAAGCAGCGACTCCTGGAGCACGATGAGGCCGATGAGGGCCGCCACCGCTGGTTCGAGGCTCATCAGGATGCCGAAGACGCGCGGTGGAATCCTGCGTAGTGCTTCCAGATCCAGCGAGTACGGGATCACCGACGACAACAGTGCCACGCCGAGCCCCGCAACCAGGACCCACGGCTGAATCAGCGCCGTACCGCTGTCGGCCACACCGAATGGCACAGCCACCATTGCCGCGACCGCCATCCCCAGAGCCAGACCGTTGCCTTCCGTGGTGTGGCGACCCAGCGCCGCGCCGACCAGGATGTACAGACCCCAGCACGTTCCCGCGGCGAGGGCGAACAGAATACCGACAAGGTTGAGGTCGCCGCGTCCCTCCATCAGCAGGACCACACCGCCTGCCGCGAGCACGGCCCACAAAGCGTCCAGCCATCGCCTCGACCCGGCCAGGGCTACCGCCAGCGGCCCGAGAAACGAGATGGTTACCGCGATCCCCAGCGGGATCCGGGCCAGAGCCAGATAGAAGCACTCGTTCATCAAGCCGAGAGTCACGCCGTAGCTGAGCACGACTGTCCACGTGCGACGGTTCATATGCAGTGAGGGCCGCCAGAACAGCATCAGCACCGCCGCCGCGAAGAACAGTCGCAATGCGACTGTCCCGAAGCTGCCCACTGTGCTGAACAGGTGCTTGGCCAATGCCGAGCCCAGCTGAACGCTGACGATGCCGAGCAGTACCAGCGTCGGTGGCGGGATTGCGCCGAAGGTACGTCCGGCCAGCGCGGTCAGGGAGGATCGGGGGGACGGGCCGCGTTCAGTCCTGTCGACGTTCATGATGGGCCCACTCGTGGATCATCGACGGTCGGGCGCCGCCCGTCACGTGATTTTCCAAGACCCCCGGGAAGCCGCCCTCACAAGGCTCGCGCCGTCGCAGCGGCCGCTATGCCAGGCTGGGCCCGACGCTCGGCGTGCACCCAGACGAGGAACTCGTCGAGTTCTTCGTCTGGGCTTCAGTCTTGGCTACGCCATCGGCTTCTTGCGCAGATACTGCTGGTAGGTCGAGTGCGTATGAGAGTCTGGTCAGTTCAGTTGAAGCACGATGCGCAGAGCCTCGTCTACTGTGGACATTTCGCGTCTGGTCAGATGGCCAACGAGGTTGCCTAGGGCGTGTCTCCTGGATCTTCGATTTGGACGCCGAGTCGCCTGAGGATCTGGCGGGCCCGCCGTAGGTAGTCCTGGGTCGCGCGGTCGAAGGCGCCAGCAGGTATGGACCAACCGGTGTCTAGAGGCTCGCCGAGCCTGTGTAGTGCTGGAAGTATCGCGTCTGCCCAGCCGAACAGGCCGTGTCCTTTCATCCGTTGTTGGTACAGCGCTCGGCCGGTCTCGGTGTGCCAGTAGCGGTCGGCTTCGGGCTCGGCGCCGATGAGGCCGGCGTTGGTCAGGCGAGGTACGGCCTGGGTGAACTCGGCCTCCATCAGTATGGAGTGGTTGATGCCATCGGCCTTGGCGATGATCTGGGTCAGGGTGTAGCCGTCGTCGGGGCCGGTTCCCTCGATGGAGGAGAAGACCCAGGCGTCGGACAGGTCCCACTGCGTGGCCACAGCGGCAGGATAGGAGCGTTCTGGGGGCGACTACGGGGTGGTGTGCGCCTGCCGTCGGCGGTCGGGCTGGGCGCGAAGCCAGATGAGGATGTCGGCGATCTGTACGGTAGCCCGGTAGCGGCAGGCCAGCTTGTCGTAGCGGGTGGCCACGGCACGGAACTGTTTGCGCCGGTTCATCAGCCGCTCGATGTGGTTGCGGCCTCGGTACCGGTCGGGACGAAACGTCGGTGGCCGCCCACCACGGCGTCCCTTGCGTAGCCGGTTGGCCAGCTGATCGTCGCGTTCGGGAATGTCGTGCGGGATACCTCGACGGCGCAGCGCGGCCCGGTTGGTCCGCGACGAGTACGCCTTGTCCGCGGCCAGGGAGTCCAACCGCTTACGGGGCCGGCCGACACGGCCGGGCCGGGCCACCGCAACCTCGTCGAGCAGGCGGACCAGCTGCCGGGTGTCGGCGTCCTGGCCACGGGTCAGGTGGCTGGTCAGGTTCCGGCCCCGGCCGTCCCCGATCGTGTGAATCTTCGTGGTCCACCCGCCCCGCGACTTGCCGAGTGCTTCCCGTCGCGCTGCGTCACCGCTGCTGAGCCCCCTTTACGGGCACCCGCGGCATGCTGGTGAGCGCGGACCACGGTGGAGTCGGCATGGCCACCCCAGTCCAACTCACCGGCGGCATCGGCGTCGGCCTGCAACGTAGCCTCGATCCGCGCCCACGTGCCCTCCTCCCAGCGGGCGAACCGTTTGTACAACGTCTTCCACGGCCCGTACCGCTCCGGCACGTCCCGCCATGGCACTCCGGTACGCACCCGGAACAGGATCCCGTTGACCACCTGCCGATGATCGCGCCACCGCCCACCCCGCCGCGGCGTCACATCTGGCAGCAGCGGCGCGATCCTGGCGTACTCGGCATCAGTGAGCTCGAACCGTCCACTCACGACAGACGTGATAGCGGATCTTCAATCAAAGATCCAGGAGACACGCCCTAGCTGCTCCTTCCAACCAGCGTGAAGGTCCGCTCCAACCCCCCGTCAGATCGTGATGCCAAACCGCCATGCTGCCGAATTGCACTCGGTTGTATCAAGAGCGCCGGGCAAGTGGCGCCCGGTTAGCCACCCGGTCACTGGCGTTCGGCGCCTTGGGCAGCCACGCCATCGTTGCCAGCGACGGCGGCGCAACATCTCGGCGCCCACCGCGCCCGCCTAGCTCCCGCAGTAGGTGAATCTACCTCGGTGTGGCGCCGTTGCCATTGCCGAGGAGTTTGCGCGTCTCGGTCACAATCCTGGCCGTGACCGTCGAACTGGCACGCGACTGGGTTGATTGGCTGCTCTTTTCGGTTCAATTGCTGAGTGTGATCGGCACACTTGCCGCTGCGCTATTCGCCTACGTGGCGATCAGGCACGCGAAAGCTCAGGCCGCAGATGCCCAAGCGGCGCTGGTCCGTGAGCGGCGTCTCGACTTCGAGTTGGGCGTGCTGAAGGACCTTCTGCAGACGGTAGTAAGGGCAGACCCGGAAGGAGCGCTGGCCTTGGTGACGATGCTCCCGATCGAGGATGTGCCTCTGACAGCGGCAGTTTTGGGCGTTCCTTCGACCCCAGAAGCGGAGCAGAGGCGGAGAAACCTCTACTCTTACGACGACAAGAGCACCCGCCTTGGACAGGCAGAAGTGGAGCTGGTCCAGGAGTTGCAGCTTGCAGTCGTAGCCCGCGTCCAATCCCGGCTGTCGGTGTGGGGGCCGTGACGGCAAACGCGCTCCGCCTCTCCGGGCAACCCCCGCCGCCGTTGAGCCGGGCCAGCCCACGCGGAACATCCCGCGCGGGCTCGTCCTCCGTGGGGGCTCCAGACCTTGCGCGGGGAAGAATCCACCGTGCGATGGAGGCTGGTCGAGGGCACTCGACGTGCTGCTCAACCAGACAACGGACCGCCCTATCGCCACACGGCTGCTCGCAGCCTGAGCCGCACGCGGCCCGCGCGGGCAAGAGTTACGAGTCCGCGCGGGCAACCCCGATCGGGCACGTCATCCCGTTTGGTCCGATTCCGCAGTAGCCGTTTTTATTACGTTCGAGGTACTGCTGGTGGTAGTCCTCGGCGTAGTAGAAGTCCGCCAACGGACGAATTTCGGTCGTGATGTCGCCGTACCCGGCCTTCTCGACGACCGGACCGAACGCGGACCTGGACCCTTCCGCGGCCTCGAGCTGGTCGGCGGTCGTGGTGTAGATCGCCGAGCGGTACTGCGTCCCGATGTCGTTGCCCTGGCGCATGCCTTGGGTCGGGTCGTGGTTCTCCCAGAACACCTTCAGCAGCTGCTCGTACGAGACGACGGACGGGTCGTAGACGACCTGGACGGCCTCGGTGTGCCCGGTCAACCCGGTGCAGGTCTCCTCGTACGTCGGGTTGGGCGTGATGCCTCCCGCGTAGCCGACCGCCGTGGAGTACACGCCGGGAAGCTTCCAGTACAGCCGTTCGGCACCCCAGAAGCACCCCATGCCGAACACGGCCACCTCCAGGCCCGCGGGCCACGGGCCGCGCAGGGGCGTGCCGAGGACGGCGTGCCGGGCCGGTACCGGCATCGGGGTGTCCCGTCCGGGCAGCGCCTTGTCGGGTGTTGGCAGGTCCAGCTTCTTCTGCCGGAGAAACACGGCGAGCTCCTCTCGGGGAGGCCTGGGTTCGCACTCCCAAGCATGCCTCGAGAACGGGAGCGGACCAGACCTCAGCCCACCGGGCCGATCGGCCAACTCGCCGGGTCGTCGCCGGGCGCCTCGGTGTACCCCTCGGCCAGACCGACGACCGTTGCCTCGTCGAACGTCGTCACCGCTTACACGCGCGGGCGGGTCACGGCGTTGACAGCGCGGCCTCGATTCGGGCGGCCAGGTCCGCGGCTTCGGCGTCGGAGCCATATTTGGTACGCGGCCAGAAGAACCCGCGCAGACCGTCTTTGCGGCGCCGGGGCACGATGTGCACGTGCAGGTGCGGCACGCTCTGGCTGATGCGGTTGTTCATCGCCACGAACGTCCCGTCGGCCTCGAGACCGGTCTCTACGGCCCGGGCCACCCGCTGGACGAGCCCGAAGAAGCCCGGCAACGCCTCCGCCGGCAGGTCGCCCAGCACCTCGAGGTGCCGCGGCGGTACGACCAGCGTGTGCCCGGGGAACACCGGCCGGGTGTCGAGGAACGCCGTACCGTCCGGGGTGGACGTCACGACGAACGCCGGTATCGCGCCCGCCACGATGTCACAGAAAACGCAACCCGCCACGGGAGAAGACCATAGCCGCGATTAGGGTCGGGGCATGACCCACGGCTTCGAGACGCTCGCCATCCACGCCGGGCAGCAACCCGATCCGCGCACCGGCGCGGTCGTGCCGCCGATCTACCAGACCAGCACGTACGCGCAGGATGCGGTCGGAGCGCCTCGACTCGGGTACGAGTACAGCCGCACCGCCAATCCCACCCGCGACGCCCTGCAGGAGTGCCTGGCCGCGCTGGAGCACGGACGCCGGGCGCTCGCCTTCGCCAGTGGCCTGGCCGCCGAGGACACTCTCGTACGCACGGTTTGCCAACCAGGCGACCACGTGGTCATCCCCGACGACGCCTACGGCGGGACGTACCGCTTGTTCGCGAAGGTGGCCCAGCGGTGGGGTCTCGAGTGGACGGCCGCGCCGGTGTCCGATGTGGACGCTATGCGGGCGGCGGTACGCCCCGGACAGACGCGCCTGGTCTGGGTGGAGACACCCACCAACCCGTTGCTGAGCATCGCCGACATCACGGCACTGGCCGGTCTGGCGCACGAGGTCGGCGCGCTGCTGGTCGTGGACAACACGTTCGCGTCGCCGTATCTGCAACAGCCGCTCGCCCTCGGGGCCGACGTGGTCGTGCACTCGACAACGAAGTATCTCGGTGGACACTCCGATGTGGTCGGTGGCGCGCTCGTCCTCGACGACCCGACCCTCGCCGGCGAACTGGCGTACCACCAGAACGCAATGGGCGCCATCTGCGGCCCGTTCGACGCCTGGCTCACCCTGCGCGGCATCAAGACGCTCGGGGTACGGATGGACCGGCATTGCGACAACGCCGAGCGGGTCGTCGAGTTCCTCGGCCGGCACGAGGCGGTGTCCAGCGTGCTGTACCCGGGATTGGCCGAACATCCCGGACACGAGACGGCCGCCAAGCAGATGCGCCGGTTCGGCGGCATGGTGAGTTTCCGGGCGGCCGGGGGCGAGCAGCATGCCATCGACATCTGCAACCGGGCACAGCTCTTCGTCCTGGGCGAGTCGCTGGGCGGGGTCGAGTCGTTGATCGAGCATCCGGGCCGGATGACGCATGCGTCGGCCGCCGGTTCGCCACTCGAGGTACCGGCCGATCTTGTGCGGCTGTCGGTGGGCATCGAGACTGGTGACGACCTGCTCGCCGATTTGGAGCAAGCGCTGAACCCGAGGTGACAGCCATGCCAGCGGACAAGACGTGGGTCGGGGCCACCGCCAAGGAGATCGCCCACGCGGTACGAAGGGGAGACGCGTCGGCCACGTCGGTGGTCGCCGATCACCTCGACTACATCGCCTCGACCGATCACCTGTTGGGGGCATTCCGCGAGGTACGCGGTGCGGAGTCCGCCGCCGAGGCGGAGAAGGTCGACGAACAACCGGAGCTGAAGAACCTGCCGCTGGCCGGGGTACCGATCGCGGTCAAGGAGAACACCGCGGTCGCCGGCCTGCCCGTGTGGAACGGCTCGGCCGCCGCGCGCGGACCGGTCGCCGAAGAAGACCATGAGGTGGTACGGCGGCTGCGCGGCGCGGGCGCGGTCGTCGTCGGCATCACGCGGATGCCGGAGCTGGGGCTGTGGGCGCTCACCGACGACGAAACGGCGGTGACCCGCAATCCGTGGCACACAGACCGCACCCCGGGTGGATCGTCCGGCGGGTCCGCCGCGGCGGTCGCCGCGGGACTCGTACCGATCGCGCACGGCAACGACGGTCTCGGCTCGGTACGCATACCGGCGGCCTGCTGCGGTCTCGTCGGGTTCAAGCCCGGGCGCGGCGTCGTTCCCGCCCAGCTGGGCGCCGAGGACTGGTTCGGCCTGGTCGAGCACGGCATCCTCGCCACGAACGTGGCCGACGCGGCGGTGGGCTTCGCGGTGCTCGCCGGACGGGCGCCGGAGGCACTCGCCGAGCCGGCGCGGCTGCGGTTCGCCGTGTCGCTGCGCTCCCCGGTGTCCGGGATCCGGGCCGACTCCGGCAACCGGGAGGCGGTGGCGACCGCCTCGCGCTCGCTGGTGGGGATCGGCCACGACGCGGTGAAGGCCGAACCTCCGTTCTCCACGATGCTTGGCCTGCGCGGGATGGCGACCTGGTTCGCCGGCGCGTACCGCGATGCCGAGCACGCCGGCCTCGACGTCGCCACCCTGCAGCCTCGGAGCCGGCGGCACATCGCGCTCGGCCGGCGGGCCTGGAACCGCGGCTGGATCCGCGAGGCCGATCGGGAGCTGTTCCGGGACCGGTGTACGGCGTTCTTCGCCAATGGCCCGTTCGATTTCATGGTCACGCCGGCGTTGGCCGGGCCGCCGCCGCGGGCACTGCCGTTCGCCACGTACCCATGGCGGTCCAACCTTCTGACCTGTATGCGCTACGCGCCGTTCGCGGCCCCGTGGAACGTGGCCGGCTTCCCGGCGGTCACCGTCCCGGTCGGGGTACGCGCCGACGGCTTGCCCTCGGCGGTCCAGCTCGTCGGCCCGCCCGGCGCCGAGCTGCTGCTACTTGCGGTAGCCGGCCAGCTCGAACTGGCGAACCCCTGGCGTCGCCACGCACCCGGCTACCCGCGCGAAAATTAGCCCGGAGAGATAGCGTCGATGGCATGGATCTCGTCACCCTCGCAGAAATCGAGGCAGCTCGGGACCTGCTGGAGGGGGTGATCCGGCGTACTCCGCTGGAGCCCTGCAAGCCCCTGACCGGCAAGCTCAGCGGACCGGCCTGGCTGAAATGTGAGAACCTGCAGCGCGCCGGGTCGTACAAGATACGCGGGGCCTACGTGCGCATCGCCCGGCTGTCGAGCCAGGAGCGGGCCCGTGGCGTGGTCGCCGCCAGCGCCGGCAACCACGCCCAGGGCGTGGCGCTGGCCGCACGCCTACTCGGTACGTCGGCCACCGTCTTCATGCCGGTGGGTGCGCCGCTGCCGAAGGTCGCCGCCACCAAGGGGGACGGGGCCCGGGTGGAACTGGTCGGCGCGAACGTCGACGAGTCACTCGCGGCCGCCCAGGAGTTCGCCGAGCGCACCGGCGCGGTGTTCATCCACCCGTTCGACCATCCGGACGTGATCGCGGGCCAGGGGACGGTGGCACTGGAGATCCTCGAGCAGTGCCCCGAGGTACGGACGATCATCACCGGCGTCGGCGGAGGCGGCCTGATCTCCGGTATCGCGGTAGCCACCAAGGCGTTGCGGCCCGACATTCAGGTGATCGGGGTACAGGCGGCGGGCGCGGCGGCGTTCCCACCGTCGCTGAGAGCGGGGCGGCCCGAGCGGCTGAAGTCGTACCGCACGATCGCCGACGGCATCGCGGTCGGTTGCCCGGGTGACCTGACCTACGAGCACGTCAGCAAGCTCGTCGACGGCGTCGTGACCGTGACCGACGAGGACATTTCCCGCGCCCTGCTGATGCTGCTCGAACGCGGCAAGCTGGTAGCCGAGCCGGCGGGCAGCGTCGGCGTGGCCGCGCTGCTCGCGGGAGTCGTCCAGCCGGAGCCGCCGGTCGTCGTGGTACTCACCGGCGGCAATATCGACCCGCTGCTCTTGCTGCGCGTGATAGAACATGGACTCGCGGCAGCCGGGCGCTACCTCAGCTTCACCGTCCGCTGCAACGACCGGCCCGGGCAACTCGCCGGGCTGCTAACCCTGATCGGCGAGCACGGCGCGAACGTCCTCGACGTCGAGCACAAGCGGCACGACCCGCGGTTGCGGCTCGGCGAGGTGGAGGTGGCGCTATCGGTCGAGACGCGCGGTGCGGAGCACTCCGACCGGCTCCTCCAGGCGCTGCGCGCCGCCGGATACGAGACTGTCAGCCCTCGAACGGGGCGAACTTGACCACGGTGACCTTGATGTCGGCGCCGCTCGGCGCGGTGTAGGTCACCGTCTGGCCCTTCCGCGCGCCCAGGATCGCCACGCCGAGGGCGGACTCCGGGCTGTACACGGTCAGCTCGGTCGTCGCGGAAATCTCCCGGGAGCCGAGTAGGAACGTCTCGGTGTCGCCCGGATCGTCGTCGAACTGGATCGTCACCACGCTGCCGGTGGCGACCACGTCGCTCTTCGGCGCGTCGCCGACCTGGGCGGTACGCAGCAACTCCTGCAGGTACCGGATGCGGGCTTCCATCTTGCCCTGCTCCTCGCGCGCCGCCTGGTAGCCGCCGTTCTCACGGAGGTCACCCTCCTCGCGCCGAGCGTTGATCTCCGCGGCGAGCACCGGCCGGTGTGCGATCAGCTGGTCGAGCTCGGCCTGCAGCCGGTCGTACGCCTCCTGGGACAGCCAGGTAGCGGGCGTCGGGTCGGTCGTGGCCACTGCGGATCTCCTCGGGTCGGGTGGATTGCGAACGGAGAGGAACTACCAAATTACCAAAGCGTGGAAATGCGGAGGCCTCCGCGATCTTGCTGGTTACGAACGCGGCGGCCCGCAACGGATCGCCTCGCCCATGTAGGGCCGTTCGGTGGTGGCAAGTCGGTAACTCGACGATGCGCTACGAGTACCCGGAGGGGCGGCTACCGTCACCTCCGCCGAGCCGACTTCCTTGCCCGAGTATGCCCGGGCGCGGACGACGCAGACCGCCGACCCACCGGGCGGGAGCAGGACCGTGAAGTCCACGGTCACCCCATCGTCGGTGATCTCTCCGTACCGGGTGGTGGAAACCCGATAGGTCGGATCGCCGTACTCTTCGTAGAGTCGTACCGCCAGCAGGAATCCGGTGGCCACCACCACGAGCGCCAGCACTACGGGCAGCCAGCGCGGGGTGCGGCGGGCCTGCCGGCGACGGCCGTACCGGCCGGGCGGAAACGCCGGAGCTGTGGCGTGCGTCTCGGTCACGAAGGAATGTTCCTCGGCGGTTGTTGTCGGTGTTATCGGCCAGAATGGGCCAGGTTCCAGGGTACAGAGACCGTGGTTACGGAGACGGGGAGTGACATGACCGAGCGGCTTCGCCTGATGGCAGTTCATGCCCATCCGGACGACGAGTCGAGCAAGGGCGCCGCCTCGATGGCGAAGTACGTGGCCGATGGCGTCGATGTGCTGGTCGTGACGTGTACCGGCGGGGAGCGCGGGAGCGTGCTCAACCCGAAGATGGACCGGCCCGAGATCTGGGCGGAAATGACCGAGATCCGCCGGCGCGAGATGGACCTGGCCCGCGAGATCCTCGGGGTACAGCAGGCGTGGCTCGGCTTCGTCGACTCCGGCCTGCCCGAGGGCGATCCGCTGCCGCCACTGCCGGAGGGCTGCTTCGGCCTGCTGGATCCGGAGATGGCCGCCGAGCCGCTGGTGAAGCTGATGCGCGAGTTCCGCCCGCACGTCGTGACGACGTACGACGAGCAGGGCGGCTACCCGCACCCGGACCACATCATGTGCCACAAGGTGACCGTCGCCGCGTTCGAGGCGGCTGGTGACCCCGAGCGGCATCCACAGCTGGGTGACCCGTGGCAGCCGCTGAAGCTCTACTACCACATGGGTTGGTCCAAGGAGCGCATGACGACGCTGCACGAGACGATGCTCGGGGCTGGCCTCGAGTCGCCGTACGGCGAATGGCTTGAGAAATGGGAAGAGGACCGTCCCTCCCGGGTCACCACGCGCGTGCCGTGCGCCGATTTCTTCCCGGTCCGCGACGACGCCTTGCGGGCCCACGCGACGCAGGTCGACCCGGACGGCTTCTGGTTCCGGGTCCCGCTGGCCCTGCAGCAGCAGGCGTGGCCGACCGAGGACTACGAGCTGGCCCGGTCGCTGGTCGACAGCACGTTGCCGGAGGACGACCTCTTCTCGGGCGTCCACGAGAGCATCCGTGGGCGGGCCGGCGTACGGTGATGGCATGACGTGGAAGCTGGCCGCCGCCGGCCCGCTCGCGGTGAACAATTTCGGCGACACCCGGGAGGGCAGTCTCGCCGGCCCTATGGGTCTGCTGATCATAGTTTTGTTGGCGGTGGCAACGATCCTATTGATCCGCAATATGAACGCGCGGTTGCGCCGGCTACCGGAAAGCTTCGACGAGCCCCGTCAGAGCGAGGCCGACACTGACACCGCCTCGAGCGGTAACACTGCGTCTAAGGACGACTGACGTAACGTCCTGTGTCGTGCCATCAATCAGCTAACCACCCTGTCAACCCCTGTTGTCGCATTCCTGTTTGCCATAACCTTCCGCCGGGGGACTGAATCGCGGCTCGGTCGGCAGTGGGTAGCAATGGTCGGCAACACCGCGATGGGGCATGCGCGCGGAAGGGGGCGCCCAGGACATGAGTGACGCGTCCCACCGGTTCAACGCGGAACCGGACGTACGGCCGCCTAGAGGAGGGACCGTACGGGCGGCGCTCGCGCGTGTCGGCCGCTCGCTTGGCTTCGACGAGGAACCTCTCCGGCTGCGCTGGCTCTCGGCGGTCCTCGTCGCGGCTGCCGCCGCGGTGATGGTGACCTGCCTCCTGCTGCCCGACGACGGTGCCCTGCAACTCGGCTGGGCCGGCATCGCCTTCGGGGCGGTCGTGATCGCGCACTGCGCGCAGGTGACGATCCGCGTCGGCTCCGGTGTGGTACGCGCCGCCTGGGGCGAAGCGGCCGTGATCGTCGTCCTGTACGCCGTACCGTCGATCTGGGTGCCTCCGGTCGTCGGCGCCGGCGTGCTCTGCTCGGTGACCATCCTGCGGATCTTCGGTGACCGCAAGCCGGTGATCTACGCCCTGCGCAACGCGGCGACGCTCGGGCTCGCCGCCGGCGCGGCGGCGGCCGTCGCGGACGCGCTGTTGCCCGTGCACCGGGCACCTCTCGACCAGAACGTCGCGATGGTGCTGTGCGCCGGCGCATTGGCGTACTCGGTCACCAGCATCGCGATGGTGGCGGCGATGGTGGCGGCCCGCGGGGCCGCCCATTTCGTGCCGGCGTTCCTCTCCCTCGCCAAGAGCAAGCTGCTGATGGTCGTCGGCAACGTGCTCGTGGGTCTGTTCGTCGTCTACTTCCTCGACCTGAAGCAGCCGCTCTGGCTGCTGCTGTTGCCGCCCGGACTGTGGCTGCTCCAGCAGACGTACATCCACCGGCTGCGCGCCGACGACGAGCGGCGTACCTGGCAGGCGTTCGCGAGCGCGACCCGCGAGCTCAACCAGCTCGACGAGGCCGGCGTGGTGACGAAGTGCCTCGCCGGCGCCCGGGCGCTGTTCTCGCCCGACGAGGTCGAACTGATCGTGTTCGGCCCGAACGGCACCCGGCTGCGGTATGTGGCCGACCGCGACGGCTACGTGGTCAGCGGGGACGGGCCGTCACCCGTGGTCGACGACGGGCTGGAGGCGACGCGGTCGTTGGCCGTGGGCAAGGTTCCCGTGGGCGAACTGCGGCTGCGTTTCGTGCAACCGGTACCGCTGACCGTGCGCCAGCAGGCGGCGTTCTCCGCGTTCGGCGACGCCCTGGCCGCGGCGCTGCACGACGCCGCGACGCATCGCGAGTTGCAGGACGTCAGCGCGCGCAGCGTCCGCGAGGCGGCGCAGGACGCGCTGACCGGCCTGCCGAACCGGGCCGCGATGCTCCGGCTCGGCGACGCGGAGCTGCGCCTGCTCGATCGCGAGACGCCGGTGGCGTTGCTGCTGCTCGACATCGACCACTTCAAGGAGGTCAACGACACGCTCGGCCATGCGGCCGGTGACGAGCTGCTCAAGCTGGCAGCCAACCGGCTGCGGGAGCTCGCCGGGCCTGCCGAGGTGTTGGGCCGGCTCGGCGGCGACGAGTTCGCGCTGCTGCTCATCACGCTTCCGGAGGACGTACCGGGTCCGGACGGCGAGCGTTCGCCACCGCTGCGGCATGCGCTGCGGCGAGCTCGCACGTTGACCGAGCGGCTGGCGGTCCCCGAGGAGGTCGCTGGCGTGACGCTGTCGGTCGAGGCGTCGGTCGGCGTGGTGGTCGCGCCAGCCGGCAGCGCCGACATGACCGAACTGCTCCGGCGCGCCGACATCGCGATGTACCAGGCCAAGCGCGGGGGCGGCAGCGTCGCCTGGTACGACAGCGCCAAGGACGCCGGCAACACCGACCGGCTCGCGCTGCTCGCCGAGCTGCGCGAGGCGCTGGCCGCTACCGACCAACTGCACCTCGTCCTGCAGCCGGCCGTCGACCTCGTCACCGGTGGACCGAGCGGGGTCGAGGCGCTCATCCGCTGGCGCCACCCGCGGCGCGGGTTGCTCACGCCCGTCCACTTCGTCCGCGCGGTGGAGAACAGCGAGCTGCTCGGGCCGTTCACGCGGTTCGTGCTCGACGAGGCGCTCGGTATCGCCGCCCGATGGCCCGCCCCGGATCTCGACGTGCCGGTAGCGGTGAACATGTCGCCGCGCGCCCTGCTCGACCCGACGCTGCCGACCGATGTCGCCGAACTGCTGCGCCGCCACCGCGTACCGGCCCGGCGGCTCGTTCTGGAGATCACCGAGACGGTCGTCATGTCCGAGCTGGCCATCATCGACGAGGTGCTCGGCGCGCTGCGGGAGCAGGGCGTTCAGCTGGCGGTCGACGACTTCGGTACCGGCTACTCGTCGCTGACCTTCCTCACCCGCATCCCGGTCGACGAGGTCAAGGTCGACCGCACCTTCGTGGCCCGGATGGTCGACTCACCGGAGGCGGCCGCGATCGTCCGGACCACCGTGGACCTCGGCCGCGAGCTGGGCCTGCGGGTGGTCGCCGAGGGTGTGGAGACCGCCGCGCAGCGCACGGCCCTCACCGAGCTCGGCTGTACGGCGGCACAGGGCTTCCACTTCTCCGCGCCGGTCGCGGCCGAGAAGATCGGCAAGGTACTGCAGAAGATGCACCTGACGGCTCAGGCTCAGGTCATCCCGTTGCGTGCGGATGGGGCCCGGTAGCGCTCGACCGCGGCATCGACCGCTGCGCGGAAGGCGACGATCGCGGGATGCGTACCGCCACCCCGTCGATGGGTGACGGCGACCCTGGCTTGCACGGGCAGCGGGCTGAACACGACCCGGCGGGGAGGGTTCCGGACGCCCAGGCCGGGGAGGATCGTCTGGCCCTGACCGGCGGCTACCAGCTCGAGCGCGGTCGGGAAGTCGTCGGTGTGGTGCCGGATCCGGGCCTGGAACCCGGCCGCCTCGCAGATCCGGCGGGCCGCGAGCCCACACAGGCTGCCAGCCCGGCCCATGATCCAGTCACCGTCGCGGAACGAGCCGACCGGGTCGTCCGGATCGGCCGGCGGGGTGCGGGACGCGAGCAGCATCGCCTCGGTGAGCACGACGGTCGATTCGAGGGCGGGGTGCCGCGGCACCGGTACGAGGTCGTAGTCGTGGGTCAGCGCGGCGTCGAGGGTACCGGTGCGGACCGCCTCCGCGGCCAGCGTCGGGTCGTATTCCTCGAGCGTCAGCCGCAGATTCGGGTGGTCGCGACCGAGCGCGACGAGCACCCCGGGGAGCAGCGTCCGGGCCGCCGACGGGAACGCGCCGAGCCGCAGCGTGCCGCTCAGCCCTTCGCGTGCCGCGGCCAACGACGCTTCGGCACTCTCCAGCCCGGCGAGCACCTGCTCGGCGTGGTCGACCAGGGCGTGCGCGGCCGCGGTGAGCCGCACCCGCCGCCCCGTGCGCTCCAGCAGGGGTACGCCGGCCTCACGCTCCAAAATGGACAGTTGCTGGGACACCGCGGACGGCGTGTAGTTCATCGCCTGGGCGACCGCCGCGATGGTGTCCCGGTACGCCAGCTCGCGAAGCAGCCGCAGTCGATGCAGATCCAGCATTAGCTCATCTTACGTTGTGCAGTAGGTATGTGAACTTGTCCTAATGCTTCTGGGCGAGCAGGCTAGGGCTATGGACGTTCGGACACATGAGGAACTGGTCGCCGCCGCGGGCGATACGGGGGTACGCCAGATCGTCGTGCGGGGGACTCTGACCGGGTTGCCGGCGCTGACACTGGCACCGGGGCAGGAGTTGGTCGGCGACGGCGCGACGCTGGCCTTTGCGGGGGACGGTCTCGTGCTGACCCGGGACAACACGGTCTCCGGCCTGCGGATCGAGGTCGAACCGGCGCGTCGGGCCATTCGGGCCGACATCGCGGGTTCGCTGCGTCTCGTCGGCGTGACCACAGTGGGACAGGTCCAGCTGCTCGCGACCGCGGACGTCGATGGACACATCGAAGTGGACGGTCTGGACGTGGTAGCCGCGGACACCCGGGACCGGTCGCCACGGCCGGAGCTGCTGGGCGTCGGCGCGATGCAGGGCGCGTTCACGTTGTGGAACACCGGCCCGGCCATGCTGACCGCGGACCTGCGGGGCATCAGCGCCGGGCGGGACGGCGCACCGGTGCGGGGGAGCGGCGTGTTCGTGGCCGGCCGGCTCGAGGTGCGGCTCCTGGAGACGGCGGCCGTGTACACCGACGGCGGTATCGCGGAAGGTACCGCCGACACGATCAGCGGCGGCGTATTCGTGGTCTCCGGCGCGCACGTGGAGTTCGTGCACAACCGCGGTCCGGTGACCACGTACGGCGTCAACGACATGGTGCTGGACAACTGGGGCGAGGTCGACCGGTGGACCGCGGAGGCGCCGCTGACGTCGTACGGCCGTACCGGGGTGGGAATGGTCAACTTCGGCTCGATCGGCACCCTGCGGATCCAGGCGCCGATCGAGACGCACGGGGTGGGTGCGCGCGGGTTCAACGTGTACCGCCTCGACGGCTTCACCGGCCCGACCGTCGAGTCGGCCGAGTTCGAGTCGATCACCACCCACGGCGACGCGGCGATCGGCATCCAGCTGGGCCAGCCGGTCGGCCGACTCACTGTCCACAAGGGAATCACGACCGCCGGTGCTGCGGGCGACTCGTTGGTGCGGGGTGCGATCGTGCGCCATGTGGCGCACGCGGTCAGTATCGTGCCCGGCGGTGCGGTGGAGATGCGCGTCGGCGGCGGGATCCGCGCCAGCGGTACCGGGGCCGACGGGGTGCGCGTGGACGGCGGCACGGTGCGGCTGTCCGACACGGAGGTGCGGGCCGGCAACGGGGCCGGGGTGCGCGTCACCGGTACCGGCGGCGTCGAACTGCACAACGTGCACGCCCACGGTGCTCACGGCGACGTGGTGGTGGAGCGGTGAGGGTCGGGCTGA
>DASRII010000218.1:0-2268 GCA_035650075.1 Micromonosporaceae bacterium | reverse complement strand
ATGCGTACCACCGAATCACAGGTGGGTGCTCTCACTGACCATGTCAACGCGATTGCCGTTACCGCCTACAAGGGTGGCCGGATCAGCGTCCTGAGTGCGCTGCTCTCCAGTGGCTCCCCCGACGGTCTGCTCCAGCGCGCCGTCACCCTCGAATCACAGGCACGCAAGGACAACCGGGAGCTGCACCAACTCAGAAACGTCAACGCCAGCCTGAACGATCAGCAATTGGCCATCGAGCGCGAAATCAAGACCCAGCAGGACCAGATCGCGGAGATGGACCGACGCAAGCAAGCGGCCGAGAAGGCGCTCGCAAGCGAGACGGCCGCCATCAGTACCGGCACCCCAACCGCCGGCGATGTGCAGACCGCTCGTCCGCCCGCCGCGGCACCGGTGCCTCGCCGGGCCGACGGCACGCTCGGACCACAGTCCTGCTCGGTGAAGGACCCGACCACGTCCGGGTGCATCACCCCGCGCATGCTCAACGCCCTGCAGCAGGCCAGGGCGGCCGGCTTCACCCGGTACACCTCGTGCTACCGCCCCCAACAGGACGGCGGCGAACACCCGCGCGGTCGCGCCTGCGACTTCTCTGTTTCGGCCAGCGGCTTCGGTGGGGTGGCGACCGGCGGCGACAAGGCCTACGGCGACCGGCTCGCCGCCTACTTCATCGCCAATGCCAGGCAGCTTGGCGTCCTTTACGTCATCTGGTACCGCCAGATCTGGCTGCCGAGCAGCGGCTGGCGCGGCTACAGCGGCGGCGGTAGTCCAGCTGCCGACCACACCAACCACGTACACCTGTCAGTCCAATAACCAGACCTGGAAGTCCGTTGAATCTGATGCCGGTGGGCGGCGGGGGTATCGGACCGTGCTCGCGCGGCACCGTCGTCTCCGCGGCCACAGACACGACGCTGACCGGCGCGGGCGATGTCGACGGTACGCTAGTGTGTCGCGCCTGAGATTCGTTGAATAAACGAGTATGTTGGCCGCTATGGCGGAGCGTGGGCGTCCGAAGGCGCCTTTGATGTTGTCGGATGAGGAACGCGAGACGTTGGTGCGCTGGTCGCGTCGGGCGAAGTCGTCGCAGGCGTTGGCGTTGCGGTGCCGGATCGTGTTGGGCTGCGCGGAGGACGGTGGGCTGCGGGCCAATCAGGACGTGGCCGCGCAGTTGGGTGTCTGGCCGCAGACGGTGAGCAAGTGGCGCAAGCGGTTCTTGCAGCAGCGGCTGGACGGCCTGGCGGACGAGCCGCGGCCGGGCGCGCCGCGCCGAGTCACCGATGAGCAGATCGAGGACGTGATCGTGAAGACGCTGGAGGCCACGCCGGCCGACGCCACCCACTGGTCCCGGTCGTCGATGGCGGCGCAGTCCGGCCTGTCGAAGTCGACGATCGGGCGGGTGTGGAAGGCGTTCGGGCTCAAGCCGCACCTGGTCGACACGTTCAAGCTCAGCAATGATCCGCAGTTCATCGACAAGGTCCGCGACGTAGTCGGGCTGTACCTGGATCCGCCGGAGAAGGCGCTGGTTCTCGCCGTCGATGAGAAGTCCCAGATCCAGGCGTTGGACCGGTCGGCGCCGGTGCTGCCGATGATGCCCGGCATGCCCGAGCGGCGCACCCACGACTACCTGCGCCACGGCATCACCACCCTGTTCGCGGCGTTGGATGTGGCCACCGGCCAGGTGATCGGCTCCATCCACCGCCGCCACCGCGCGGCCGAGTTCAAGAAGTTCCTCGCTAAGCTCGACCGCGAGGTGCCGGCCGACCTGGACGTGCACCTGATCTGCGACAACTACTCCACCCACAAGACACCGGCGATCACCGCGTGGCTGGCCGCGCATCCCCGCTTCCACCTGCATTTCACCCCGACCTACTCCTCCTGGCTCAACCAGATCGAACGCTGGTTCGGGCTGCTCACCGACAAGCAACTGCGCCGCGGCACCCACCGGTCGATCCAGGCGTTGGAGAAAGACATCCGCACCTGGATCGAACAATGGAACACCAACCCCACACCCTTCACCTGGACGAAGACCGCCGACGAGATCCTTGAACGCCTCGCCACATATCTTCAACGGATCCCTGGCGCAGGACACTAGTTCGTCGATGTTCTTGTTCCTGGCCTTCATCGCCCTGTCGAGGTCGCCGTGAAAGGATAGCGCGCGACCCTTGACGGTCTCGATGATGTCTCGCCTGCAGCCCGTCGCATCGATAACCAGCACGAGGTCGCCTCCTGACGAGACCCTGCGGTCCGCCGGGCGTCGTACCCCTGCACGTCATA
>DASRII010000217.1:0-6552 GCA_035650075.1 Micromonosporaceae bacterium | reverse complement strand
CGAACCCCGGGTGCTCCGCGTCTGGGCGTCGGTCGAGCTGGCGACCGCGTCCCTGTTCCTCCTCGTCATCGTCGTCGCGGTCCTGTGGCAGGTCATCAGCCGGTACGTGCCGCGCCTGAACTGGCCCGCCGTCGGCGAGCTGGCCAACTACTCACTGATCGTGTTGACGTTCATCATGATCGGTTACCTGATCGGGAAGAACGGCCACATCTCCATCAAGATCATCGACTATCTGGTGAAGGGCCGGGCCTTCATGGTCGTCCGGGTCGTCTCGGCGGCCTGCGTCCTGGTGATCTGCGCGCTGCTGGCCTGGGAGGCGTACGCGTTGATCCTCACCTACCCGACGCGGCGCACCGCGGCCCTGGAGATCCCGATCTGGATCCTCTACCTGGTACCGCTCGTCGGCTTCGCGTCGGGAACCATCCGCGCGCTGGTCAACATCTTCCTGGTCGGTCGGCCGGAACCGACGTTCGACGCGGCGGAGGCGAAGTAGGGATGTCGCTGTGGGTACTCGCCGCCCTCGTCGCGGCCCTGCTGTTCATCCGGGTACCGGTGGGTCTGGCGTTCATCGGCCCCAGCCTGCTCTACGCGATGGCCGACGGCCGGTCGGCCGGCTTCTCGCTGAAGACCGCCTTCGACGGGCTCAACAGCTTCCCGCTGCTGGCGGTGCCGCTGTTCATCCTCGTCGGCGTCATGGCCAACCGCCTCGGGATCGCCGACCGCCTCTACGACTTCTGCCTGGCCGCGCTCGGCCGAATCCGCGGCAACCTCGCCTTCGTCAACGTCGGCTCCGCGGTCGGGTTCTCCTGGATGAGCGGATCCGCACTCGCGGACGTGGCGGGGCTGGGCAAGATGCAGATCCCGCAGATGATCCGGGCCGGCTACCCGTACGGGTTCGCCGCCGGACTGACCGCGTCGTCGTCGCTCATCAGCCCGGTGATGCCGCCGAGCATCCCCGCGGTCATCTACGCCGCGACGGCGACGGTCTCGACCGGCGCGCTCTTCGCGGCGTCGGTCATCCCGGCGCTGCTGATGGCGCTCGGTCTGTGCATCTACATCGTCATCTGGACGGCGCGACGGCCGGACCTCACCTCCGTCCCGTTCGACTCCCAACGGCTCCTCCGCGCGTCGGTCAACGTCATCGGCCCGCTGCTGACACCGGTGATCCTGTTGGGCGGCATCCTCTCCGGCCTCTTCACGCCGACCGAGGCGGCCTCGGTCGCCGTGGCGTACATGCTGATCCTGGGCGTCATCTACCGCACGGCGAAGCTGCGGGTCCTGTGGCAGTCGCTGAAGGAGACCGCCGCCATCACCGGTGGCATCCTGCTCATCCTGGGCGCCGCCGCGTTGCTCGGGCTGATCCTGACCCGCGCCCACGTCTCGCGGGACGTCGCCGAGTTCCTGACCGGCGTGTCGGACAACCCGATCGTCTTTCTCGTCCTGGTGAACATCCTGCTGCTCATCCTCGGCTGCCTGATCGACGCGACGGCCATCATCCTGGTCACCGTTCCGGTCCTGCTGCCGATCGCGGTCGACTTCGGCATCGACCCGGTCTACTTCGGCGTCGTCATGATCATCAACCTGATGATCGGTCTGCTGACACCGCCGGTCGGAAGCGTCCTCTACATCACCAGTTCGGTGACCGGCCAACCGGTCGACGTGGTCTTCCGGGGCATCGCACCATTCCTCGTTCCGCTCCTCGCGGTCCTCGTCGTGGTGACCGCGCTTCCCGATCTCGTCCTCTGGCTACCCCGCCTTCTTGGCTTCTGACTTCGCTGCGTCGCACTGCGATGCGCACAAACGCTGGACGTCCGTTCGTCGTCCGCCCCTCAGGTAGGAGGAGAGCACCATGCACCACCGGTCAGTAGCGCGGCGCCGGATAGCGGTGGCGCTTGCCGTTCCTATGTCGCTCGCGTTGATAGCCGGCTGCGCCCCGGGCAGCGACTCGCCGCCGGCCGCGGGCGAGAACCCGAAGCTGACGCTCAGGGTCGGCAGTTCACAGCCGGAGTCGCAGCCCAACTACCGCTGTGGCATGAAGCTGTTGAAGGAGCGCGTCGAGGCGAAGAACCTCAACCTGTCACTGGATCTGTTCCCCAACAGCCAGCTCGGCCCGGATGCCGAGCGGTTCTCCTCGGTCCAGTCCGGTGACATCGACATCGATCTGCAGGGCGGATCGGCCATGTCGACGGCCTTCCCCAAGATCGGTGTGCTCGACGCGGCCTACGCGTTCAACGACATCGACCACTACTTCAAGTGGATCGACCAGAACGGGGCGGAGTTCTTCAAGGACTTCAACGGCGCGACCGACACCACCATCATCGACGCCTGGTACTTCGGCATGCGGACCTTCACCGCGACGGCGGCGATCCGCAAGCCGGAGGATCTGGCCAACCTCAAGATCCGTTTCCCGAACACCCCGCAGTTCCTCGCCAACGCCAAGGCGCTCGGCGCCAACGCCGTCGCCATCGCGATCGAGGAGCTGTACCTGGCTCTGCAGCAGGGAATCGCGCAGGGGCAGGAGAACCCCGTCGTCGCCACGCACGCACAGAAGTTCGACGAGATTCTCAAGGTCGCCAGCCTGACCAACCACCAGGTCGGGGCGCACTACATCGTCATGTCCGACCGCACGCTGGCCAAGATGAGCCAGGCCCAGAAGGACGCCCTGTTCACCGAGGTCCACAACATCCGGGCCGAGAACCGCACGTGTGTCGACGAGGAGACCGAGAAGGTCCTCGCGGACTGGCGCAAGGACCCCAGCCGGACCGTCATCGACGTCGACCAGGTCGACCGCGCGGCGTTCATCAAGAAGGCCGAGGACTACTTCAAGACCTTCTACAAGGGCGCGAACCTGACGCTCTACCAGAGCATCCGGGCTTCGGCCTAGCTACCGGCACGCCGCGTCGGTGGGGTCGACGCCGTCGTCGACCCCACCCGACCGGTCCCGTGGCCGTACCTCCTCCTGCACGACGCACCAGGCTCGCCCGACCGGCGGCTGGGCCCTGCCGCATCCGGAAGGACGCACGATGACACGATCTGAGCGGGACTACACCCTGGTCGGGCTGATCGGCGAGGGCATCGGCCGGTCGCTGTCGCCCCTCCTGCACCAGCGCGAGGCAGACCGCCAGGGCATCCGGCTCGTGTATACGATCATCGATTCGCAGCGGGTGTCGGTGCGCGCCGGGGACCTGCCGGCCCTCCTGCGGTGGGCACGCATGCTCGGGTTCCGCGGCCTCAACGTCACCTACCCGTTCAAGCAGGCGATCGTCGAGCACCTCGACGACCTCTCGGATGAAGCGCGGGCCATCGGCGCGGTCAACACGGTCGTCTTCGACGCCGACCGGGCACGCGGTCACAACACGGACTGGTCCGGCTTCCGGCGCGGGTTCGAGCGCAGCTTCGCGGCCGCGCCCCGGCACCGGGTGGTGCAGGTCGGTGCGGGCGGCGCCGGATCGGCGGTGGCCCACGCCATGCTCAGCATGGGCGCCCGGCACCTGACGCTCGTCGACCTGAACGCCGACAAGGCACAGCAGCTCGCCGAGGCGCTCGGCAAGGAGTTCGGCCCGGATCAGGTCTCGGTCGGCGCGGTGGAGAACCTGGTGGGGATCCTCGCCGGCGCCCAGGGCGTCATCAACACCACGCCGGTCGGCATGGCCCATCACCCGGGCTCACCCATCCCCGACGCGGCACTCCGGCGGGATCTCTGGGTCGCCGACATCGTGTACCGCCCCACCGACACCGCCCTGCTGCGAGCCGCCCGGGCGGTCGGCGCACCGACCCTGGACGGCAGCGGGATGAACACCTTCCAGGCGGTCGAGGCGTTCGAGCACTTCACCGGCCTGACCGCCAACGTCGACGCGATGCTCGCCGACTCGGCCGACCTCCTCGCGCTCGACCTCTGACGCCGGCCGGATCCCGGATGCCCCTCGCCGCCGAGCCGCTGGGCACGCAGCTGCCGATCTGGGCCGCGGCGCCGTTCATCGGGCTCCTCATCGCCGTGTCGCTTCTCGAGGTGCTGGCCCGGCGCTGGTGGGACCGGCTGCTGAACAAGCTCATCATCGCGGGACTCGCGGCCGGCCTGGCCGCCGTTCACCTGCTCGGCGGCTACGGGTCGGCCGGCGGACGGGCGTTGCTGCACTCCATGACCGACTACGTCTCGTTCATCGTGCTCCTGACCGCGCTGTTCGTCATCGCCGGTGGCATCGAGGTCAAGGGCTCGCTGTCGGGCACCCCGCTGGCCAACATGACGATGCTCGCCATCGGCGCCCTGCTGGCGAACCTCATCGGCACGACCGGCGCCGCGATGGTGCTGATCCGGCCGTACCTGCGCGCGAACGCACGCCGGACGAGCAAGACGCACCTCGTACTCTTCTTCATTCTCGTGGTCGGCAACGTCGGCGGGTTGCTCACCCCGCTCGGGGATCCACCGCTCTATCTCGGGTTCCTCAAGGGAGTGCCGTTCGGCTGGACCTTCAACCTGTGGCTGCCCTGGCTGTTCGTGAACGGTCTGGTGCTGGCCGTCTTCAACTGGGTCGACCAGTTCGTGCTCAACCGCGAGGAGCGCGCCAAGCCGGACGAGGGCCTGCTCGACGACCTGCTCGAGCACGAACGCCTGCGCGTCGCCGGTCGGCGCAACATCCTCTTCCTGGCCGCCGTCATCGCGGTGATCGTGTCCCGGGGGTCCGGTGTCGGCACCGGTGGCACGCCATGGCCGTTCGGGGTTCAGGAGGCCCTGCTCTGCGCGCTCGCGCTCGGCTCGTACCGCGCCACGCCCCGCGCGGTCCACGACAGCAACCACTTCAGCCTGCGCCCGATGGCGGCGGTGGCGATCGTCTTCTTCGGCATCTTCGCGGCCATGACCGCCCCGCTGCTCCTGTTGAACTCCAACGGCGGCGAACTCGGCATCACCGCCCCGTGGCAGTACTTCTGGGTCGGCGGGGGACTGTCGTCGGTGCTGGACAACGCACCGACGTACCTGAGCATGACCGCGGTGGCGGCGGGCCAGATCGGCGTCTCCTCGGACGACCCGCGCTACCTGGCCGAGCTCCTGGCGGCCGACGACGGGCCGGTCCGGCTCGCCGCCATCTCGTGCGGTGCCGTCTTCATGGGCTGCCTGACGTACCTCGGGAACGGGCCGAACCTGATGGTCAAGGAGGTCGCCGAGCACCGCGGGGTCGCGATGCCGAACTTCGTCGTCTACGCGGCCGCGGCCATGCTGGTCATGATCCCCATCTTCGTCGCGGCGACGTTCATCTTCTTCCGGCCGGGTGGGGAGGCGGGATGACGGCGGTACCTCTCCGGGTCGGCATCATCGGGTGTGGCCGGATCGCCACCAACCACGCCACGGCGTTGCAGGGCATCGACGGTGTCCACGTGGTCGCCGTGGCCGACGTCGACCTCGACCGGGCCCGCGCCTTCGCGCGACGTCACGACGTCACGCTGGCGTACGCCGACGCGGACCGGATGTTCGCGGCGGGCCTGCACGCGGTCACGGTCTGCACACCGCATCCGGCCCACCTCGACGGCGTGCTGGCCGCCGCCCGGCACGGCGTACACGTCCTGTGCGAGAAGCCGATCGCGGTCAGTCTCGGCGACGCGGACCGGATGATCGACGCGACGGAGCGAGCGGGTGTCCACTTCGGAGTGTTGTTCCAGCGCCGGTTCTGGGCCGCGGCCGCGCGCGTGCGGGCGGCGCTGGACGACGGGCGTCTCGGGCCGTTGGTCTGCGGCGGCGTGCTCGCCCGTCTCAAGCGGGACGCCACCTACTACGCCGAGGCGTGGCGCGGTCGGTGGGACACCGAGGGCGGGGGAGTGCTGATGACCCAGGCGATCCACCACATCGACCTGCTGCAGTGGTTCATGGGTCCGGCAGCCCGTGTGACCGGACGGTACGCGACGCTGGCGCACGGCGACGTCATCGAGGTGGAGGACACCGTCGGCGCGATCGTCGAGTTCGCCTCCGGAGCCGTGGCCACCGTCCAGGCCGGAACCACCTTCGATCCAGGGCTCGGGGTTCAGGTGTGGGTCAGCGACATCCGTGGCCGTACCGCGAGCGTGATGGAGTTCCCGGAGGGTGTCGGCTTCACGGACGTGTGGAGCGTGCCCGGCGAGGACGAGTACGCCCGTACCTACCGCCCGGGCAGGGACTTCGACATCCCCCTCGACGATATCCACGCACATCTCGCGCCGTACCACGCCAGGCAGATCGAGGACTTCGTCCGGGCCGTCCGGGAGGACCGGGAGCCCGCGGTCACCGGTCGCGAGGCGGTCAAGTCCCTGGAGATCGTCCAGGCGATCTACGAGTCGTCGCGGACGGGTAGGACGGTCACCCTGCGAGGGACAGCGAGGAACGACCGGTGACCCGGCCCGTGATATCCGTCGTCAACGGTCCCAACCTCGACCTCCTCGGACTCCGCGAGCCGGGCCTGTACGGGACCGCCACCCTCGCCGACGCGGAGACCCTGGCCCGCGCCCGGGCGGACCGGCACGGCTTCGACGTCGCCTTCTTCCAGAGCAACTGGGAAGGTGCGATCATCGACCGGATCCACGCCGCGT
>DASRII010000216.1:0-64999 GCA_035650075.1 Micromonosporaceae bacterium | reverse complement strand
GGGCACCCACGCGCGACCAGCCGCGGGAGGCGCGTTGCGGCGGCACCGCAAGGACCGCTGACAACGACATTGAGGTGCACGCTTGGTAACCCGGCCGGACGTGCGTGACGGCGCCTCCACGTGAGGCGCCGTCCACGTGTCCTAACCTTGGCGCATGGTCGTGGGCATTGTCAGCGCCGGTCACATGGGTTCGGGCCTGGGTTGGGCCCTTCGAGAGGGCGGCGCCCGCGTAGTGACCACTGTGGACGGTCGATCGGCGCGGACCGCGCGGTTCGCCGCTACCGCCGGACTCGAGGTGTTGCCCGGACTGCCGGATGTGCTGCGCGAGGCGACGGTGCTGCTCGTCGTGACGCCGCCGGGTGCGGCACGAGCCGCGGCGACCCGGATAGCGGCCGCCGCCGGAGAGGATGCCCGCCCGCTCGTCGCCGACCTCAATGCGATCGCTCCGTCCACAGTAGACGAGGTTGCTCGCACGTATCAGGGTGCCGGACTGGACTATGTGGACGGTTCCATCTCCGGTGCCCCGCCGAACGTCCGGCCGGGTGCCCGGCTGTACTTCAGCGGGCCGCGCGCGAGCGAGGTCGCCGCATTGCCCTGGCGCCAGGTCCAGCCGATCGTGCTGCCCGGTCCGGTCGATCGGGCCAGCGCGTTGAAGATGTGCACCGCGTCTGTCTACAAAGGACTCGAAGGCCTGGCCTTGCAGGCCATGCGGGCGGCGGCCCACTACGGCGTGCTCGACGACGTCGTGGCCGACCTGCGGATCGCGGGCTACGACCGCACCGCGTCTTTGGCGATCACGGCTACCAAGGCGCACCGGTTCGTGCCGGAGATGCGCGAGATCGCCGCGGCCCAGGCCGGCGCGGGCCTCACGGCCGCGCTCTTCGAGGCATTTGCCGAGGTGTACGCCGAGATCGCGACCAGCCGTCTCGGCCAGGAGGACCCGGAGTCGGTCGACCGCACGCTGTCGCCGGCCGAGGTGGTCGACGGCATCACCCCTCGTGACCGGGCTGGCACTTGACGATCATCGGCTATTCGGGGGAGTTCAGCGACCAGACGTTCGTGTTGTACTGCCTCGCTCTGGGCGTCGCGGGCTCATCATGCTCGCCATCGCCGCCACCGGATTCGGTACTCCATCGGTGGGCGCGCGCGTGCTCAATGCCTTGTTCGGCCTCGGGTTCATCGGCTACGCGGGGTATCTGTTGTTCATCTTCGGCGGCGGCGAGTTCCGCATGTTCGTCTACGCCTTCCTCGTGCCGGTGTTCGCGTTGATCCAGGCGATCCGCGGGTTCGCCACCCGGAGGAGGGCGCCGGCCGCTACCGAGTGACCTCGTCGCAAACGGCTTCCAGCTCGGCGGCGGCCAGCCTCACCGCCGCCGCGTGGTGCCGCAGCCACGCCCGCAGCCCATCGGGTGTACCGGTGGCGAACGCGCCGGACGCGCCCACGTACTCCGGTTCCCGCGCCAGGTGGCCGACCTCGACCGCGAGCAGCCCGCGCGGATCGAGCCCGCCGGCCATCAGGACCAGCCGGGCGGCGGCCCGCGCCACGACGCCGTTCGGACCGGCGAACGGCCGCACCGCGAGCAATTCACCGTGTACGACGGCAGCGCGCAACAGCGCCGGGACATCGGACGGGACGGCAGTCTCCAGGAGCGTGTCGAGCCGGGCCACCCCGGCGACCGGCCGGCCCAGCGAAGCCTCGTCGACCACGTCCCGGGCGGCCAGCACGTGCAACCGGGCCAGCGCCTGGCGGGGCGCGGCGGACCACACGTCGACCAGTCCGGCGAGCGCGGCGGCGGTTCGCAGCGCACCCTGTACCACCGGGTCCGTGACGAACCCCGCGCGCACGTCCTCCCGGTCGTACCCGTGCCCCTCGAGCGCGGCACTGGCCACGGCGGAGCGCAAGTTGACCTCGGCCGCGACCGCGCCACCCGACCGGCGCAGCGCGCGGTGCCGCAACGCGCTGTCGACGGCCTCGCGCGCCTGGTCGAGGTCGGTGGCGACACCGGCGAGCTCCAGGAGCGGTCCGAGCATACGCGGAGCGTAGTCGTGGCCCCGACGGTCGCCGGAACGGCGGTCCACTACTAATCTCCATCGCATGAGCGAGACTCTGGAGAACCTGCTGCAGGAGACGCGGCAGTTCCCGCCGCCGCCGGAGCTGGCGGCGAGCGCGAACGTGACCGCGGAGGCGTACGCCGCGGCCGAGGCCGACCGTCTGGCCTTCTGGGCGGAGCAGGCGCGTCGCCTGCACTGGACGAAGGAGTGGGACCAGATCCTCGACTGGTCGAACCCGCCGTTCGCGAAGTGGTTCGTGGGCGGGCAGCTCAACATCGCGTACAACTGCCTCGACCGGCACATCGAGGCCGGGCGCGGCGACAAGGTCGCGTACCACTGGGAGGGCGAGCCGGGTGACACCCGGACGATCACGTACGCCGACCTGCACAGCGAGGTGTGCAAGGCGGCGAACGCCCTGATCGGGCTGGGCATCCGGCCCGGTGATCGGGTCGCCATCTACCTGCCGATGATTCCGGAGTTGCCGATCTCGTTGCTCGCGTGTGCGCGCATCGGCGCCACGCACAGCGTGGTGTTCGGCGGCTTCTCGGCCGACGCGCTGCGCGGGCGGATCCAGGACGCGGACGCGAAGCTCGTCATCACCGCCGACGGCGGCTACCGTCGGGGCAACCCGTCGGCGCTGAAGCCCACTGTGGACGATGCGGTGAAGGACTGCCCGAGCGTGGAGCATGTGCTGGTCGTCCGGCGTACCGGCCAGGAGGTCGGCTGGGACGACGCACGCGACCTGTGGTGGCAGGACACGGTGACCCCGGCCAGCGCCGAGCACGTCGCGGAGTCATTCGACGCGGAGCACCCGCTGTACATCCTGTACACGTCGGGCACGACCGCGAAGCCCAAGGGGATCCTGCACACCACCGGCGGCTACCTGACCCAGGTGGCGTACACCCACCACGCCGTGTTCGATCTCAAGCCGGATACCGACGTCTACTGGTGTACGGCCGACATCGGCTGGGTCACCGGCCATTCGTACATTGTGTACGGTCCACTGACGAACGGCGCCACCTCAGTCATGTACGAGGGCACGCCGGACACCCCGCACCGTGGGCGGTTCTGGGAGCTGGTCGAGAAGTACCGGATAACGATCCTGTACACCGCGCCGACCGCGATCCGCACGTTCGCCAAGTGGGGCGACGACATCCCGGCCCAGTTCGACATGTCGTCGCTGCGGCTGCTCGGCTCCGTGGGTGAGCCGATCAACCCCGAGGCGTGGATGTGGTACCGCGAGCACATCGGCGGCGACCGTTGCCCCATTGTGGACACCTGGTGGCAGACCGAGACCGGAGCCATCATGATCTCGCCGCTGCCCGGGGTCACCGCGACCAAGCCCGGTTCGGCGATGGCGCCGCTGCCCGGCATCGTGGCCGACGTCGTGGACGACACCGGCAAGTCGGTACCCAACGGCGGCGGCGGTTTCCTCGTCGTACGCGAGCCGTGGCCCAGCATGCTCCGCACGATCTGGGGCGACGACCAGCGGTACATCGACACGTACTGGTCCCGCTTCGAAGGGCTGTACTTCCCCGGCGACGGCGCGAAGAAGGACTCCGACGGGCACCTGTGGCTGCTCGGCCGCGTCGACGACGTGATGCTGGTGTCCGGGCACAACATCTCCACCACCGAGGTGGAGTCGGCGCTGGTGTCCCACCCGTCTGTGGCCGAGGCCGCGGTCGTCGGTGCCACCGACCCGACCACGGGTCAGGCGATCGTCGCGTTCACGATCCCGCGCGGGCACGTGAATACCGAAGGCGAGGCCGGCGAGGAGCTCATCAAGGTACTGCGGGACCACGTCGCGAAGACGCTCGGCCCGATCGCCAAGCCCCGCCAGATCATGCTCGTACCGGAGCTGCCGAAAACGCGGTCCGGCAAGATCATGCGGCGGTTGCTGCGTGACGTGGCCGAGAACCGGTCCCTCGGGGACGTCACCACCCTGCAGGACTCGTCGGTCATGGACCTGATCCGCACCGGCATGCAGACCGGCAAGTCCGAGGAGGACTAGCTCCCCTCCTCCGTCGAGGCTAGCCCAGGAGCGCGTCGACCACGGTCGTGGCGCGCCCCTCGTGCTTGGCGTACGCGTCGGGGTAGGCCGAGACCTGAACGGCCTGGGCCGCTTCGGTCAGTGCCATGTCGGGCCACCCCGATACGTTCGCCAGCGCGTTGTAGAACTGCTCCGCGGCGTACGCCGGCCGCATCAGATCCGCCACCGCTCCCCAGCCGGAGCTCGGCCGCTGCTGGAAGAGACCCACCGAGTCGTGGTCCGAGCCGACGCCCTCGTGCGGGTAGTCCAGCGATTCGGGCAGTACGTCGCTCGCGAGGTTGTACAGGTCGCTCTCCTGCATCGCGGTGGCCACGGCGATGATCATCCCCCAGCGGGAGAACTCCAGCGTCTTGCCGACCTTGACGATCGCGGCCGCGTTGTTCATCTGCGCCTGGGTCAGGTCGGCGACCGGCACCGGCAGCGCCGGCGCGGCCGGCTTGGTCGGCGTGGGCTTCGCGGTCGCCTTCGGCGTGGTCGTGGTCTTCACGGGCGCCGGGGACTTCGACGGCGTCGGTGACGGCTTCGCGACGGCCTTGGTCGGCGACGGCGACGGCGACACCCGTGCCCGTGACCGGGAAGCGGCCTCGTCGCGCAGCCGGGTCGCGTCGTCGACCAGGCTGGCGGCGACGGCGGGCCGCTCGGTTGGCGGATCGATGGCGTTGCGGCTCTCGATGGTCGCGACGAGCCCGAGGCAGCACAGCACGCCGCAGGCCAGGGCGAGCCGGGCCGGGCCGGCGGGCGCCGTCCGAGTCGGGTCTCGATGACGGCCGGAAGGTAAACCTCCCCGCGGGTCCCGCAGCGCGCGCCTTTGAGCACTGCGGGACTCGCCGCGGGGAGCGGCATGGGTCGGACGGTACTGGTATCGCTGAATCCAGTGCGTCTGGCTGGGGGTGGCGGCAGAGCGCATTCGGTGAGGCTAAGCGGCGTCGCCTTTGAGGAGAACACGCTGATGTATGGCCTGCGCCACATTTTGTCCTAACTGATCGGTCAGCCAGATACGTCCCTATCCACAGGTGGACAAGCTCGGTAAGCCGGGCATGTCCGGAAGTCCACACCGGACCGTCGCTTAGCCGGCGTCGCTGCAACCTTGCGACTACTGACCGTGACTACGACGTGGGGGTACCGGCACCGCGCAGTATCACGTCAACTCCGGCCGGCAACCGGCTCACGACGAGCCGCTGTCCGCTGATGGTGTTCAGCTGAACGATCTCGGTAGCGTCCGGCACGACGTGCAGGAGCAGGATCCCTTCGTCCGGCAGGGCCACCTTCGGGTGCCAGGACCCGTCGTCCCGAGGCAGGTCGAGCCGGGTGATCACGTGTCCGTCGGCCAGGTCGACCTCGACGATGGCGACCACCGGCCCATGGACGAAGTACGGATCCACGGTCCCGGACGGGAAGAGCGGGACCATCGCGGTACACGAGCACGGGGTGAGCACCGGAGGTAGCGCGTACTCGCCGGCTCGGCCGACCGACGGCGTCACCCTGTGGTGCTCGGTCCGGCCGGTCCGGGGATCGAGCACGTCGTAGCCACCCTCGAACGGGGTGTCCCACACGATCCAGTTGCCCTCGTTGGTCACGACGGTAGGCCAACCCGGCACACGGTCCAGGAACGTACCCTTGCCGGTGTTCATGTCGATGATCGTGAACTCGCCCATGTTGTTCCACGAGAGCACGAGCCACCGGCCGTCCGGGGACCACCGGGCACCGGTCCAGCCGCTCTTGCCGCGGAACATGCGTTCCCGCTGACCGTGCAGGTCCCGCAGGTAGAACTCGATACCGTTCGACCAGCCGAGCCACCGACCGTTGGGCGAGAGCGTGACCAGGATCGTGCCGAAACCCGGCGCCTCGGGCAAGGCGTACTGCTTGCCGTCCGGCAGCACGAGGAATGGTTCGCAGGCGGATCTGGTCGGGGTGCAGCGACCGTATACAAAGGACGCCGTCCCGACCGCGCGGTTGGCCGGCAGGGGTGGTGCCGTCTCGAACGCGACGGCCGCGGGATAACGGTGGTCCACCTCCGCCGGTCCGTCGGCCGGCAGCCACGGCAGCCCGCTCAGCACGAGCCCCGACAGAACCAGACCGGCAACCCCGAGGGGTACCGCGGTCGACGTGACCCGACGACGACGAGCCCGGGCTACCGCGGCGTCGGGATCGGCGTACGACCGGGCGCCGTCGGCCAGTTCGTGCATCCGTTCGCGAAGACTCATGCTGTGGCCTCCTCGCTCAACATGTCGGGGGCCAGCGCCCGGAGGCGGGCCAACGCGTCGTGCGCCTGGGACTTGACCGTGCCGACTGAACAGCCGAGCACTTCGGCCGTCTGCGCCTCGGTCAGGTCCTCGAAGAACCGCAGTACCAGGACCGCGCGTTGCCGGACCGGCAGCTGCGCCAGGGCTCGGGCGAGCGCGATCCGCCGTACCACCGAATCCGCGGCATCGGCGACGGCGGCCGCACCCGGCGCGGCGAGCGCCCCCGCACCCACCTCGGTATAGCGCCGGCGGCGCCACCAGGAGGTGCGCTCGTTGACCATCGCGCGGCGGACGTATCCCTCCGGATTCCCGCCCGCGAACACCCGTGGCCAGTGCACGGCCGTCCTGGTCAGCGCCTGCTGCAGCAGATCTTCCGCCAGCTGGTGGTCGCCGGTGAGGAGGTACGCGGTCCGCGACAGTGCCGGCCCGCGGGCCAGCACGAACTCGCGGAAACCCTCGTACCGATCCACGCGAACCAAAACGCCGGGCCGGCCCTAAAGGTTGGGGGACCGTTCGGTCAAGGGCGTTCATCCGTACGGGGGATGCCAGAGCATGTATATGGCCATAGAGTCGTCCCAGATCGGGATTCCCAGAAAGGTACTTTCTATTCGGGAGGAGCCTAGTGAGGTTCGAACCTGTGCCGGGGCCGACCGGATCGGTTGTGTCGGTGACACCCCTCGATGTACCCGCCGATGTGGTACAGCCTGATCGGATCTCCCCGCTCATCGGGGTGCTCGCTGTGCTCGTCCTTGCCTCTGCCGCGTACGCCATCGGCCGGCTCCACGCCGGTGGCAACTACCGCAGCGGCTATCGCGAGGGGCACCACGACGGAGTGAGCCGGGTGCTCAGACAACAACTGGAGCAGATCCGCCTTGTGATGGCAGGGGCAGTCGTCACAGGGGTGGGGGCCGCCAGACCGCGACCCGTACCGCAAGGGAGCGTGTACGAGAGCGTGAGCGCGGTGACCGAGACGCGGGAGCTGATGCCCGTGGGGGCGGCGGAGCCCCGAACTAACGGGGGTCGGCATCACAAAGAGCGCGTCCGGAAGTAGATACGCGGTCCTCCAAAAGGGGAATCGGTCGTGGCGACGCAGGGGGCTCGCCGCGGCCGGTTCCTCCTTTTGCCTCTGCTGACCTTCGCTGACGTTCGCTTCACTGCGCGCCCTATGCGCCGCCTTCCCTCGTCGCTACGCTCCTCGGTCCAGACGCCGCGGCGCTCCGTTCCGCTCTTGCGCCAACCTGGCGCAACCCGTTGTCAGTCAGTTCAGGTACCCGGCCAGCGGGATCGGGTCCGGATCGTGTCGCCGTCCATTCTCGGGACCGTGACCGCCGTGAATGTGCTCGTAGCTCACGTACAGCGCCCCCTGCCGCCACTCGCGAGTGCGCAGCAATAGCGTCCGGCACTCCCGGCACAGATGGCTGACGGACGGCGGCTCGAGCGAGGTTCCGATCATCCCTGCGGTGTTGCCGGTCGCCAATTTGGTGATGCGAAGGCGGCCGGAGTCGGCGACGTCATTGGCGCGCCGCTTCGATGAAGATATAGCCATCTCGTCAGGCCAGACCGCGCCTGCGCAGCTATGCGTCGAGGAGGGCCGGCCATCGGCCGACCGCTACAACAACCACCTTCGTGATGCGAATGACAAGACCAACAAACATAGTTTCACCCCTCACCGAGCGATATCCGCCACGGCGCTCGGCCCACCCTGACCACGATGGCGTTGCGGTATGTCGAGTCCTTGTTCACGACTCAGCGGAATGTCCCCCGGTGCGCGCCCAGTACGACGCGCACCACCCCATACGAAGTGGCGTCCGGCAGCTGGCGGCGCAGGAAATGCGCCAGCCACCGATCTATTGCCGGCCATTCGGTCCCCCCGCCTGGCTCGTACTCCGTCAGGAGACGCCGCACCCGGGGACAGGGGGTGCGGTTCCCATTGCAATTCACCCGGTGAGGAGACGGCACGCGAGGGGTTCGCCGCCGGCCGAGCCCGCCAATCCCGGTAGGCGATGCTCGTTGGCGCCGAACGTCCGATCCTCACCTGGTACGAATATCTTGAAACATCCAATCTGGGATGCCCATGTTTGTCACCCGGCTTCGCCTCATAGGCAGTGTGATCTGCATCACATGAGTAGCGTAATCGCTACCTTGCTGAGACATGAACATGGGGTGTCTCGTCGGATTTTCGACTACACTGTGTTAGCCCTTCGGTTACGCCACGCCGGGCTACAAGTGCAAGTTTCTATCCGGGAGTTGCCTTCGTAGGTGGCGGGTCTTGGGAGACCCGTTGTGGGGTGGCACACTCTGGGGCATGGCGAGGAGTCCCGTCGGGCCGAGACGCCGGCTTGCCAGGGCGCTACAACGCCTGCGGACCGAGGCCGGCCAGACGATCGACGATGTCGCCCGGAACACGGAAATCAGTAAATCATCCCTGTCCAGGATTGAAAACGCCCAGATTAGCCCGAAAGTTTCCGATGTAAAGGTTCTACTGCGCTACTTCGACGTGCCGGCGGACGACACCGAGAAGTTCCTGGAAGAGGCTCGTGCCGCGCGTCAGCGCGGCTGGTGGATTACCTATACCGACGCCGTACCGGACTGGTTCTCGATGTACCTCGGATTCGAGACCGAGGCATCGGGGATTCGCACCGTCGACTGTCAGCTCGTGCCCGGTCTGTTGCAGACCGCGGGCTATGCCAAGGCCATCATCGAATGCGAATCCAACCATCCGCGTGATCCCGACCTGATCGACCGTCGGGTTCAGCTGCGAATGGAGCGCCAGACAATTCTCTACGGTACCGACCCGATGTCATTGCATGTGATCATCGACGAGAGCGTCATCCGCCGTCAGGTCGGCGGACGCGAGGTGATGCGAGAACAGATCGCTCGCCTTATCGAGGCCGCCCACCTGCCGAATGTCAAGCTCCAGGTCATCCCCTTCAGCGCGGGGGAATATCCGGCGTCGGGTACCGCATTTTCCATCGTCTCGTTTCCCGACGACGAGCCCGACGTGGTCTATGTCGAAAATTTCGGGAACGGTTCCTACGTAGAGCAGCCGCCGCAGGTCGCCCGGTTTACAATGGTCTTCGAGCAGTTGACAGAGCTGGCCCTGGATTCTGGTCAGACAATTTCACTGCTCGTTGACGCAACATCCTAAGGGGCGAGAGGCAATGAAGAGGAGCAGTGTCTCCTGGCGTAGGTCGACGCTCAGTAACGGGGAGGGGAACTGCGTCGAGGTGGCGTGGATCGGCGATCGCGTTGCGACCCGCGATAGCAAGGATCCCGCTGGGCCGGTTATCGTCATCGACGGTCGGGCGTGGTACGAATTCCTCGCCGCGGTGAAGTCTGACGAATTCAACTGAATATAAGCGCACCACGAAAATGGCTGGCCCCGGGTGGGGCCAGCCATTTTGCTCCGCGGCCGGGATGGGCAGGTCACCCGCGCGGGAGTAGACCCAAGTGGCGGGCGCGATCGACCGCCGCCCGGCGGGTCCGGACATCCAGTTTCCGGTACAGGCTCTTGAGTTGCGTCTTCACCGTGTTCCGAGACACGCACAACTCACCGGCGATCTCGTGCGCCGTCAACAGCGTCGGCAGGTAGCGCAGGACCACGGCTTCGCGCTCGGTGATGGTCTCGGGCAGGACGCGTCCCGGACGTACCAGCTCTACCGAAGCGTTCGCGTCCAGCCCGTCGACGAACCGGTGGTACGGCTCGACGACATCCCGGTACCGGACGAGCAGATCGCTCAACGAGTCACCGCCGAGCCGGAACGGGCGCCGGAAGCCTTCGGGCTCGGCGGCCGCCAGCGCGTGACCGAGCGCGATGCAGACCGCGCCGCGGAGGCCCAGCTGCGCGGCGGCGAGCGCGTCGACCAACCACGCCTCGATCCAGGCGCCGATACCGACCGACGCACCGGGAGCGTGCAGCGGTGCGAGCAGGCTGCGGGCCCGGGCCGGAGCCCCACGAGTCAGGTGGGCACGGGCCGCGGTGATCCGACCTGGCGCGCTGACCGGGTCGAGGTGCCGCAGATGCAGTACGCCGTCCACAGTGGCCAGTGCGACATCCGGCCGATCCTCCAGCAGATGCTGCTCGGCCGCTGCCACGCTGAGCCATGCTCGCAGCATGGGCGGCGGGCCGGACTTCCGGAACTGCTGGCCGGCCAGCGCCAGCGCGGCTCGCGCCCGGGCCAGCTCACCGGACGACTGCCACATCCGGGCGCGCAGGATCTCGGTGGCCACGGTGGTGGTGGCGCCACCCCGATCGTCGGCGGCCGCCCGGGCGAGGTGGCGTTCGGCGCCCTCGGCGTCCGTCCGCTCGAGACAGACGATCGCGAGCGCGATGCGGGCCGCCGTCGCGGGCGAACCACCGACCTCCGCCGCGCGCAGTGCCGCGGTCGCGCGATCGGACGCGTCGCGCAGCTTTCCGCGTACCGCCGAATGCAACGCGTGGTGCCCGAGCGCGTCACCGACCACGGAGTCCAGGCCATGCCGGGTGGCGATCTCCACGCTCTGGTCGAGTGAACGGGCCGACGCGTCGAGTAGGCCGCACCACAGCTGGCCGACACCGGCATGCAGGTGGGCCACGGCCCGGATCTGCTCGACGGTCGCGGGTGCGCCGGTGCCGGTGGCGGTAGCGGTAGCTAGCCTGCCGAGCAGGTCGCCGGCCCGGCGTACCAGGTCGGCATGCTCGTCCCGCAGGCGCATCGTGCCGATGTCCGCGAGCCGGGTCACCGTCTCGACGAATGGCGTCGGCAGCGCGGCCGGTGAACCGATGGGTTCCGGTGCCAGGCGGCTGGCGTACCGCCACCGGTCGGCGGCGACCGCATGGCGCACCGCCAACGTCGGCTCGCCGTGCTCCGACCACCAGCGCGCCGCTCGTACATGTAGCGCGGGCAGCTGGTCGGAGAGCTGGTCGAGCGCTTCGCGGCGCAGGAAGTCCCGGACCATGCGATGGCTGCGTACCCAGCGTCGTTCCCCGTCGTCGTCGACGAACAGACCCTGCCGGATCAGCTCGCGCAGCCGTCGCGGGGCATCCGCGGACCCGGTCAGCGCCTGGGCCAAGCTGCCGCAGAGCCGGTCGACGATGCTCGTACCGAGCAGGAACTCCTTCAGCTCCGGTGGTTGGCCGGCCAGCACCTCGCGGCGGAGGTACTCGTCGGTCGACTGCAGGCACAGGCCGGCCGCCCACCCCTCGGTCCACTCGACCCGTTCGCGCACCTCTGTGGTCGGCGTACCGCTGTCGAACAGCGCGGCCGCTTCCCCGGCGGTGAACGCGAGGTCGGCCGCTCCGATCTCGGTGAGCTCGGCCGTGCGGCGCAGCTGGGCCAATGGCAACTGCGGCTCCACCCGGCTGCACAGGACGATCCGCAGTAGCGGCGGGCGTTCGCGGATCAGCGAGGCGAGGACCCGCATCGCCGCCTCCGCCACGATGACCTCGGCCCGGTCGAGCACCAGTACCGCCGGCACCGGAGCGGTGACCAGCCTGCGCAACCGGATCGGATCGTTGTCGGCCTCGTCGAGTGTCACCCACCGCACCTGGGCCGGATCGCGCAGCGCCGCCCACGCCGCGACCGCCGATGTCTTGCCCCAGCCCGCCGGCGCGCATACCAGCGTGACCAGACCGTCCATGCCCTTGTCGAGAATCGCGTTGATTCTGGGCCGGTCGACGAAGCTCGGCGTTACGCCGGGCGCGTGCAGCTCGTGTGGCATGCGAAGTTTTCTTTCCCCCGTGTTGTTGATCGCGAGGCTACCTAGTGCTACACAACCCATTTGCGGCTTCGCATCCACCAAGTTATAAATCGAACCATTTGAGTGACCCCTATATCCGACAAAAGGATGATTAACCAAGACGACGGGTGGCCGCATCGCCGATCAGGAGCAGATCCTCCGGATGCACCCACGCATCCGCGACGGTGACGCCGCCGGCCCGCACGATCGCGTCCCGCAACGGGATCGCCCACCGGTGCTCCACGAGCGTGATGGCGGCCGAGGTACCGGGTGGGATGGCCTCGGTGGCGTACCAGACCTCGTCCGGGTCGTCGTTGGTACGCAATGCCTCGTCGCCCGCGATACTGAGGCCGAGCAACGAAACCACGGCGGTACCGCTGTCCGCTGGCGCACTGTCCAGTGTGGCGACGTTGCCGTCCTCGTCCTTGGCCACGAGCAGTACGTCCACGAGCCCGAGGATCTCCTTGTCCCGCAGGCGTTTCAGCTCGGTCAGGATCTCGCCCGCGAACTCGCCGTGGGGGAAGCCGATAACCATGAGCTGGACTGGACCGTTTTGCATGCGTACAGCCAACCGGCCGAACGAAAGGTGCTCATCACCCTAACTAGGTGATAAGGGGCGTACTACCCGCGGTCCGTCTATCTCGATGACAGCCGCCAGCTCGCGTCGGCTCGTCACGCCGAGCTTGAGGTACGCCCTGGCCAGGTAGTTGTTCACGGTGTTGAGGGCCAGGCCGAGCCGGTTGGCGATCTCGCGGCTGCTGTGTTGGCGGGCGAGCATCGCTACCTCCCGTTCCCGCGAGGTGAGTGTCGAGATTCGCCGACCGGACAGCAGTGGAGTAGCGGTGACCTCGCACTCGCCGAGGTACGCCGTCATGCGCTCGGCGAGCTGCGCGGCTCGGTTCGGTCGACCCAGACGCGCCTGCTCGCGAGCCGCGGTCGCGCAGGCTTCGGCCGCGTGGAGGGCGAAGCCGAGATCGTGGAACGCCGTGGCGGCCCGCTCCAGCGCCGTCGAGTCCCCGGTCATCAGAGCGCCGGCGGCCCGGGCGTAGAGGGGTACGACCGGGCCGCTCGTCGACGCCGCCAGCTCGGCCAGGCGGGCGTGGACGGCACGGGCCGCGCCCAGCCGGGCGGCGTCGTAGAGCGCCCGGGCCTCGAATGCCGGCTGGCGAGTGGCCGCGGCCTGCTCAGCGGCTGACAGGGCGCGGTCCCGGGCGCGGGTGAGGTCGCCGATCGCGGCGAGCACCCAGGCCCGGTCCAGTTCCTCCCAGGCGCTGAGCAGCCGACCGGCCGGCGGGGCCGCCTCGGCGCGCGCGAGCCAGGCGATCGCCTCGTCGGCGTCACCGGTCAGGGCCATGGCTCCGGCCAGCGCGGACATCGTCGGGCGGACCAGGCGATACGCGTTCTGATCCGCCATCAGGGCCACCGCTTCGGTCAGGCAGCGGACCGCGCCGACTGCCCGGCCGCGGGCGAGGGCACACAGGCCGCGCAGAGCCGCCCAGCCGCCGACGACCGGCGCGGGGCGCTCCGCGGAGACGGCTGACCGGTACCCGTCCTCGGCCAGCGGGCCCGCTTCGTCGGGTCCGGCCACGGCAAGCAACCCCAGGCAGGCGCCGTACCCGGCCCGGCCGCGCCGCAACTCCTCCGGCCGACCGAGCAGGCCGGCGGCGACCGCGGCCACATCGGAAGCCACATCGAACCGTGAGCTAGCCAAGGCGCCTGGACCTTCGGTCGGCGCAGATCCAACCCAAGAAACTCCTAAGGCCAGGGCCAACGCCTCGTCGCAACGGCCGTCGAACAGGCGCACGGCCGCACGGCAGGCTTCGGCCATCGGGTGGTTGGCCGCCAGGTCCAGCGCCTGCTCGGCGTGTCCCACCTGACCCTGACCCCAGTACGCGATCGTCGCCCTCGTCACCGCCCAGTCGGCGAGTTCGGGATCGCCGTCGTCCGGTTGCGGCGGCAGGGCCTCGGCGGCCGCGGTACCGTTCCCGCGCCGCTCGAGGACCTTGGCGAGCAGTAGGTCCGACCGTCCACTGTCGACGGACCGCGCGAGCCGCTCCGCGAGGTCCAGCTCGCACCGCCGGTACGCCAGCCGCGCGCCCGGCAACAGCACGTCGGGTCGGTCGATCCGGCCGGCCGCGAGCTGCCATCGCGCCGCCAGCAGCGGATCCACACTGTCCACATCGGACAGTTCGGCAAGGAGCCGCTGGTAGATCTCGCTCGCCCGGCTCGCCGGCAGCGTCGTGCGCACCACCGCGGCGCACAGTGGCTGGGCGGTACGCAGTACCGCGCCGTCGACGCGGACGAGGCCGGCGGACTCCGCGGTCGCCACCGCCACGCCGCCGAACAGGCGGGCGACCAGCCACAGCGGTACCGGTTCGGCACAGGCGACCAGTTCCAGCACGGCGTACGCGGCCGGATCGAGCCCGGCCAGCCGATCGGCCATCAACTGGGCCAGCCGTGGCGTGCCGAGCGGAGTACCGTGCTGCCGCCATACGCCGTACTGCCGGCGCAGCGTCCCGGTCTCCACGCCGGCCTGGATGAGCTCGAGGAGCACCATCGGGTTCCCGGCCGCCGCGGTGTGCAGCCACCGCCGCGTCAGCCCGTCGAGCGGACCGCCCAGCGCGCGGTCCACCAGCTCATCGACGGCGGCCGGCGACAGTGGCCGAAGCGGTACCTGCCGCGCCACCCCGTCCTTCCACAACGCGACGAGGGCATCCGCCACGGGTGCGGTGTCGTCGATCGTCAGCACGATGTACGCCGCACCCTGCACGGCCAAATGGCTGACCGCGGTAGCCGAACCATCGTCGAGCAGGTGGGCGTCGTCGACGCACAGAACCCCCTGCTGCCGGCCACCCCAGGCCGCCACCTGCTCGACAACCGCACGCAATGTCGCCACCCGGTCCGCGCCGCTCGGCCACTTCTCCGGCAGCAGGTGCGACATCGCGCCGAACGGTACCGATGCCGCGCTCCGGCTACCGCTCACCCAACCCGTACGGTGACCGGCCGCATCGAAGCGCGCCGACACCGACCTCGCCAGCCGGGTCTTCCCGATACCCGGCGTGCCGAGGAGAACCACCCCCGCCTGGTTCGCCGCGGCGAACCCCGCCTCGATGGTCCGCAGTTGCTCCTCGCGCTCGAGCAGAGGAGGCCAGACTCTTTCCATCGATGTCGACGCTAAGTGAGCGCGCTAGGCTGGCGCTCAGTTGGTGCTCAGTTGGGGGGTGGCCGAGCACCGGTCCGGGATGGGACTGACTTGATACGGTTTCGAGTACTCGGACCGTTGCGGGTGTGGGACGGTGCGGCCTGGTCACCGATCCGCGCGGCACAACAGCGAGTGGTGCTGGCCATCCTGTTGGCCGAGGCCGGGCATGTCGTCGGTACCGAGCGGCTGGTGGACGAGATCTGGGGCGAGCGCCCGCCACGGGCGGCGGTCGGCGCCGTCCAGGACTACGTCATGCGGCTACGCCGGGTGCTCGGCAGCCGGCGGGACGGGCCGTTGGTCACCCGCGGCCGAGGGTACGAGCTGGTCGTCGACGACGGCGAGATCGACGCCAAGGTGTTCGAGCGATTGGCCGAGTCCGGCCGGCGGGGCCTCGTCGAGGGCCGGCTGGAACGGGCAGTGGCCCAGTTGACCGATGGGTTGGCGCTCTGGCAGGGCGCGCCATTGGCCGACGTACCGCCGGCCCGGACCGTGGCGGCCGAGGCGGCCCGGCTCGAACAGCGCCGGCTGACCGCGACCGAGGACCGGCTCAGCGCGCGACTGGAGCTGCGGCAGCACGCCGAGGTGGTGACCGAGGTCGCCACGCTCGTGACCGAGTACCCGCTGCGGGAACGGTTGCACGGGCAGCTGATGCAGGCCCTCTACCGGTGTGGTCGTCGGGCCGAGGCACTGGCCGCCTATGGCCGCGCGCGCCAGCTACTCGTCGACGAGCTCGGCCTCGAGCCCGGTCCCGAACTGCGTGAGCTGCATCGGGCGGTACTGGACGACGACCTTTCCGTGGCGCGGACCGGCACCGGTCGCCCACGCCCGGTCGTTCCGGCCCAACTCCCGCCCGACATCGCGGGTTTCACCGGTCGCGACGCCGACCTCGAGCGGCTCGACGCGCTGCTGGATCGCGGCGGCGCACTGGTGGTCTCGACGATCGCCGGTACCGCGGGCGTCGGCAAGACCGCGCTGGCCGTGCACTGGGCGCACCGCGTCCGCGACCAGTTCCCCGACGGCCAGCTGTACGTGAACCTGCGCGGCTACGCCGCCGGCTCACCGCTGCGCCCCGTCGACGCGCTCGCCCGCTTCCTGCCGGCGCTGGGCGTACCGGCCGACGAGGTTCCCGCCGGCGCCGAGGACGCCGCTGGGCTGTACCGCAGCGTGCTCGCCGAACGGCGGGTCCTGGTGCTGCTGGACAACGCCGGCCATCCCGACCAGGTCCGCCCGCTGCTCCCCGGCAGCCCGGGCTGCCTCGTCCTGGTCACCAGCCGCGACAAGCTCGGCGGGCTCGTGGCTCGCGACGGTGCCGTCGGCCTGCCGCTAGACGTCCTGTCGCCGGCCGAGGCGCGCACGCTGCTGGCCCACCTCACCGGGGCGGGCCGGGTCGACCGCGAGGAGTCGGCCGCCGCCCAGCTGGCCGAGCTGTGCGGCCACCTGCCGCTGGCGCTGCGGATCGCCGCGGCCAACCTGACCGCCCGCCCGCTGGTCACGATCGCCCGGTACGCCGAGGAGCTGGCGGCCGGCGACCGGCTCGCCGCACTGCAGGTCGACGGGGATCCGCACGCCGGGGTCCGGGTCGCGTTCGACCACTCCTACGCGGCCCTGACCGCCGACGCCCGGCGGCTCTTCCGCCTGCTGGGCCCGACTCCGGGGGCGGACATCGGCGTACCGGCCGCCGCGGCGCTGGCCGATCTGCCGACCGCGCAGGCGGCCCAGCTGCTCGACCGGTTGGCGGCCGCGCACCTGATCGAGGAGCACGCGCCCGGCCGGTACGCCTTTCACGATCTGCTGCGCCGGTACGCGGCCGACCGGGCCGCCACCGAGGACGACGAGCGCGACCGGACCGCCGCCCTCGCCCGGCTGTACGACTTCTACCTGCACGGCATCGACGGCGCGGCCCGCCGGGTCTACCCGCAGATCCTGCGCCTGCCGCTGTCGGATGCCTGTAGCGCGCACCCGACCGTCGACTTCACGGACACCGCGCAGGCGTCGGGCTGGCTCGACGCCGAGCGATCGAACCTGGTCAGCGCGGTCGGCCACGCCGCCCGGCGCGGACCACCCGAGGCCGCCTGGCGGCTGGCCGACGGGCTGCGCGGTTACCTGTACCTGCGGATGTACACAGTGGACGGTACGGCGGTCGCCGCGGCCGGCCTGGCAGCCGCCGAACGGGAGGGCAACGTCCGGGCCCAGGCGGCCTCCCAACTGGGTCTCGCCACCCTGCACTGGATCCAGGGGGAGCACCAGGACGCGATCGACGCGTACCGCCGCACGCTCGAGCTGACCCGGCGGGCCGGCTGGGCCGAGGGCGAGTCCACGACGCTGGGCAACCTCGGCAACGTGCACTGGAGCCTCGGTGAGCTGCGCGAGGCCGCCGACCGGTACACCGCGGCGCTCGCCGTCGGGGGGCAGACCGGGCGGCTTCTCGGCCAGGCGATCCAGCTGGGCAACCTCGGTCTCGTCTACTGGGGACTCGGCCAGCTCCAGCAGGCCGCCGACCACCTCGAGCAGGCCATCTCGCTGTACCAGGAGCAGGGCTCGCTGAGCAGCGAGGCCAGGACGCTCGCCGGGCTGGGCGAGGCGTACCGCGCGCTCGGGCGGCTCGACGACGCGTCGAACGTGCTCACCCGCGCGCTGCACCTGCACCAGGAGGTCGGCGACCGGGTCGGGGAGGCCGACGCGATCCGCGCGCTCGCCGACGTGCACCGGGAGGCTGGCCGGTACGCCGAGGCGAACGAGCTCGTCCGGACCGCGGTGGCCGCCGCCCGCGACATCGGCGATCGGCGGTTCGAGGCCGACGCGCTGGCGGCGGAGGCCACGATCCATCACCACGTCGGCGATCTCGAGGCGGCGGTCATCGGCTACCGGCGGGCGGTCGTGCTGGCTCGGGAGGCCACCGACTCCTATGTGGAAGCCGAGGTCTCGATCATGCTGGCCGGCGGGTTGCTGTCAGCGGGCCAGCTCGACCGGGCGGCCGCGTACGCCGAGGAGGCGCTGGCCACCACCCGCAAGCGCGGGTACCGGATGCTCGACGCCAACGCGCTGACCACGCTGGCCGCGATCCAGCTCCGCCGCGGCGAACCCTGGTCGGCCGCCGAACGGGCCGACCAGGCGCTGGCCGGCCACACCGCGACCGGCCACCGGCTCGGGCAGGCCCGGACGCACCTGGTGCTCTGGCGGGCGCTGTCCGCGCTCGGCCGCGACGCCGACGAGCACCGCGAACAGGCCGAGACCCTGTTCGCCGCCATCGGAGCGCCGATGGCAGACCACGTCCGCCTGCTATTGGGCCGCTAGCTCGAACCAGTCGTACTCGGCCCGGCACGGTGGGCCGGCCGCGATCGCCATGCGCCGGGCGTCGAGGTCGATGATGATCGAGTACACGCTCTCCGACCGGTCGTAGTACGCGTCCCGCTCGTCGACGTGGCGGCAGATCGACAGCGGGAAGCTCGCATGGTCCCGGAACACCATGGCGAGGTCCTCTTCGCTCACCTTGCCCGCGGCGGCCGGTTCGGCAAGCAGCCGGCGCGCCCGGGCCGCCCGGAACAGCGACGAGCCGCCCCAGTCCTTGATCGTGTCGTAGATCGATACCGCGGTGTCGAAGTGGTTCGCGTGCGTGACGACGCCGTCGACCGGGTGCAGCCAACCCGCGTCGCCGGGGGCGATCTCCACGTCGATGATCTCGCCGCCGCCGTCGCCCACCTGGCCGAGCAGCAGGTTGATCGAGGATGTGCGCGGCGGGCGTACCGTCGCGCGCAACGCCCGCGCCAAGCTCTCCGCGTCGAGCGCCGCCCGCAAAATCACGTGGTACGGCACACCGGGTGCGCCCAGCCCGTCCCGATCCGTGCCGAGCATGTTCACGCAGAGTCCGACGCCCGCCGAGTTGAGCCCGGTCTTGGCGAGCATGCCGGCCTCGGTCAGCGTCAGCACCACGTGGCCGTACTCGTCCGTGGTACGCAACAGGACCATCGTGTCCCGCTGATCCGGATGCCAGTCCCAGTTCTGGCCGAGGAGCAGGTGACCGGAGGCGGTGTGGGTACCGAGCACGCCCACCGACGTACATTCGCTGTTCAGCGCGGCGTAGATCAGCTCGGTACGGGCATTGATCCCGTAGATCGCCTCGACCGGTACCCCGGCACCCTCGGCGACCGCGTCGAGCATCTCCGCGATGCGGGGATGGTGCTCCGCGGTGGCCGCGCGGTAGCCGCGACCTGCCGCGTACACGGTCTCCCGGTCGAGCCCGGCCTGGATCGCGAAGCGGCGGTCGTACGCCTCGACGTTCCGAGCGATGACCTCGGCGGCGGCCGCGCCGTACGCGGCACCGCACTGACCAGGTGATCCAGAGACGTCGATGAAAGGTAAGGGCCGGGGGGCGGTCATGACCCGAGGCTACCCGGGCGGCCTTAGGCTGAGCACCGTGAACACCGGGGTGGACGAGGCATGCGTGATGCTCGACGGGCCGTGGACGCACCGGTTCGTCAACGCGAACGGCAGCCGGTTCCACGCGGTCGAGGCCGGGACCGGGCCGCTGGTCCTGTTCCTGCACGGCTTCCCGGAGTTCTGGTGGGCATGGGAGGCGCAGCTGAGTGCGCTCGCCGACGCGGGGTTCCGCGCGGTAGCCGTCGACCTGCGCGGGTACGGCGCCAGCGACAAGCCGCCGCGGGGGTACGACGGCTACACGATGGCGGCCGACGTGGTGGGCCTGATCCGGGCCCTCGGCGAGCGGTCGGCGACGCTGGTCGGTACCGGGTACGGCGGCATGCTCGCCTGGACGACCGCGGCCTTTCACCCCCGGCTGGTCCGCCGGCTCGTGGTGATCGCGGCCGCGCACCCGCTGCGGGCCCGGGCGGCGGTGTTCGCCGACCCACGCGGACAGCTCGCCGCGGCGGCCCCGATGCTGAAGTTCCAGATCCCGCGGTACGAGCATGTGCTGACCCGGGACGGCGCGGCGCCGATCGAGGAGTTCCTCGTGCGCTGGGGTGGATCGGCGTGGGTGCGGTCACCTGCGTTCGCCGAGTACGCCGCGAAATGCCGCGAGGCGTTCCTGATCCCGCAGGTGTCGTTCTGCGCGCTGGAGGCGTACCGGTGGGCGTTCCGCTCGGTGCTGCGGCTGCACGGCTACCGCTTCGTCAAGCTGCTGCAGAAGCCGATCATCACGCCGACGCTGCAGCTGCATGGCGCCGTCGACCCCGCGATCCTGCCGCGTACCGCTCTCGGCTCCGGCCGGTACGTCGTAGCCGGGTACGAATGGCACATGCTCGACGATATCGGCCATTTCCCTCACCGGGAGGTCCCCGACCTGGTCACCGGCGAAATTCTCCGCTGGGCCAAGTCCTGATCCGCTCGCTGACTTCGACGTCTCCGTTAGCAGAGAGGAGAGGTCATGAAATACATGATCATGTTGTACGGCTCGCAGCAGGACTACGACGTGCTGTCCGGCAAGCCCACGGACAAGCCGCCCATGTCGGCGGAGGACGTCGCGAAGATGCACGCGTACATGGGGTCGTACCACCAGAAGCTCATCGATTCCGGGGAGTTCGTGGACGCCCGGGGGCTGAGCGCGCCCGTGCATGCCCGGCGGATCCAGTTGGAGAACCGGGTTCCGGTGGTGACCGACGGGCCGTATCCGGAGACCCAGGAGGTCCTGGCCGGCTACACGATCGTCGAGTGCGAGAGCTACGACCGCGCAACCGAGATCGCCGCCGGTCTGATCAACCCTGACGCGCCTGGGGAATACGTGGACATCCGGCCCGTCATCGACGGCATCGAGGACCTCGGGGTGTGAACGAGGACGGTGTCGGGGACCTGCTGCGCCAGCTCGCGCCGCAGGTCCTCGGCGCGGTGGTACGTCGGTACGGCCACTTCGACACCGCGGAGGACGCGGTACAGGAGGCGCTGCTGGCCGGTGCCCTGCAGTGGCCGGCCGAGGGCGTACCGGACAGTCCACGCGGCTGGCTGATCACGGTCGCCTCGCGCCGGCTGACCGACCTGCTGCGCAGTGAGCAGGCCCGGCAGCGCCGGGAGGACACCGTCGCCCGCTGGGTGCTGCCCGACCAGGAACTGGTTCCAGCCACGGACGACACGCTCGTCCTGCTGTTCATGTGCTGCCATCCCGCGCTGTCGCCGGCCTCGCAGATCGCGCTCACGCTGCGCGCGGTCGGTGGCCTGAGCACGGCCGAGGTCGCCCGCGCGTTCCTCGTACCCGAGGCCACCATGACGCGCCGGATCAGCCGGGCCAAGCAGCGCATCAAGGAGAGCGGCATCCCGTTCGGTATGCCGCCGGCCGCCGAGCGCGCCGACCGGCTGGCCGCCGTCCTGCACGTGCTCTACCTGATCTTCAACGAGGGGTACGCCGCCACGTCCGGCCCGCACCTGCAACGCCGGGAGCTGTCGGCCGAGGCGATCCGGCTGACCCGGCTCGTCCACCGACTGCTGCCCGACGACGGCGAGGTGACCGGGCTGCTCGCGCTCATGCTGCTGACCGACGCGCGGCGGGCGGCGCGTACCGGGCCGGACGGCGCGCTGGTTCCGATGGCCGAGCAGGACCGCGGGCTGTGGAACGCCGACCAGATCGCCGAAGGCGTGGCCCTCGTCTCCGAGGCGCTGCCGCGTGGAGCTACCGGTCCGTACTAGCTGCAGGCGGCGATCGCCGCCCTGCACGACGAGGCACCGACCGCGGAGGAGACCGACTGGCCGCAGATCCTGGCGCTGTACGAGGTGCTGCTGCGGATGTCCGACAACCCCGTGGTAGCGCTGAACCACGCCGTCGCGGTGGCGATGGTCCACGGCGCCCCGGCCGGCCTCGACCTGGTTGGCAAGCTCGCCACCGACGACCGGATCGCCGAGGACCACCGGCTGTACGCGGTCCGCGCGCACCTGCTGGAGATGGCCGGCGACCCGACCGCGGCCCACGAGGCGTACCTGGCGGCCGCGCACCGGGCAACCAGCCTGCCGCAACAGCGCTACCTGCACGCCCGTGCGGTGCGCCTCGGTAGCTAGACCCGTTGCTCCCGTAGGTCTATGACCTCGTTGGCGGGGGCCCAGCCCTGGTACACGCCGAAGTCGAACTCCTCGAGGTTCAGCAGCGCGGCCACCGGGGCCTTGCCGCCGGCGTACTCCACGCGCAGCCAATCCCCGTGCTCGCCGAGCACGATGAACGGCTCTCCCCGCCAGGTGCAGGTCGTTCGCACGTACACCAGGTCCTCGACGTCGCTCGCCGGGACGATGCGCCGGTACCGCCCGGGGCGGATCTCCTCGAAGCCGTCCGCGGGATCGGGCCGGTACAGGCGCACATCGTCACCGTCCGGGCTGGCCTCGTACTCCTGCCCGGTCCAGCGCGCGATGAACCCGTCGCGGATCACTGCGTGCCGTCCACGCGCCGCCACGTCGGTCCGTCGGCGTCGAGCAACGCGATCAGGGTCTCGGTACCGTCCGCGCGGACCCGCCACAGCTGCGCGCCGTGCGGCAGCCGTGCACTGTCCACTTTGAACTCCGCGATGACGTCACCGGTCTCGCTGGGCGCGAACCCGTTGCCCCGGAACGGCGCCCGTTCGATGACCCAGCCCTGCATGGCCTGCATTGCGGCTTCGTGCGGGCCGCCGTACGGGATCCGGTACAGGCTCGGTCGGTGCGCCGCCCACCGCAGGACGTACAGCTCGTCGGCGTTGCGGTCGAACGGCGATCCGGCGTAGTCCAGGCCCACTGCGGCGTGCAGCTCGGCCGGAGTGCGCAGGTGCGCCAGCTCGTTCGCCCGTTGCACGAAACCCGACACCCGGTCGTACCCGCGTTCCAGGTAGTAGCTCACCTGGCCGGGCGGGAGCGGCTTCTGCATCATCGTCAGGCCCGCGCTCGACGAGGCGGTAGCCGATCCGGCCACCGGCGACGGCGGCGGTTCGGTTTCCTCGACGGGCTCGCCGATCGAGGGACCAGGCGCCTCCTCGGCCGGTTCCTCTCCCAGCCCGACCTCGGCCGCCCAGTTGGCCAGCGCCACGATCTGGTTACCGGGCAGCTTGGCCCCGACCGGCGTACCGGGGTTGACCGCGAACGACCAGTGCTCGTCCGGCCAGTGCCGGATCAACTGAGCGAACCTGACGCCCACGGTCTGGCGGGCCTCACCGAGGTGCTCCACGAGGCGCTCCTCGGACGTGAACACCACCACGTACGGGTGGTCCTCGATCGTCTCGGTACGCCACACGAAGCTCGAATCGCCCGGCCGGCCGTCCACGTGCCCGCTCGACGGCAGCGGCAGTAGCACCTTGGCCAGCAACAGCGTGGACAGGAAGCTGTCGGTGTTCCCCTCGTCCGCCGCGGCCAGCAGGCTCGCCTCGGTCTCGTTGGCCGGTACGAAGACCGGCTCCTCCGGCGCCGCGGGCTGCTCCTCGGCGACCGCGGGTGTCTCGCGCAACGTCGCCCGGGCCGCCGCCGCCGCACTCCGCCCCGCCAACGCCGCCGCCAGACCGCTGCCGGCTGTGACGCTGCCGGCTGTGACGCTGGCGCCGGCCTCCGCCGGCGCGGGCTCTACCACCACCGGCTCGGGTTCGATCACCACGGGCTCGGGAGCCGGCTCCGGGGCCGCCGGAGCCTTGGCCGGCGAGACGGGGGCGGTCGCGCGGATGGTCTGGGCCGGCGTCCGGCCGGGTACCGAGGCCACCGCTCGCGCACGCTGGAAGCTCTCCACCCGCTCGACGCGGGCCCGGGCACCGAGCGTGCGGCCGGGCAGCCGGATGTCGCCACGGGCCAGCTGGGACACGAACCACGCGGGCAGGTACCCCTCGATCGGCAGCCCCGGATCGACGGCCAGCCACCACTCCAGGTTCGGCCAGTGCGCGGCCAGCTCGTGGTACGCCACACGGCGGGCCGAGCCAGCGTGCTCGGACAGGCAGACCTGCATCGCCTCGGTCGATGTGAACGCCAGCACGTGCGTACGGGAACCGGTCGTCCAGGTGCCCCAGCCCACCGGCGAGCGGCCGGCCAGCGCGTCGGTGGACACCGGCAACAGCAGCTCGCTGCGGGCGAGAATGCGGAAATAGAGCTCCTGGTCGCCCGCCCGCAGGGCGTCCCGCATCGCGACTTCTGCCTCGGTGGCCGGCTCCCACTCGTTCACGGCCACCTCCTTACCGTGAGCAACCGATGCACGCATCGCGTACAACCTACAACGGTCCAGCCAAGGCATCGGCTCGCCCCCGAACGCTGACCGAGGGGGCTATTCGGACTCATTCGAACAGGTGGCTGTTGCGTCTCTCGGTGTACGCGTAGTCGGCCGCGGAGTCATCGAGCGCCTGCTTGATGTCGGTCAGCGTGGCAGTCAGCTCCGCCGCCGCGGCGCGCCATTGCGCCTGACGCTGGTCGTACGCCGATCGCGCCGAGCCCTCCCACGTCGACACGAGCGGGGCGGCGCTCTGTTCCAGCTCGGCGAGCTGGTCGTGCAGCGTCCTGATCGCGGCGGCGATGTTCGCGCTGGCCGTCGACATCGCGGTGAAGTTGACCAGGAGGGGTTCGTCTCTCATTGGTTGACTCCGTTGGTCTTGACCTGCGCCGACCGAAGGTCCAGGCGCCCGAAGCTCACGGCCGGCTCTACAACGGCAGCGTCAGGCCGCGCCGGACCGACCTCGCCCGGCTGGCCGCGTCGGCGTCCGACGAGGCGTAGCCGCGGCCCGAGGAGCGGATGGCGGTCGCCGTCTCGTCCAGCGCGCGGTGCAGCCGGGCCTGGTCCGCGGCCCAGTCGCGGCGTACCTGGTCGAACGTCCGCCCGCCCGCGCCGCGCCACTGCTGCTCGAGCGCGTCCAGCTCGGCCATCAGCCGCCGCAGCATCGCCTCCAGCGACCGGTTGACCCCGTCGAACCTGCCGGCCGTGCGTTCCAGCACGGCGACGTGTGCCTGCGCGTGGTCCATCGAAACCCCCGTTTCTTCAATGACCTGACGTCCGCCGACGCTATCGATCGCGGCGGCTAGCCGGTAGCCCTGTTGGCAAACCTGTGGATAACGCCGGGATCGAGAGCCGGGCCGGCGGGCAACAGCGCCACGACGCCCGCGGGCAACCGCAGCGGGGTCACGTCGCCGTAGCCGAGCATCGCGAGGACCTCGCGGCTCGGTACCGCGTACCGCATCCCGAGATCCGTGACGACGCTGAGCGTGCCGCCCGCGTCGACGACGGCACCACGGCCGGGCGGCACGACAACGCCGTCGACACCGTCGACCGGGACATCGACGCGTACCCCAACCGTGTCGTCCGCCACGTCGACGCACAGCTCGCCGGCCGGCCGTACCAGCTCGGGCGTCTCCTCCGGCGGCGGTACCGGTCCGCCGGGGACGAGGTCGTCCAGCTTCGGCGCGGTCGTGTAGGAGCCCGGATCCAGCCGGCGCAGCCGGGTACCGCGCTCGGCCAGCAGGAGGTCGGCCTGCATCTGGGTGACCGGAGCGAGGCCACCGGCGAGGGCGACCGCGTATTGCCGCGCCCCGCCCTGGCTCTCCACGACAACCACATCGCCAACCCGCAGCCCGGCCAGCCCCGACGGCCGACCCCGCCCCCCGATCGGGATCCGGGCCAGGTCGTCGCCGGCCGGCAACGCGTCGAGCACCGGCGTCGGGACCCGCACGTGTGGCGCTCTGCCCCAGCCCAGCGCGGCGAGTACGACTGCCGGCTCCCGGATCGGATGCCTGCGGTTGCGCCAGATCAGGTAGCTGGTCCCGGCCGGATCGCGGACGAGCAGGCCCAAGTCTCCCAACGCCCGCCCGCCGGCGCCCCCTCCACCGAGATGAAGCGCCGACCCGCACAGGGTCCACGGCAGGCCGACCAGCCGTTCGGGCTCGGCGAGCGCGTCGGGTGCGCCCGGGATGCCCAACGGAGTCCCGCGCGGTACCGCCGCGAGCGAACGCGCCGGCACGTACACCGTCCGAGGCCGGCCGATGCCGAGGATCAGCAGCGCGGACGTGTAGTTGAGCACGGGGTGCAGCAGGCCGTCCCGGTACACGTACCGGGCGCTGGACTCCTTCGCGACGATCAGCGCGTCACCGGCCCGCCAGCTGTCGTCGTCGCGGACGAGCAGTCCGTAGCCGGCCGTCGCGGCGAGCGCCAGCGTCGCGAGCAGCACACCGGCCGACGCCGCGGCCACGAGCCGGCGGAACGGCGGGTGGACCGGATCGGTGTCACGCAAGACGATCGCCGCTACGAGCCGCTGGACCATGAATTGGTACGAATGCATGTGATCCTGGCGTGACGGCATACGTCCTCCCCGATGGACACGTCCGGCGCCTACCATAGGCCGACGTGACAGCTGTCGCGGTGACTCCTCGGGCTCGACGGCGTCCTGGCGCCTTCGCCGGTGTCCACAGTGGTCAGATCGTCGCCACCCAGATCGCCGTGGCCGGGCTGCTGGCCGCCGCCGGAAACGGCGCACTCGCGATCGGTGGCGCCGTCCTCGGGGCTGTGGTGCTGCTCGGCGCGTCCTGGCTCCGGTTGCGCCGGCGCTGGCTCTACCAGTGGTTGGGCCTCGTGAGCCGGTACGCCGGCCGCCGGCACACACTGCCGCCCGGCGCCGGCCCGGCCGCCCTGCTCGACACGGTCGTGCCCGGTGCGAAGGTGGTACCGGCACAGGTGGCGGGCGAGGCCGCGGCCGTCATCGAGGACGGTTACGGGCTGACCGCCCTGCTCGAGCTCGGTGACCCGGCGGCCATGGTCGCCGAGACGGCCACCGTCCTGTCGGCTCCGGCCGGCCTGCTGCCCGCTGCCGAGGCGGAAGGGCCGGCGCTCCGGGTCCGGCTGCTGGTCTCCGGCGTACCGGCGCCCGCACTGGCGGCGGGTGGGAGCAGCGCGGCGACGTCGTACCGGCAGCTCACCGAGGGCCGCATGCTCGGGCAGCAACGGACCGTGCTGGCGATCCAGGTGTTGCGTAGCGAGGGCTGGACCGAGGCCGACCTGCGCAAGACGCTCGACAGCGCGGTCAGGCGCGCCCGCCGCCGGTTGAAGACGGTGGGTGTACGGCTGCTGGCCGATGGCCCGGCTCTCGCGGTACTCGCGGATCTTGCTCATTACGACGGCGCGCAACCGGTCCACGAAGCCTGGCACGGCGTGCACCTGGGTGGTCTGCTGCAGGCGACGTTCCGCCTGCGCCGCTGGCCGCAGCTCGACGAAGCGACCGGCGCGCAGCTGGTACCGAGGCTGCTGGCGCTGCCGGCGTCCGCGACCACGGTCGCGGTGACCATCGGGCCGCGCGTACCCGGCCACGACGAGGTGGCGGTGGACCTGGCGGTACGCATGGCGGCCCCGAGTCCGGCGTCGCTGACGTTCGCGGCGCAGGCCCTGCGGCGGCTGCTGTCGGCGCACGGTGCCGGCGCGCAACGGCTCGACGGCGAGCACATGGCCGGGCTGGCCGCGACCATGCCGGTGGGCGGGCACTCGGCGGCCACCGGTCTCGTCTACAGTGGACACTCGGTGACCGCGAGCGGGCTCGACACGATGGCGCTGCCGGTCTCCGGCTCCGGCCTGGTGCTCGGCGTCAACCGGCACGGGGAACCGGTGTCGGCGCGGCTGTTCCGGTACGAGCCGACCAGGGCGATGCTCGCGGGCAGCCTGGCCTCGGCCCAACTGGTCGCCATGCGGGCGCTCGCGCTGGGCGCGCAGGTCGTCGTGCAGAGCGCCCGGCCGTACGCGTGGGAGCCGTTCGTCCGCGGGGTCAGCGCGCCGGGCGCCGTGGTCGACCTCGGCCCGCCGGGCCGCCCGTCATCCACGCTCGCCATGCCCGGCGCCCCGCTGCGGCCGCAGCTCGTCGTGGTGGACGTCGGCCCGGTCGCGGGCGAGGTACCGATTCCGGTGGCCGCCTGGCGGACCGTACTGGTGGTCCGCGAAGAGCTGATCCCACCGGACCAGGAGTTGCTCAGCCGCGCGGATCTCGCGATCCTCGCCCCGATGCCTCCCGAACCGGCCGCGATCGCGTCCGCGGCGCTGGGCCTCGGTACCGCGGGCGAATGGCTCACCCGGATCGCCGGCGAGATGGTCGGCGTGGTCAGCCGGCGGACCGTCCGCTGGGCGCTGCTGTCCCCCACCGCGCTCGAGCGGCAGCTCATCCAGCAGCAACCGGCCGATCCACGATTTGTCCAGGCTCCGACTCGCTCTTGATCGCCGTTGTCGGCGGGTGGCACGATCGCGCGCATGGGCATTGTCATCCGGCTGTGCATCAGCGCCTTGGCGCTCTGGATATCTACTCTCATCATCAGCGGCATCACGCTCGGCGGCGACTCGGTTCCCGCGAAGGTGGGGACGGTCTTCGCCGTCGCGATCATCTTCGGGCTGGTCAACGCCATCCTCCGGCCGATCATCAAGACGATCGGCTGCATGTTCTACGTGTTGACCCTCGGGCTCGTGGCGATCGTGGTGAACGCCCTGCTCTTCCTGCTCACCAGCTGGATCGCCGGCCAGTTCGACCTGCCGTTCCACGTGGCGAACTTCTGGCCGTCCGCCATACTCGGCGCGCTGCTCGTCGGCGTCATCAGCTTCGTGCTCAACCTGGTGGTCCCGGACGGCAAGGACTGACCGTCCTCCTCGACGGAAGGAAAGCATGCGCGAGAGGCGGGACGACGGGTACGAGATAGACGACGATCCGGAGCGGCTCGACGTGGACCTCGTCCACGGTTGGCTGTCCGAGGATGCGTACTGGGCGCTCGGCCGCCCGCGCGAGGTCGTCGAGCGGTCGCTGGCCGGCTCGGTCAACCTGGGCCTGTACGCGCCGCGTGGCGCCCAGGTGGGCTTCGCCCGGCTGGTGACCGACCGGGCGACCTTCGTCTGGCTGTGCGACGTCTACCTCGACCCGAAGGAGCGCGGCAGCGGGCTCGGCACCTGGCTGGTCGGTACGGCGTGCGCGCTGGCCCGGTCCTGGGGACCGCGCCGGATCGTCCTGGCGACCACCGACGCCCACGGGATGTACGCCAAGCTCGGCTTCACGCCACTCGTGGAGCCGGAGAAATGGATGGAGCTGCGCCTGACCCCGTGACCTCGCTCACGGCAAGGACTCGCCGGAGTAACAACCCCTTACCGTGGTCGACATGGATGACCGTCGCGGATACCTGTACGGCCTCGCCGCGTACGTGTCGTGGGGGTTCTTTCCCATCTACTTCAAGCACCTGCAGCCCTCTGGCGCGGTGGAGATCCTGGCGCACCGGGTCGTCTGGTCCGCAGTGTTCGTGGCCGTGCTGCTGTTCGCGATGCGGCGCTGGCGCTCGATAGGCGCACTGATCCGGGAACCGCGCCGGCTCGGCGGCGTCCTGCTCGCGGCGGTATTGATCGCGGTCAACTGGGGCACGTACATCTACGGCGTCAACACCGACCGGGTAGTGGAGACGTCGCTCGGGTACTTCATCAACCCGCTGATCTCCGTACTGTTCGGCGTCGTCCTGTTCGGCGAGCGGCTGCGCCGCGCCCAATGGGTAGCGCTCGGCGTCGGTGCGGTGGCCGTCGGCGTGCTGACTGTCGACTATGGACGGTTGCCGTACATCGCGCTGATTCTGGCCGTGACGTTCGCGACGTACAGCCTCATCAAGAAACGCCTCGGGCTGCCGCCCACCGACGGCCTGTTCGTCGAGTCGGCGGCGCTGGCCGTGCCCGCGCTCGCCTATCTGGCGGTGTTGCAGGCGCACGGCGGCGGTACGGTCGGCGACGTCAGCCCCGGCCACACCACGCTCGTCCTGATCGGCGGTGTCCTTACCGCGATCCCGTTGCTGTTCTTCGCCGGCGCGGCCAACCGCATCCCGATGACGGGCCTGGGCATCCTGCAGTACGTCGCACCGATCCTGCAACTGGCCGTCGGCGTCTTCCTCTACCACGAACCGATGCCGCCGGCCCGGCTCGCCGGCTTCGCGCTCGTCTGGCTCGCCCTGGCCATCTTCACCTGGGACGCTCTGCGCCACGCAGCGCTCCTACGGCATGCTGTGTTCCAGCAGCAGGGTGCCGTCGCCGAGGCGTAGCTCGACTCTGGCCAGCTCGGTCACCGTGTACTGGGTCGTGGTGTCGATCTGCAGCTCTTCGCCGGGTGCCGCATGCCATGAGGTGACCTGCTCGGAGACGCCGTCGGTGGCGACCACGAACAGCCGGAACGTCCACGGCTTGTGGTAGTTCTCGCTGGTCAGGTACGCGCAGTGCAGCGAAATCCGCGTCCCGCCGGCGTCCGGGATGAACCCGACCTCGGCGGTCACCGGGCTGTGGTCGTCGACCGCCGCCATCGGGACCATGGCCACGTTGTTCGCCGGTGATGTCGGCAGATCGCTCTCGACCACCACGCCGCCGACGAAGGCGAGCGCCACCACTCCGGCGGCGAGGCCGAGCCGCCACCGCCCACGCATCCGGCCACGCCGGCGGTCCTCCTGTGCGGCCGCGATCAGCCGGGGTAGCCCCGGTACCTCGCTGCCGTTGGCGGCCTGGGCGATCTGCTCGGCGGTGGCCGCGTCCAGCCGGCCCAGCAATCCCGGTAGGACGGCCAGTTCGGCGACGGCGTCCCGGCAGTCCGGGCAGTCCGCCAGGTGGCGCTGGAAATCGGCCCGCTCGGCCGGAGCCAGGGCGCCGAGGACGTACGCGCCGTCGTCGGTCGCGTATTCGCACCTCATCGCGTCACCCCCAACTCCTCCAGCGCCAGCCGCAACGACCGCAACGCGTAATGCGTACGGGACTTGACCGTGCCCGGTGGTACCCCGAGCCGCACGGCGGCCTCCGCTACCGACCGTCCCCGGTAGAAGCACTCGAGGAGCACTTCCCGGTGGGCGGGGGTGAGCCGAGCCAGCGCTTCGGCGACCGTCCACGCCTCGACGGCGCGGTCCGTCTCGTCCTCGGCGGCCGGCTCCGGCAACGCATCGGTGACGACCTCGTTGACCCGTACCGACCGGCGGCGCCACGCGTCGATCGCGAGGTGCCGGGCGGTCGTGAACAGCCAGGCGCGAACCGAACCGCGATCGGGGTCGAGCGCCTCTGGATGCCGCCACGCGCGTAGCAGCGTCTCCTGTACGAGGTCCTCGGCCCGTTGCCGATCGCCGCCGCACAACCGCACCGCATGCGCATAAAGCGCATCGCCATGTTCGGCGTGTAGCGCCCTGAGCAGTTCGGCCTCGTCGTCCGTCACGTCGTTTGCCAGTGCCTCCCCAGATACACCGTGCTTGGTACAACCTCACTCACGCACGCACCTGCGGGGCGGTTCACCCTACTCGTGCCCGTGCGGCTGGAACGTAGGTCCACCGGGCCACGGCTCACGGGCGAAGAAGACGTTGAGCTGATCGCGGTGACCGCTGTAGTGCAGGAGAAAGGTGCTGAACGAGAGCTCGTCGGTGAACGCGGGCACAAAGGTCGGCGTGACGGTGACGGTACCCCAGGTCGCGGAGTCCGGGCCGGTAGCGCCCCAACCGCAGAGCCAGCCGCCGAGGGTTTCGCCCCACGCGAAGATGGCGCGGTTCGCGTTGCCGAATGCCAGCCGCGCTCGTGGTGACGACTGCGCCTGCTCGATCTGCTGGCGCAGCAGGAAACGCAGGTCGAACTCCGGGCACGGGTCCGGCCCGGCGATACGGATGTCGCAGAAGACGCCCACGCCGTACCGGTCGATGAACTCGCGGTAGTCCGCGGGGAACACCAAGCCGACTTCGTCCTCGAAGGCCGCCCAGTCGGGCTTGGCCGGCCGCGGATACGCCGTACCGAGGACGCGGGCCAGCTCCTCGAACTCGTTCTCCGGCATCTTCTCGCCCCACCGCGCCGGGCGGAGCGCGGGGACTTCCGGCGGAGGCGCGGGTACCTCCACCTCCCCCGTGACGACGGCGCTGAGGAACTCGCACATCGTGCCTGGGAAGGTCCGCCACTCCTGTCCATCGGCGTCACACCAGACGACTGTCCACGCGTCCGGGTCGTCGCCGTCGGTACGCCAGAAGTAGAGCTCGCGGTTCGCACCCCGACCCCACGGCAGCACTCCCGCCGGCTCCGGGAAGACGGGGTACGGGCACCCCTTGTGCCGCAGCTCCTCCAGGTGCTGCGCGTAGAACCCCAGGTAGTCGGTCTTCGGGTGGTCGACATCACCAGGGCGGGTGACGCGGATCCGCTCGCGGATCCAGTGAGGCGGAAACGTCTCCACGAACGCCTTGTAGTCCCTTGGCAGCGACAGGCCGCCCAACGAGCCCTCGATCGCCGGCCAGTCGTATTCCTCGGTCACCCGCTGGACCGAGCCGATGAGCTCGGCCAGGCGCTCGACACACCCCAAGGGGTTCTCCATAGCCGACCGACCTCCTCTCACGGCCCTGCCCGCCGAATCCTACCGACTCCGGCGGGCAGGCCCCGTTGCGCACTGTTACGGAAGATTAGGCACTGGTATATAGATGAAACCGCTTTCGCTATTGATGAATATGTCGATCTGGTACGGCCGGGCCGCATTCGGATCGAAGTCCGGCGAGCTGGTCTCGGAGTACCGCGGGATCGCCGCGTAGAAGACCCGTTCGCCGCGGTTCAGGCGGCCCCTCACGATGTTCTCCACCCCTTGCATGGCGTCGTTGGTCGGCTTGTACATCGCGACGAGATTGTGCGGCTCGACGTCGCCGCCGAACTGGCGGGCGACGAGATGGCCGACCTCGGTAGTGCCCACGATGTGCCCCGGCGGATAGCGGCTGGGCAGGTTCGACCTCCGCTCGTCGATCGTCGAGCTGGCAGGGCCGGGAGCCAGGCAGGCGAAGGCACCCCGCGCCCGGTCGTGCTTGTCCACCGGCAGGTACTCGATCTGGGACAGCGAGTTCGTCCGGCCCGCGCATCCGCGTTCCCTGTCGGTGATCTCGGTGTCGGTGACATAGCGCGGATCCGGAGCGGTGTCGCCGCTCAGCGAAAGCACCATCAGTAGCGCGCCCGCAAGCCCCAGCCCTCTGGTCCACTTGGGGATAGCCGGTGGTGCCGGCGGGGCGATCGGCGGCCGCGGGATGAACGGCCGCGGCTGCGTGCCTGGAACCCAGGTTGGTGGTCTCACCAGCGTGGGTACATAGCCCGCTTCGCAGCTGACGTTGGCGCAATCCGCCGAGCCGCCGCCGCCGTCGGCGATCACCCGGTGCCCGTCGACCTCGACGAAGCTGATCGGATTGCCGCCGGCCAGCGCATACCGGTTCTGGGTGAGCGGGTCGAGCGCGAGACCGAGGTCGGCCAGGGCACCGGCGAAGATGTCCTGCTGGAGGAACCGGCCGATGTCCGGGCCGTACCGGCGGACACCCATGTCGTAGCCGGCCGTTGAGGTCGCCGAGGTGGCCTGGCCGGAGTCGATCCGCTTGCCGGAATAGCGGTACGGGTTGATTGGCGCCTGGTTGTCCTGGTCGCCGCGGGTCAACGCCTGAGGATCGGTGGCCGGCGCGTCGGCGGCGCCGTAGGCGTCGTATCCGTACGACGCCTTCACCGTCCCGGCATCGGTGATCAGCTGGGAGACCGACCCGTGTACGTCCTGCCCGTACGTGTACGTGTCCACCGCACCGGTGATGTTGTTCGTATCGGTCATCCCGATCCGGTGGCCGTACGCGTCGTACGAGAACGTCTTGGTCTTCGGGCTGGTCCCGCCGGTCTGCTTCTCCTCGGTGACCAGGTTGGTGAGGCCCTGGTGGGTAAAGGCGGTGGAGCGGTCCTTGTCGGTACCGGTGTGGTTCTCGACCTCGGTCACCGTGCGATCGAGCGCGTCGTAGGTGTAGTCGGCCGTGTCGGTGCTGTTCGCGCCGCCGGCGAACTGGCGGGTGCCAGTCAGGCGGCTGAGGTAGTCGTACGCGTAGTCGGTGACGAGGTTGCTGGAGGCGCTGCCTTCCTGCGGCGAGCAGTTGGCCGCCGAGCCCGCCGCCTGCGTCACGCAGTCCAGGTTGCCCAGCGGGTCGTACCAGTACTTCAGCGTGGTACTGCCGGTGGTCTGCTCCTTGAGTTGGTTGGCTTGGTACTTGCGGGTCGTGGTGACCCCACCCTTGGTCTCCGTGGTGACGTTGCCGGCACGGACGGTCAGGTCAGCGAGGAGCTGGGCCGGTTGGTCCAGCGCGTAGGTGTTGGTGACGCCGGCCCGTTGCTGGTGGCTGAGCAGCCGGTCCCGCGCGTCGTACTGCCAGACGGCGTCGCACGGTGCACTCGCGAGGCAGGTGGTTGCCGTGCTGCCTTCGCCCCGCTGGAGCACGTAACGGTCCTTGGTGCGGTTGCCGTTGACGAAGATGCCGGCGGAGTCCACATACCCGACGTCGTGTGACTCGGTGAGCGTGCCGGCTCCGTTGCGGGTCTCCATCAGGCGGAGCAGCCCGTTGTCGAACTGGGTCCAGGTCGTGGTCTGCTTCTTCGGCCAGGTGGTCGGATCGGAGCTGCACCCGGTACCGGCCCGGTAGCTGTCCCGCTGTTTCTCCCAGCCCGTGCTCCAGAACGTGTTGACGGTGCGCTGGTCGTCCTTGCACGCGGAGTCGATGCCCAGGTCGAGCTGGGTGGCGAGCCAGTCCGACGCGTCGTACGTCAGCTCGTGCCGGCGCGGTGCCTTGGTCTGCGTGCCGGCATCGTTCTCCTGACCGTTCTCCCGGCGAATGGTCGTGTTGCCGTTGGCGTCGTAGGTGTAGTCGGAGAATGTCCAGACCGTCTCACCCTGCCGCCGGAACCGGCTCTTGGCCGTCTCGTCGAAGCCGGTGTAGCTGGCCTGTAGATCGATCGCCTTCTCGTTGGGGTTGGTGACACCATCGGCGTCGGTGGCCTCGGTGATCAGGTTGTGCGCGTCGTACTCGTAGGTGCTCTTCTGTCCGCCCTGGTCGCTGCGGACCGACAGCATGCCGTCGACGAAGTACTCCCATGTCATGCGTTGGCTGTTGTCGAGCTGACCGGGCGCGCTGGCGAGCTCCGGGATGCGCTCGGCCTGCTGGCCCAACGCCGTGTAGTCGAAGTGGACCTTCGGTGTGGTCGGTTCATCCGAGGTACGGATCCAGCCCGGGTCGAAGTGCGTCATGACCGTGCGGGCCGTATCGCCGACGGCCGCGGCGCTGGACGACGTGACCGGCAGGCTGGTCCACAGCACGTTGCCGTTGGCGTCGTAGGAGTTGTGGATGTATTGCCGCTCGGTGCCGTCCTGCGCGTTGAACGGCAGGGTGGTCCGGGTCAGCCGGTTGAGCGCGTCGTACGCCAGCTCGGTCACGTAGTGGACGTACGGGCCGGCGCCGCCGGCATCCGAGGCACGCGGGGAGATGACTCGCGTCCGGTTGCCGTTCGCGTCGTACACGAAACGTGTCGTCACGTTGCGGGAGGTCGCTCCGTCGAGCCGCTGCCGCGTCAGCACCGGAGCGTCCCGCATGTCGTACTCGACCTCGGTCCGCGTGGCGCGGCCGGTCGCGATGTCCACCTCTTGGTTGATCGGGTTGCTGTTGAGGTCGTAACCGATGCGGGTCTCGTGGTTGAGCGGGTCGCGGCGGTTGACGAGCCGGTGGGCGTTGTCGTAGGTGTACGTCGCAGTGAACGCCGCGGTGGCCGGTCCGTTACCCGGGCAGGTCACCGACGCCAGGCCGGCCCGCGGTGACGTGACCGACCGGATGTCGCCGGCGACGTCATAGCACGCATGGGTGTTGCGAGTGTCGGCGGGCGCGGTGCTCGCGCCGTACTGAGTGGTGCGCAGTAGCCGGTCCAGCGCGTCGTACGTGTACACGAGCGTGTGGTCGTCCACAGTGGATGACATGACGCCCTTGGGTCGGGTCAGCTTGATGGGCCGTCCCGCGGCGTCGTACGTGGAGCTGGTCCGCTCCCCGGCCGGGTCGACACTGGTATCCGGGTTGGTCACCAGCACCGAGCGGTCCATGGTGTCGAAGGTCGTGCTGACGACCGGTCCGTTCTCCGGATCCCCGGAGATCGGACCGAAGTGCGGCCCCATCGCGCGCACGACGTTGTCGTTGGCGTCGAACGTCGCACCGGACCAGAGCAGGTTCCCCCGATCGGTGCTGGTCGACTTCGGCGCACTCTGCCGACCCATCCGGTGGAACGAGTCGTAGTCGAAGAACATCTTGTACGCCCGCTCGTCGGAGCCCGTGGCGGCGGCATGGTTCGGGTCCTGGATCCACCGGACCATCCCGTCGACGTCGTACCCGATCCGGGTGACCAGGCCGAGCGAGTCCACGATCTGGGTCGGCTGCCCCGAGGGGTCGTACGCCGGGAACGTTGTGGGTGGGTTGCCGTTGGCGTCGCGGATCGCGGAGATCGTGCCGGGGTTGGCCGAGCCCGCGAGGTTGACGTCGTAGTTGGTGACGGCCCCGGTCGGGTCGGTCACGGTATCGATGTTGCCGGCACTGTCGTACGTGTACCGCCAGATGAAGTCGTTGGGATCGGTGGTGGTCACCACGCCCTTCGGCCGGGTCACGGTGGCCAGCAGGCTCAGGTGGTTGCCGGTGTCGTTGGCGTCCACCGGCTGATCCAGGTACGTCAGGTCGGTCTTCTCCCCGGCCTGGTTCGTGCGGCTGGTCAGGTAGCCGTTGGCGTTGTACGTGAAGGTGGAGAACCTAGTGGTCGGCTCGGTCACCTTCGTCACCTTGAAGTCGGCCGACCACTCGACATCGGTGGCCTGCAACAGCGGGTTGACGATCCGGGTGACCTTGCCGGTCAGGTCGTACGTGAACTTCGTGACCCGCGACAGCGGTGCGGTCACCGTGGTGATCCGGTTGGTCAGGTCGTAGCTGAAGTTCGTGGTCTGGACCGCCCGGTTCGTGCGGGACTTCAGCTTCCACCGCAGCTGCTGCCCGTCCGGCGGCAGGTAATAGGAGTACGTCGTCTCCGTGCCGCGCGGATCGCGCACGCTGTAGATCAGCGTGGACTGGTTGGACGTCTTCGGCTCGGGGTTGACCCGGTCGGCCGGGTTGGGGATCGCCGGGTTCGCACCGTTGGACGTCATATACGTGAACACGAACGACCGGTCCGGCAGGAAGGTGCCGTTGGCGTTGGTGCCGCCGCGCTGCGTGATCCGCAGCAGGTTGCCGTCGTCGTAGTAGTCGAAGTCGAGCCTGCTGCCGGAGTGATCGGTAATTGTTTGGATCTTGCCGCGGACGTGGGCCTTCTTGGCCTCGTCTTTCGACCAGTAGTCGATGAGGAACGCGCGCCCGCCAGCGTCGGTGACCGCGGTGATCCGCTTCTTGGGACCGCCGGGGTCCTCGCCCGGTGGGGTGTTCTCCAGGGTGTACGTGATCCGGTTGCCGTTACGGTCCTCGACCATCGTCGGGAAACCGTCGACGTCGAAGTAGAACGTCACCTTGTCCGGACGCGTGAAGGCCCAGCGGCCCTTCGGGTCGCCCGCCGGCAGGCTCCGCAGGTACAGGTTCACGCCCGGCGGCTCGGTCCACCGGGTGATGCCGTCGCCGCCGGTGACGCCGGTGAACCGGTGCACCGTGCCGTCGCCATCGGTGAACTCGACCCACTTGTTGGACTGGCCGGAGATCTCGTCGGCCTTGTTGGGATGGATGTCGATCGGCTCGCCGATGCGGGCCAGTCCGCTCATGGACAGCGAGAAGTTGGCCCCGATCGGGCTCTTCGAGTGGTCCTCGAGCGAGTTGTAGGTCAGATCGACCATGGTGGCCAGGCCGCGGCCGGGCGCCATGAACGGGGTCCAACGCAGCAGCATGTCACCGTTGGCCACGTTGGTCAGGCTGGTCATGCCGGCGCCCAGCGCCTCGGCCTCGTACTGGTGGAACTTCTCCAACCCCAGCTTCGTGGACAGGTTCTTGGCCACGATGATCGGGTTGTCGACCGCCGCGTTGCCCTTCGCGGCGAACCACGTGTTGGTCGCCGGGTCTCGCACGTCGATGCGCAGCCGGTACGTGCCCTGCTGCACACCGGCTGGCAATGCCGGCGGGTAGATCGTCAGCGGGAACGCCTGGCTGGCGCCGTTGGCGAACGTCGCCGGGAACGCCGTGCCGGACTTGCCCTCGAACATGATGGCGCCGTTGACCGCGTACCACCGGTACCACACCTGCGCGGTGCTGCCCGTCCAGGTGACGCCGCTGTTGTTGGTGACGGTCACGCTCGGGCAGTAGGCGTTCGCCGGGCAGGTCGGCGGCGACGTGCCGCCGTTGTCCTGGGGAGCGTCGGCCAGGGCGCGGTTCAAGCTGCCGCCGTTGGTGCCGTCGGGCCGGACCGTGCCGGCGTACGGATCCTGCACCGGTACGCCGGGGTTGGTGTTCTCCGCGACGACCGACGGGAAGACATCGTCCACTGTGGTCGCCGGGTCGTTGAGGGCGAAGCCGACCTTGTACGGGCTGGCGCCCATGTTGTTCACGGTCACGGTCCGGACCGCCGTCGTGGTCTGCTGACCAGACGTGTCGGTGACCACCGCGGATATGTCGTGGCTACCGTTGGCGGCCAGGGCCAGAGCCAACGGGTCCAGCGTCTTCCAGGTCACCGAGTACGGTGCGGTGGTGTCCGGATCGCTGACCCGGACCCCGTCGACCAGGAACGCGACGCTGGCCACGCCCACGTCGTCCGTGGCCGTCGCGCTCACCGTGACGTCGCCACCGACGGTCGCGCCAGCGACTGGCGAGGTCAACCCGCCAGACGGTAGCGCCGTGTTGTCCACCGTGATCGAGACCGGCGCCGCGGCGGTCGACGTCACGTTGCCGGCGTCGTCGGTGGCCCGCAGCGTCACCGACCTCACCCCGTTGCCGCCGGGTACCGAGTTCCAGGTGACGGCGAAGGGCGCGGTGTTGTCCACGCCGACCGGGGAGCCGTTGACGAAGAACTCCACCTGCTCGACCCGGCGATCGTCACCGGCCGTGGCGGACAGCGGTACCGAGCCGCCGACCACGGCACCCGGACCGGGTGCCGCCAGCGACACCTGCGGACCGACCGCGGCCGAACCGTCCTGATAGGACACTGTCAACATCGGTCGCAGGTTGGGTGAGCCGGTGTAGTCGTCGCTGGCGTACGTGGCGTACGCCGCGCTGGCGAAGTCGTTGCCCTTGAACAGCAGACCGTGGTTGGGCGCGGTGCCGCTGACCCAGGACTGCACGAGAGCGGTCACCGGGAAGGTGTCCCAGCCGGAGTTGGCGTTGGGAATCGTCACGCTGGCTACGGCTGTCGGGTCGAAGTCCCCACCGACAGTGGTCCAGTTCTGGCCGGCATCGGACGAGAACCAGTTCGCGCCGTCCGCCTCGGCGAGGTTGTCGATCCGGGTGCCTTCCCGCCACGGCCGGGTGATCCGGTGCGCGGCGACGGTCATCCCGGGGCCGGCGCCGTACCGGCGCCACAGCGCCACCGTGGCCGAGCTGATCGTGGCGCTCGGTGGGATGTCGCGCAGGTCGAACGCCAGCGCGGTCCGGTAGGTGTCCGTGAAGTCGCCGGCCTCGCGGCTGCCGACCTTCGAGACGATCGCGCCGCCGAAGTTGGCGAACGAGGCGAACGTGCTCTCCTGCAGCTCGGTCATCCGGCCGTCGGCCGGCCCCGGCTGCAGCACCTTGGTCGCCAGTCCGGCCGCCGGCAACGTGACCGTGCGGGCGACCGAGACGGTACCGTCGGACACGTCCTTGATCCGGTAGGTGAACGCCTGCCCGGCGGCCGCGGTGACATCCCGGTACGCCGTCACAGAGCGGTCGCCGATCGCGGCGATAAGGGTGGTCGGGTCCGGGGTGAAGCTCGGCGTCGCGCTGCGGTGCACCTCGTAGCCGCCCGAGGAGCTTCCGGTCGCCGACGGGGTCCACGACAGCTCCGCGCCGTTCGCGTGCAGGGTGGCCGGCGGCCGCAGGTACGGGCCGGTCTGGGTGTAGGTCACGTCGAGCTTCGGGCGGAATCCCGGTGAGTCGACGAGCGTGGACTTGGGCCCGTTGCTACCCAGGCTCTCCGTGCGGCGCTTGACCAGCAGGCCGAAATTGGCCTGGGTCCCGTTGACCCAGGCCGACACGAGCGAGGTCACCGGCCACGTCATGTACCCGGCCGACGCCCCGGAGACCAGCGTGTACGACCCCGCCGCGGTGCTGTCGAAAGTCAACTGGTTGAACGTGCTCGACTCGGTCCACGCCGACGTCAGCCGGTGCACGTCCATCAGGTGGTCGTTGCTGCACGGCTTGCTCGGCGGACCAGCGAACAGGCACGGCCCGGTGTAGTAGAGGCCGAACTGTGCCGAGCTGACCACCGCGCCGGTCGGCACCGCGCCCAGATCGAACTGCAGCGCCGCCCGGTACGTCGATGTCGCATCCGAGCCGACGTAGATGTCTGTCAGCGAGACCGGCGTGGTCCCGGACACCGTTTTGTACGTGGCGTGCCGGACGTCCGGCTCGATGGTGATGCTCGGGTCCAGGTGCACCGGGAACCGCCGTCCGGGCGCGTGTAGCCACGCCTGGTCCAGGCTCAGCGTCGCGACCAGATCCCGACCGCTCTGCTCCACCCGCAGCGCCGGCTTCGCCTCTGCCGCCAGCGCGGTGTCGTCGGCCTCCCAGACCGCCGGGGCGGCCAGGACGAACGCCGGGTCGGTGCTGACGACGTACGAGCCGTCCGGCCGCCGCTGGGCCGACAGCGGTCGCTTGCCGTCTACCGCGGACAGGCGGAACGAGTAGCTCGCCGGCGACTCCGGACCGGCCAGGTCGAGCACCTTGCGTACACCAGTCGCACCCACCTGGTAGCGCAGATCCGTGCGCGGGTACGCGGCCGGATACGTGATCTGCGAACCGTCCACTGTCGCGGTCCCACCGTCCCGCGCTCCCTCGGCGTCCAGTCGCAGCGTCCGCCCGCCCAGCCGGAACTGCGCGAACCCGGTCCCCGCCGTGGGCTTGAACAGCACCTCGTACGCGTTTGCGCCGCTGCGCCACGCGTACCCACCCTGGTTCGTAGCGTGCAGCGTGGCGTCGATCGGCTGCCAGGAGCCGTCCGCCGCCCGGTAGTGCACGGGCTCGGCGTAGACCGTGGTCGTCATCGACCCGTCCCGGTTGCGGCGGGTCGCCGACGCGGCCGTGCGACGCTCCTGCAGCTCGCCGACCCGCGGCGCAGCATCGGTGCCGCCTCCGGATTCCCCGCGACCGGCCGGTGCGGTGGACGAGACCAAGGCGAACCCGAGGACGAGAACGGTAGCGGCCGCCACGATGCGGCGCGCGTTGGACATGAACGAACGAGAGCGGAGCCATTGAGGAGCCACGCGATACCCCCATGCCGACCTGACAGGTCATGCACTCAGGGGTCTCCAGGCTCGCGGCCGTCGCATCCCCCGTGTGCACGCGAAAAACCGGACCGTTCGTGCTTCCGGCGAGACGGAAGCGGCGCCAATATCCCCGCAGCTCAGTCCGGCCAAACGCACTGATCGACAACGTCACGCCATCTGTGTATTGGAAATAATCACTGCGATGCCCGTCGATCTAGAACGAACGGTAGGTTTCTGGCGACCGCGCGGCGACCCAGCGCGCGAAGATGTTCACCGGCGGTTAACCAGGCAGCCGAGACGAGAGCAATCCACCGGACCTAATCTCCGCGCGTCACAGCCGCGCGCCACGAAAGGTTTGTCTATGTCAACCGATCCCGAGGTCCACCATCCGCCGGCCGATCCGGATGATGTCAGCTCGAACCCGTCGGACAACCGTCACTTCAGGGACGTCCTGAACACCCGGATGTCCCGGCGGGGTGCTGTCCGGGCGGGTACCGTCGTCGCCGCCGCGGGCTTTCTCGCCGCGGCCGGCGGCCCGCTCGGGCGGGCCGAGCCGGCGACCGCCGGCGGGCGGCACCGTCCACTGCTCGGTTTCACCCCGGTCGCGGCCGGCAACGCCGACACCCTCGTCGTCCCCGAGGGCTACGTCACCAGCGTGCTGATTCCTTGGGGTACGCCGATCCAGCCCGACGGTCCGGCATGGCGGAAGGACGCCTCGAACCCGGCTGCCGAGCAGGAGCAGCAGGTCGGCATGCACCACGATGCCAACTGCTACTTCCCGTTGGGCCACGGGCGGGACGCCAACCGGCACGGCCTGCTCGTGACCAACCACGAGTACACGGACAACACGCTTCTGTTCACCGACGGGTTCACCCCGCTCACCGCCGAGAAGGTCGCCAAGGCCCAGGCGGCGCACGGCGTGAGCATCGTGGAGATCAAGCTGATCGGAGGCGAGTGGCGGGTCGTCAGCTCGCGGTACGCCCGGCGCGTCACGCCCAACACCCCCGTCCGGTTCTCCGGCCCGGTGTCCGTCGACAACCCGGCTCTGCGGTCGAACAACCCACCCCTGGGTACGGTCAACAACTGCTCGTACGGCCACACGCCCTGGGGCACGTACCTGGCCTGCGAGGAGAACTTCAACGGGTACTTCGGCACCCTGGACACCACCTGGGTGCGTACCCCCGACCAGGCCCGGTATGGGCTAGACGCCATCGGGTTCGCCAACTTCTGGCACGCGTTCGACCCGAGATTCGACATCGCCGTCAACCCGAACGAGGCCAACCGGTTCGGCTGGGTCGTCGAGATCGACCCGCTGGACCCCGATGCCGCCCCGGTCAAGCGCACCGCGTTGGGCCGCATCAAGCACGAGGGCGCGACGGTCACCGAGTCCCGCGGGCGGGTCGTCGTGTACACGGGCGACGACCAGGACGGCGACTACCTGTACAAGTTCGTGGGCAGCGCACCCTGGCGCGTCCTTCGGGCACTGCGCCGCAGCCCGTTGGACCACGGCACGCTCTACGTCGCGAAGTTCGACGACGACGGTACCGGCAGCTGGCTGCCGCTCGTCTTCGGTCAGGGCCCACTGACCTCGGCCAACGGCTTCCTGGACCAGGCGGACGTGCTGATCCGTACCCGGCGGGCCGCGGACGCGCTGGGCGCGACGAAGCTCGACCGTCCAGAGTGGATCAGCGTCCACCCCGACACCCACGACGTGTACGTGTCCCTCACGAACGGCACGTCCGGGCCCACCCAGCTGCTCCCCCGCGATCCCAACCTGTACGGCCACATCGTGCGCTGGCGGGAGAAGCACGGCGACAACACGTCCCTGACGTTCGAGTGGGACATCTTCCTGCTCGCCGGCGACCCGTTCTACGACCCGACGGTGGAGCTCGACGAGGCCAGCATCTTCGGTTCCCCGGACGGGCTCTCGTTCGACAACGACGGCCGGCTGTGGATCGAGACGGACATCTCCAACTCGGTGATGAACCGGGCCGACCGCGGCTACGACCGGATCGGCAACAACCAGCTGCTGGCGGCCGACCCCGACACGGGCGAGGTACGCCGGTTCCTGGTCGGTCCTCGCGGTTGCGAGATCACCGGGCTCACCATGACCCCGGACCAGCGGACGATGTTCATCAACGTTCAGCACCCGGGCGAGGCCTCGGCGGCATTCGGTACCCCGACACCGGCGAACCCGCGGCTCGTCAGCAACTGGCCCGACTTCGATCCCGAGGGCCGTCCACGTGCCGCGACCGTCGTGATCCGCAAGCTCGACGGCGGCGTGATCGGCACCTAGTAGCGCTCTCCCGGGCCGGAGGACTACAGCGCCACCGGCCCGGGCAGCTCGCCGTTGTCGAGCAGGTCGGCGATGGACCGGGCGGCGATCAGCAGCTTGGTCCGCACGACCCGGGCGGAGGTCATCAGCTCGGCCGCGGGCATCGCGCAGGCCAGCACCACGCGCCGCTCGGCGTCCCGGTCCCCGGCCACGAGCACGGAGGCGCAGGCGAGGCCGGGCCGGTACTGGCCGATCTCGAGTTGCATGCCCCGTTTTTCGCCAGCCGCCAAATCCGCGTCGAACGCTTCCGGCGTGGTCAGGGTCGCGGTGGTGTACGGCCGCATGCCCGCATCGCGGAGGAACCGTGCCCGCTGCTCCCCCGAGAGCGTGGCCAGCAGCCCCTTGCCGAGCGCGGTGGCGTGGGCCGCCTCGTCGAAGCCAGGTACCAGCTCCTCGATATAGGGCGACTTCGGTCCCTCGGCGACCGCCGTGACCGCGACCCGGTTGCCAATGAATCGCCCGAGATAGTGGCTGTAGCCCGTATCCGCCGCGAATTGGCGCATACATTCGCCGACCCCGATCGGGCCGCGAAACGCTGTGACCAGCTCACGAAACCGATCGGCGATCTCCAGGCCGACCACGTACGTCCCGTCCTCGCGCCTGATCACGTAGCCCTCGTACGCCAACGTGCGGACGAGGTGGTACGTGGTCGCGACGGTCAGCTCGCAACGCCTGGCGATCTGTTTGACCGTCAACCCGCGCGGTGATCGGCCCACCGCTTCGAGGACCCGTAGTGCGCGCGACACGCTCCGGATCAGATCCGAGGGCTCCGCGAGGGGGTCGCGCATGAGTACCTCCGGCCGGGGCGGCGAGGTGGAACTTACACCATATGAAATCTGCGTCTTCAGGAACACGGGCCGTTGGTATCGTCCTCGTCTTTCCTGACGATGATCTACCGTCGCAGTAGATGTCCGAGACACTTGTCGAACCCGGCGCCCCCCAGGCCGGCCGGCATTGGATGGCGGCCGTCCTCGGCGCGACGACGACGACCGTCGTGTGCGTCGTACCCGGGTTCCTCGTGGGCGGGCTCGCCGTCCAGATCGCCGACGAGCTGCACTTCGACCCGGCCGGGCTCGGTCTCGCGGTCAGCGTGTGCTTCGGGGTGAGCGCGCTGTCCTCGGTACCGGCCGGTGCGCTCGTCGAACGCTTCGGTGTGAAGCGCACGGCCATGGCCGCCATCTCCATCTCCGCCACCGGGCTCTTCGCGATCGCGCTGTTCGCCCGCACGTTGGCGGCTCTCGTCGCCTTTCTCGCGATCGCCGGTACCGCGAACGCCCTCGGCCAGCTCGCCTCCAACGCGGCCGTCGCCAACCGGGTACCGCCCGGCCGGCAGGGGTTGTCCTTCGGCATCAAGCAGTCCGCGATCCCACTGTCGACGTTGCTGGCCGGCATCTCGGTACCGTTGATCGCCCTGAACCTCGGTTGGCGCTGGGCGTTCGCCCTGGCCGCCGGGCTGGCGTTGGTGGCGCTGTTGCTCGTACCCCCGGATGAGCGGGCAGGCAAGCGGCCCGCGGCGGCGCGCGAAGGGCGACCGACCGCGGCGCTGGTGGTGATCGGGGTGGCCGCGACGCTGGCGGCCGGCGGGGCGAACGCGCTCGGCGCGTTCCTGGTGGACGCGGCGGTGGCGGGCGGGCTCGCCCCGGGTCCGGCCGGGCTCGCCCTGAGCGCCGGCGGCGCGATCAACCTGACCGTGCGGCTGGTGAGCGGCTGGTTCGCCGACCGGCGGACCGGCGGGCACATCGCGGTGGTAGCCGGTTCGCTCGTGCTCGGCGCGGTCGGGCTCGCGCTGCTCACCCAGCCGGGCCTGGCGGCCCTGGCGATCGGGGTGGCGCTCGGCTTCGGGCTCGGCTGGTCATGGCCGGGACTGCTGAACTACTCGGTCGTACGACTGCATCCGCAGGCGCCGGCGGCCGCTACGTCGATCACGCAGACCGGGATCTACACGGGTGCCTGCCTCGGTCCGCTGCTGTTCGGCGCGGTAGCCGCCACCCGCGGTTACCCGGTCGCCTGGCTCACCGCGTCGATCGCGATGCTGCTCGCCGCCGCCGGCATGCTGGTCGCCCGCGCCACCCTCATCCGTCGATCTAGGGCGAATGGGGGTTGATTCGTCCGACAGATCCCCGCCATTCGCCCTAGATCGACGCAGACTAGCTGGTGCGGTCGGCGATCACGTCGCAGAGCGACTCCAGCGCCGCTCGGGCGGGCACGGCGGGCAGCGGGGCGAGGCGAGCACGCGCCTCCTCGGCGTAACTGCGGACGGTCTCCCGGGCCCGCTTCAACGCCGCCGACTCGCGGAGCAGCGCCAACGCCTCGGCGTGCAACGCGTCGTCGCTGACCTGGCCCGCGGACAGGATCTCGCGCAGCCGCACCGAGGCCGAGTCGGACTCGTCGGAGGCGAGGGCGTACAACACGGGCAGCGTCGGTACGCCCTCCCGCAGGTCCGTCCCGGGCGTCTTGCCCGACTGGGTGGACTCGGACGCGATGTCGAGCAGGTCGTCGGAGAGTTGGAAGGCGACGCCGATCGTGTCGCCGTACGCGGCGATCGCGTCGATTACCGAGTCCGGCGCGCCGCCGAACATCCCGCCGAACCGCCCGCAGGTAGCGATCAACGAACCGGTCTTCGCCGAGATGACCTTCAGGTAGTGGGCGATCGGATCCTCCCCGGCCCGCGGGCCGATGGTCTCCGCGATCTGCCCGTGGACGAGCCGGGAGAACGTGTTCGCCTGGATGTGTACCGCCTCCGGGCCCAGGCTCGCGGCGATGTCGGCGGCCCGGGCGAACAGGTAGTCGCCGACCAGGATCGCGACCGAGTTCGTCCAGCGGGAGTTGGCCGACGGCGCGCCCCGGCGGACGGGTGCCTCGTCCATGACGTCGTCGTGGTACAGCGTCGCGAGGTGGGTCAGCTCGACAACGCACGCGGCCGACACGACCTCGGGTGCGGACGGGTTGCCGAAGTGCGCGCCCAGCGAGACGAGCAACGGCCGGAACCTCTTGCCACCGGCCTCCATGAGGTGGCTCGCCGCCTCGGTGATGAACGGGTCGGCGCTGGCGATGCTCGCGCGCAGTGCCTCTTCGATGACCGCGAGCGTCCCGGCGACCGACGCCTCCAGCTCCGGATCCGGTAACGCCACGCCGAGCGTGGTCAACGCACTACCGGGACCAACGCCCAGCCGCGGTACCGTCACAGCAACCACGATAGCTACCCCCGTCAGCGGATGAACTCCGAAGCGCGGTCGGTGAGGTCCAGGACCGGCTGCGGTGCGACGCCGAGCAGCAGCGTAACCACCACGCCGATCATCAATGTCGCCGCGGTCAACGCGCCCGGGATCGACACCGTCGGCGTCGCCTCACCCGGCTCGGACAGCCACATCAGCACGACCACGCGCAGGTACGGGAACGCGAGCACCATGCTGGCCACGACGCCGGCCACGACCAACCACGCCTGCCCGCCCTCCCAGGCCGCGGAGAACACCGCGAACTTGGAGGTGAACCCGCTCGTCAGCGGGATACCGGCGAACGCGAGCATGAAGAACGTGAACACCCCAGCGTAGAGCGGCGAGCGCCGGCCGAGCCCCGCCCACCGGGACAGGTGGGTCGCCTCGCCGTCCGGGTCGCGTACGAGCGAGACGACCGCGAACGCGGCGACCACGGTGAAGCCGTACGCCAGCAGGTAGAACATCGTGCTCGACACGCCCGCCCGGTTGCTGCCGAGGACGCCCACGAGCAGGTAGCCCGCGTTGGCGATCGACGAGTACGCCAGCAGCCGCTTGATGTCGGTCTGGGTGACCGCGAGGACCGCCCCGACAACCATCGTCAGGACCGCGATCACGCCGAGGATGCCGCGGAACTCCCACTGCATCCGCGGGAAGCCGACGTAGAGCACCCGCAGCAGCGCTCCGAACGCGGCCACCTTCGTGCACGCGGCCATGAACGCGGTGATCGCGGTGGGCGCACCTTGGTACACGTCCGGCGTCCACACGTGGAACGGCACCGCGGCGGCCTTGAAGAGCAGCCCGATCGCGATCATCGCGAACCCGGCGAACAGCAGCACCCGGCTGGTCGGCGAAACCAACACGGACTCGTTGATGGCGGTGAAGTCGACGCGACCCGCGTACCCGTACACCATCGCGATCCCGAACAGGAAGAACGCCGAGGCGAACGCGCCGAGCAGGAAGTACTTCAGCGCGGCCTCCTGCGAGATCAGCCGGCGCCGCCGCGCGAGCCCGCACATCAGGTACAGCGGCAGCGAGAAGACCTCCAGCGCCACGAACATCGTCAGCAGGTCGTTCGCCGAGACGAACAGCATCATGCCCGCGACCGCGAACAGCGCGAGCGGGAAGACCTCGGTGCCACCCGGCTCCGCGGACGCCTGCTGGCGGTCCGCCGGAGAGCCGACCGTGACCGCGGCCTGAGCCACGAACGATCCGCCCGACTCGAGCTGCCGCTCGCCCACCATCAGCAACGCCACGATGGCCAGCACGGCGATCGTGCCCTGCAGGAACAGCGTCGGTCCGTCCACCGCGATCGCGCCGCCCGCCGTGAGGGTGCGCGAGCCGGCCGCCTGGACCACCATCACCAACGCGGCCATCAGGGCCGCGAGCCCGAGCACCAACTGCACCGGGTACCGCAAGCGGCGCGGGACGAATGCCTCCGCGAGTACGCCGACACAGGCCGCGCCGAAGAGAATCAACATCGGCGCGAGAGCCGAATAGTCGATCGGCGGCAGCTTCAACGTCTCCTGGGTGAGGTTCATTCGCCGACCTCCTTAGCCGCGCTCGGCGGCGGGTCGGTCACACCGACCTGTTGCAACGTATCCCGGACGGCCGGGTTGACGACGTCGATGACCGGCTTCGGGTAGAAGCCCAGCACCAGCAGCAACGCGATCAGCGGGGCGACGACAACGGTCTCCCGCAGGTTCAGGTCGCGCTTCATTCCATCCACTGTAGACAGAGCCGGGTTCAACGTACCGTGGGTCGACCGCTGCACCATCCACAGCACGTACGCCGCGGCGAGCACGATGCCGACGGTGGCGATCACGGCTACCGTCTGGTTCACCGAGAACGTGCCGAGCAGCACGAGGAACTCGGCCACGAACGGCGCCGTGCCGGGCAGCGACAGCGTGGCCAGACCGGCTATCAGCAGCACCCCGGCGAGCAGCGGTACGAGCTTGCCCGCTCCGCCGAAGTCACTGATCAGCGCGCTGCCACGGCGCGCCGCGAGCATGCCGACCGCCAGGAACAGCAGGCCGGTAGCCAGGCCGTGGCTGAGCATGTACATCACCGCGCCGGTACCGGCCTGCGTGGTGAACGCGAAGATGCCGACGCCGATGAAGCCGAAGTGGGCGATCGACGAGTACGACACCAACCGCTTGAGGTCGTTCTGGCCGACCGCGAGCAGGGCCGCGTAGATGATGCCGATCAGCGCGAGCGCCAGGGCCCACGGGGCGAACCAGCGGGACGCCTCCGGGAACAGCGGCAGGCAGTACCGCAGGATCCCGAACGTGCCCACCTTGTCGAGCACGCCGACGAGCAGCGCCGCGGCCCCGGCCGGAGCGGCCGAACCGGCATCGGGCAGCCAGGTGTGGAACGGGAAGAACGGCGCCTTGATGGCGAACGCGAGGAAGAAGCCGAGGAACAGCCACCGCTGGGTACCGATCGCGATGTCGGACTGGGTCAGCTGCTGCCAATCGAACGTCTGGCCGCCGACCACCCACAGGCCGATGATCGCGGCGAGCATGAACAGCCCGCCGACGAGCGAGTAGAGGAAGAACTTCACCGCGGCGTACTGGCGCTGGTGGCCACCGTACGAGCCGATGAGGAAGTACATCGGCACCAGCATGATCTCGAAGAACACGTAGAACAGGAACACGTCGGCGGCCGAGAAGACGCCGATCATCGTGCTCTCCAGGAACAGTAGGAGCGCGAAGTACGCCGGTACCGACCGCTTGCCCTGCTCGGCGTCGTGCCAGCTCGCGAGCATGACGATCGGGATGAGTACCGCGATCAGCACGAGCATCACGAGTGCGATGCCGTCGACCTCGAACGTGAACCTGGCCCCCCAGGTCTCGATCCACTGGTACGACTCGCGGAACTGGAAACGCTCACCGTCCACTGTGAACGTCAGCCACATCCCGACGGCGAGCGCCAGCACACCCAGCGACCAGAACAGCGCGACCCACTTCGCCATGTTCGGCCGACGCTTGGGGAGGAACGCCACGACGAGCGCGCCCACGATCGGCGCCAGCGTCATGACGGACAGGAACGGGAAGCCCTTCATACCAGACCCACCACCACCGCGAGGAAGGCCGCCACGACCAGCAGGGCGCCCGTGAGCATGGACATGGCGTACGACCGGACGAACCCGGTCTGCAGCCGCCGCAACCGGCCCGAACCGCCGCCGACGCTGGCGGCCAGCCCGTTGACGAGACCGTCGACGCCCTTGCTGTCGACGAAGACGAGTGCCCGGGTGAGCCAGCGACCGGGCTTCTCGAACACCACCTCGTTGAACGCGTCGGCGTAGAGGTTCTTGCGGGCCGCGGTGACGACCGGACCCGCCGGCTGCGGCTCGAGGGCCGTACCGTTGCGGAACAGCATCCAGGCGAACCCGGCGCCGAGCACAGTGACCACAATGGACAGTACTGTCACCAGCACGTGCGAGATGTGCACGGTCTCCTCGGGGTGCTCGCCGAAGACCGGTACCAGCCACTCCTGCACCGGCGTGGCCATCAGCCCACCGGCCAACGCCGACCCGATCGCGAGCAGCACCAGCGGTACCGTCATGATCGGTGGCGATTCGTGCGGCTCCTCGATGTCATCGGTCCACCGCTTCGGTCCGTGGAACGTCAGCACAAACAGCCGGGTCATGTAGAACGCCGTGATGGCCGCGCCGAGCAATGCGGCGGTACCGAAGAGCCAGCCTGTCCATCCTGGACGGTTGAACGCCTCGGCGATGATGGGCTCCTTCGAGAAGAAGCCGGACAGCGGCGGTATGCCGATGATGGCGAGCCAGCCCACGCCGAACGTGATCCAGGTGATGCGCATGTACCGCCACAGGTTGCCGAACCGCCGGATGTCGACCTGGTCGTGCATCCCGTGCATGACCGAGCCCGCCCCGAGGAACAGCGTCGCCTTGAAGAACCCGTGCGCCAGCAGGTGGATGATGGCCAGCGCGTACGCCGCCCCGCCGAGGCCCACGCCCAGGAACATGTACCCGATCTGGCTGACGGTCGACCAGGCGAGTACCCGCTTGATGTCGTCCTTGGCGCAGCCGATGACGCAACCGATCAGCAACGTCAGCGCGCCGACCGCACACACCACGGTCTGCAGCGTGAGGTTGGCGCTGAAGACGGGGTTGGACCGGGCGATCAGGTACACGCCGGCGGTCACCATCGTCGCGGCGTGGATGAGGGCGGAGACCGGGGTCGGACCCTCCATCGCGTCGGGCAACCACGCCTGCAGCGGGAACTGGCCGGACTTGCCGGTCGCGCCGAGCAACAGCAGCAGCCCCATCACGAGGACCGTGGTGGCCCCGAGCGCCCCGCCCAGCACGCCGTTGAAGACACCTTCGAAACTCGTCGTGCCCAGCGTGGCGAACATCAGGAAGATGGCCACTACGAGCCCGGCGTCGCCGACCCGGTTCATGATGAACGCCTTCTTGCCGGCGGTCGCCGCGGAAGGGCGGGTGAACCAGAAGGCGATCAGCAGGTACGAGGCGAGGCCCACGCCCTCCCAGCCGAGGTAGAGCATCACGTAGTTGTTGCCGAGGACCAGCATCAGCATGGCGGCGATGAACAGGTTGAAGTACCCGAAGAACTTGCGCCGCCCCGGGTCGCCGGCCATGTAGCCGACGGCGTACACGTGGATGAGGAAGCCCACGCCGGTGATCAGCAGGACGAACACCGCGGACAGCGGGTCGAACAGCATCCCGAAGTCGATGTTCAGCCGGCCGACGTCGAGGAAGGTCCACAGGCTCAGTTCGGCCGTACGGTTGTCCGCCGGCAGGTTGTCCAGCTCGAAGAAATACGCCAGCCCGAGCGCGAACGCGACACCGACGGACAGACAACCGAGCCAGTGTCCCCACCGGTCCGCGAGCCGGCCCGTCAGCAGCAGAATGGCCGCGCTCGCCAACGGAATCGCGACGATCAGCCACATGCTCGACAGCAGGCCCGTCGCGGGCAAGTACTCCACCACGGGTGCCCCTCTAGTACTTCAGGAGGTTCGCGTCGTCGACGCTCGCCGAGCGCCGAGTCCGGAAGATCAACATGATGATGGCCAGGCCGACCACGACCTCGGCCGCGGCGACGACCATCACGAAGAACGCCATGACCTGGCCGTCGAGATTGCCGTTGATGCGGCTGAACGTCACCAGCGCCAGGTTGGCCGCGTTGAGCATCAGCTCGATGCACATGAACAGGACGATCGCGTTGCGCCGGACGAGAACGCCGACGGCCCCGATCGTGAACAGCACGGCCGACAGCACGATGTACCACTGCATCGTCATTTGTCTGTCCCCTTTGGAGCCTGCTCGGCCGACGTCAGCTCGCGTACCGGCAGGATCTTCGAGATGCTGCGGTCGGCCGGCGTACCGTCGGGCAGCACCGCCGGCGTGGCAACCGAGTCGGAGGTGGCGAACACACCCGGACCTGCCTTGGGCGCCGGGTAGCTGCCGGGGGCGAACCGGGCCCGCATCAGCTCCGGTTGGGTCGTCCGTTCGCCGCGCCGCTTCTCGATGTGCGCGAGGAGCATCGCCCCGACCGCCGCGGTGATGAGCAGGGCGCTGGTGACTTCGAACGCGAAGACGTACCGGGTGAAGATGACGCTCGCGATGCCCTGCACGTTGCCGCCGTGCTCGGCATTGGCCACCGTCAGGCCGGCCGGCTCGACGTCCGCCAGTGCCCGGTACACGCCGAAGCCGACCAGGCCGGCGAAGCCGATACCGAGCAGGGTCGCGGCGACCCGCTGGCCGCGAAGCGTCTCGATGATGGAGTCCGAGGCGTCGCGGCCCACCAGCATCAGCACGAACAGGAACAGCATCATGATGGCGCCGGTGTAGACGATGATCTGCACCATGCCGATGAACGGCCCGGCCTGCAGCACGTAGAACACACCGAGGCAGAGCATCGTCAACACCAGCCACAGCGCGGAGTGCACCGCGTTGCGGGCCCACACCATGCCGAGCCCGCCGAGCACCGCCAGCGGGGCGAGGATGAAGAACGTCACCTGCTCACCGGTACCGACACCGGCGGCGGCCAGAGTGTTCACGTTGCTTTCTCCGCTCCGGCCGACGTACCCGGATTCGTCAGCGCACCGACGTAGTAGTCCCTGTCGGTGTCCCCGAGCCGCATCGGGTGCGGTGGCTTCTCCATGCCCGGCAGCAGCGGGGCGAGCAGTTGCTCCTTGGTGAAGATGAGATCCCGGCGCGAGTCACGCGCGAGTTCGTACTCGTTGCTCATCGTCAACGACCGCGTCGGGCACGCCTCGATGCACAGTCCACAGAAGATACAGCGGGCATAGTTGATCTGGTACACGGACGCGTACCGTTCACCGGGCGAGTAGCGCTCCTCCTCGGTGTTGTTCGCGCCCTCGACATAGATGGCGTCGGCCGGGCAGGCCCATGCGCACAGCTCGCAGCCGATGCACTTCTCCAGCCCGTCCGGGTGCCGGTTGAGGATGTGCCGCCCGTGGTAGCGCGGGGCGAGTGGATCCGGGCGGTTGGGATAGTCGGTCGTCACGACCTTCTTGAACATGTGCGAGAAGGTCACCCCGAATCCCTTGACGGAGTCCAGGATCGCGCCCACGTCACACCTCCTTCTCGGTCGCCGCCGCGACGGGTTCACGCTCGGCGGTCAGGCGCTTGGCGCGCGGGCTGGGCGGTACCACCAGATCCATCGGCGGTATCGGGAAGCTGCCGGCCTCGCGCTCGGACGGCTCGGCGGGCGCTTGCGGCTTGCGGGCCGGCCAGAGCAGCGCGATCAGCGCGATGACCACGATCGCACCGAGGACGATGTACATCCGGTCCCGACTCTTCAGATCGGACCCCTGCATCACCTTGATGCCGGCGAGGGCCAGGATCCACACCAGGTTCACCGGCAGCAGCACCTTCCAGCCCAGGTGCATGAACTGGTCGTAGCGCAGCCGGGGCAGCGTACCGCGGAGCCAGACGAAGACGAACATGAACAGGACGACCTTCACCATGAACCAGAGCAGCGGCCACCAGCCGGAGTTCGCGCCCGCCCACAGCGAGATGGGCCATGGCGCCCGCCAACCGCCGAGGAACAGCGTGGTGGCCACCGCCGAGACCGTCACCATATTGATGTACTCGGACAGCATGAACAGCGCGAACTTCAGCGACGAATACTCCGTCATGTAGCCCGCGACGAGTTCGGACTCCGCCTCCGGCAGGTCGAACGGGGCCCGGTTGGTCTCCCCGACGGCGGAGATGAAGTAGATGACGAAGCTGGGCAGCAGCAGGATCGCGTACCAGCCCGGGGCGGTGAAGTCGAACGAGCCGATCGACACCGATTGGCCGTCGGCCTGAGCCGAGACGATCTGCGACGTCGACATCGTGGCGGCGGTCATGAAGACGGCCACAATGGACAGTCCCATCGCGACCTCGTACGAGATCATCTGCGCCGACGATCGCAGCCCGCCGAGGAGCGGGTACGTCGACCCGGATGCCCAGCCGCCGAGGACGATCCCGTAGATGCCAAGGGACGAGCAGGCGAGGATGACCAGTACCGCCACTGACACGTCGGTCACCTGCAACGGCGTCCGGTAGCCGAAGATGCTCACCATCGGTCCGAACGGAATCACCGACAACGCGGTGAGGGCACAGATCGCCGAGATCGTGGGCGCGAAGAAGTACACCACCTTGTCGGCGGCCTTCGGCATGATGTCTTCCTTGAAGGCCATCTTCAGACCGTCGGCGAGTGTCTGCAGTAGACCGAACGGACCCACCTTGTTCGGTCCCGGCCGCACCTGCATCCGCGCCACGACCCGCCGTTCGAACCAGACACCCAGCAGTGTCATCACGACGCCGAAGATGAAGGCCACCACCACCTTGATGAGGACCAGCCACCATGGGTCGCGGCCGAAGTCGGCCAGCGTGGGATCCTGCGCCAGGATCACAGTGCCCACCTTTCGTTCGCGACTGCGGGGCTCGCAAGCTCGCTCCTCGCGCTCACCCTGTTCCCCCCGAAATCTTCACCAACGCGCCCTCGGTCACGCCGAGCGTGCGCCGTACGGTCGAGCCCGTTGAGTTGGTCGGCAGCCAGACGACGCCGTCCGGCATCTCGGTGATCTGCGCGGGCAACGTCACCGCGCCGCGTGCGGTGCTCACGGTGACCGGTGCGCCGTCGGCGATGCCCAGCGCGGCGGCTGAGTCCTTGCTCAGCCGTGCCATGGCCGGACGTGCCGTGCCGGCCAGGTACTCGTCACCGTCCTGCAGGGCGCCGAGATCGATGAGGTGATGCCAGGTCGCCAGCACCGCCTCGCCGTCACCCGGCTGCTGCGCCGAACCGGGCTCGACCACGGGCGCCGCGGGCCGCGCGGACCGGCTCGCGGGCAGCGCGTCGAGCTCGCGGCGCGCGGCGGCGACGTCGCCCACGCCGAGGGTCACCCCCAGCTCCGCCGCGAGCGCGTCGAGCACGCGCCCGTCGGTCATCGCCGTTGTCGGCAGTACGACGTCGAAGCCGCGCAGGCGGCCCTCCCAGTCGAGGAACGTGCCCGCCTTCTCCACCGTCGGCGCGACCGGGAACACGACGTCCGCCCGGCGGGCCACGGCACTGCGCCGGATCTCCAGGCTCACCAGGAAGTCCACTCGGTCCAGCGCCTCTTCGGCCAGCGCCGGGTCCGCAACGTCGGCCGGGTCGACGCCGGCCACGACCAGCGCGCCGAGCTGACCTCGGGCCGCCGCCGACAGGATCCCGTCGGTGTCGCGACCGACCTTGCTGGGCAGCACGCCGGCCTCGAGGGACCAGATACCGGCCAGCTCCGCGCGCGCGGCCGCCTCGGCGACCGGACGGCCGCCGGGCAACAGGTTCGGCAGGCATCCGGCGTCGACCGCGCCGCGATCCCCGGCACGCCGCGGGACCCAGGCCAGCTTGGCACCGGTACGCGCGGCGAGGTCGGCCGCCGCCGACAGTCCACCGTGGACGGTGGCGAGCCGCTCGCCGACGAGGATGACGGTACGGTCGTCGATCCCGCCCACGCCGGCCAGGCGGGCCGGCTCGTCGCCGGGCACCGTCGGCAGCACCATCGCGCCGATCTTGTCCAGCCCGCGGGTCGCGAACGGGGCCACCGCGGTCACCCGCAGACCCTTCTTGCGGTACGCCTTGCGCAGCCGCAGGAACAGGATCGGGCACTCCTCCTCGGGCTCCAGCGCGACGAGTACGACGTGCGCCGCCTCGTCGATCGACCGGTAGGTGACCCCGGTCTCACCGGCCACTGTGGACGCCAGGAAGTCCGCTTCCTCGCCCGACAGTGGTCTGGCCCGGAAGTCGACGTCGTTGGTGTGCAGGGCGACCCGGGCGAACTTGGAGTACGCGTACGCGTCCTCGACGGTCAACCGACCGCCGGTGAGCACACCGACGCCGTACGCCCCGTCCCGCGCGCGGCGCAGGCCATCGGCGGCGGTCCGCAGCGCCTCCGACCACGACGCTTCGCGTAGTTCACCGGTCTTCGCGTCGCGCACCATCGGCGTGGTGATGCGGTCGAACGCGGTGGCGTACTGGAACGCCCAACGCCCCTTGTCGCAGTTCCACTCCTCGTTGACCGCGGGGTCGTCACCGGCCAGCCGGCGCAGTACCTTGCCCCGCCGCCAGTCGGTCCGCTGCGCGCAGCCGGCCGCGCAGTGCTCGCACGCGCTGGGCGTGGACACGAGGTCGAACGGGCGGGCGCGGAACCGGTACTGCGCACCGGTCAGCGCACCGACCGGACAGATCTGCACGGTGTTCCCAGAGAAGTACGAGTTGAACGGCTCGGAATCCCCGGTCTCGTCGCGGTAGATGTTGATCTGCTCGGCCGAGGAGCGGTCCATCAGGTCGATGAACGGGTCACCGGCGATCTCCTCGGAGAACCGAGTACAGCGCTGGCACAGGACACACCGCTCGCGGTCCAGCAGCACCTGGGTGGAGACGTTGATGGGCTTGGGGTAGAGCCGCTTCTGCTCGTGGAACCGCGTGTCGGCCCGGCCGGTCGACATCGCCTGGTTCTGCAGTGGACACTCGCCGCCCTTGTCGCACATGGGGCAGTCGAGCGGGTGGTTGACCAGGAGCAGCTCCATGATGCCCTCCTGCGCCTTCTTGGCGACCGGGGACGTGAGCTGCGTCTTGACCACCATGCCGTCCATGACGGCCTGCGTGCACGAGGCCACCGGCTTGCGCTGCCCCTCGACCTCGACCAGGCACTGGCGGCAGGCGCCGGCCGGTTCGAGCAGTGGGTGGTCGCAGAACCGCGGGATCTCGATGCCCATCTGCTCGCAGACGCGGATCAGCAGCGCACCCTTTGGGGCGGTGACCTCGATCCCGTCGATCGTGAGCGTGACGGTGTTGTCCATCTAGTGCGCCCCTACGAGTTCGCGGCCGGTGAACACCGGAGCCGTGCGGCCCTCGATGTAGTCGAGGTAGTCCTCCTCGAAGAACTGCAGCGACGACGTCACGGGGCTCGTTGCGCCGTCGCCGAGCCCGCAGAACGAGCGGCCGAGGATGTTGTCACAGGTGTCCCGCAACGTGTCGAGGTCTTCGTGGGTACCGGCTCCGGACAGGATCCGCCGGTAGATCCCCTTCATCCAGTAGTTGCCCTCGCGGCACGGCGTACATTTCCCGCAGGACTCGTGGTGGTAGAACTCGAGCCACCGCCACGTCGCGTACACCGGGCAGTCCTGGTCGGAGAAGATCTGCGTCGCGGTCGTACCGAGGATCGACCCGGCCGCCGCTACCGACTCGAAGTCCAGCGGCACGTCGAGATGGTCGGCGGTCAGCAACGGGGTCGACGAGCCACCGGGCGTCCAGAACTTCAGCTGGTGACCGGGCAGCATGCCGCCCGCCAGCTCGATCAGCTCGCGCAGGGTGATGCCCATCGAGCACTCGTACTGGCCCGGGTTCGCGACCCGGCCGGACAGCGAGTAGATCATCGGGCCGCTGGACTTCTCGGTGCCCATGCTCTTCCACCAAGCGGCGCCGCCGAGCACGATGTACGGCACACTCGCGATCGTGCCCACGTTGTTGACGACCGTCGGGCAGGCGTAGAGCCCGTGCGTGGCCGGGAACGGCGGGCGCAGCCGGGGTTGGCCGCGGAACCCCTCCAGCGAGTCCAGCAGCGCGGTCTCCTCGCCACAGATGTACGCACCCGCTCCACAGTGGATGACCACGTCGAGGTCGAAGCCGGTGCCCAGGATGTCCTTGCCGAGGTAGCCGGCCTCGTACGCCTCGGCCACCGCGTTGCGCAGCCGGCGGGCCGCGTGGACCGCCTCACCGCGTACGTAGACGAAGGCGTGGTGGGCGCGGATGGCGTACGCCGCGATCACGATGCCCTCGAGCAACGAGTGCGGGTCGTGCATCATCAGCGGCAGGTCCTTGCAGGTACCGGGCTCCCCTTCGTCGGCGTTGACCACGAGGTAGTGCGGCTTGCCGTCGTTCTGCGGAATGAAGCCCCACTTGAGCCCGGTGGGGAAGCCGGCTCCCCCTCGTCCGCGCAGGCCGGAGTCCTTGATGAGCGCGATGAGGTCGTCCTGGTGCGCCTTCAGCGCCTTGCGCAGCGCCGCGTACCCGTCCAGCTGCTCGTAGACCGACAGTCGCCAGGCGTCCGGCGACAGCCATCGCTTGGTCAGTACCGGCGTGAGCTTGGCCAGGACCTCCTTGGAAGGAGCGGTCATGACCGCGCCTCCCTTCGGTCGGCGCCGTCATGACATAACACTGGACCTCGCGCAAGCGGCTCGGTCATCACGTCGCCTTTCCACTGGGGATGGGCGTATCAGGGTTGTAGCCCGGCACGCTGATCCCGTACTCCTCGGCCAGCCGGTTGCCGCGCAACGTGGACTCGCCCGCGGCACCGTCCTCGACGCCGGCCTCGCGTCCCTCCACCAGGCCGGCCAACTGCATCGACATCTCCCGCAACGCGCACAGCCGGGCCCCCCGGCTGGGCCTCGGGAGCGCACCGTTCCGCAGACCGTCCACAATGGACTCCGCGGCGTCGGGCGTGACGAAGTCGAAGAACTCGTAGTTGACCGTCAGCACCGGGCCGTAGTCGCACGCCGCCAGGCACTCGGCGTGCTCCAGGGTGATCGTGCCGTCAGCGGTCGTCTCCTCGTGCCCGACACCCAGGTACTCGGACAGCCGGTCGTATACCTGCTGTCCACCGAGGACGTTGCACATCGTGTTCGTGCAGACGCTGACCAGCCAGTCACCGGCCGGCCGGCGCTTGTACATCGTGTAGAACGTCGCCACCGCACCGACCTGCGCCTTGGTCAGGCCGAGCTGGTCGGCGCAGAACTCGACGCCGGCCGTGGTGATGTACCCCTCCTCGGCCTGCACGAGGTGCAGCAGCGGGAGCAGCGCCGAGCGCTCCTTCCCCTGCGGGTAGCGCGCGATGATCTCGCGCGCGCGTTCCACTGTGGACTCACCCAACGCCATTACCTGTCACACCCACCCATCACCGGGTCCAGCGACGCACCGCCGGCGATGACGTCGGCGAGCAGACCGCCCTCCGCGATCGCCGGGATCGCCTGCAGGTTCACGAAGCTCGGCTCGCGGTAGTGCACGCGGTACGGCCGGGTCCCCCCGTCGCTGACCGCGTGCACGCCCAACTCGCCCCGTGGCGCCTCGATCGCCACGTACACCTGGCCGGGCGGTACCCGGAAGCCCTCGGTGACGAGCTTGAAGTGGTGGATCAGCGCCTCCATGGACTGACCCATGATCTTCGCGATGTGCTCGAGCGAGTTGCCGAGGCCGTCGGTACCGATAGCCAGCTGCGCCGGCCAGGCGATCTTCCGGTTGGCCACCATCACCGGGCCGGGCTCGAGCCGGTCGAGCGCCTGCTCGACGATCTTCAGGGATTCCCGCATCTCATCCAGGCGCACCTGGTACCGCGCGTACACGTCGCCCTCGGTCCGCGTCGGCACGTCGAACTCGTACGTCTCGTAGCCGCAGTACGGCATCGTCTTGCGCAGGTCCCATGGCAGTCCGGCGGACCGCAGCACCGGGCCGGTGACGCCGAGCGCCAGGCAACCGGTCACGTCCAGTACCGCCACGCCCTTCGTGCGCTGCTGCCAGATCGGCTGGCCGGAGAGCAGGTTCTCGTACTCCTTCAGCCGCTTGGGCATGAAGCCGAGGAACTCGCGGATCCGTTTCACCGCCTCGTCGGGCAGATCCTGCGAGACGCCGCCCGGCCGGATGTACGCGTGGTTCATCCGTAGTCCGGACGTCAGCTCGAAGATGTCGAGGATGAACTCCCGCTCGCGGAAGCCGTACAGCATCATCGACAGCGCGCCGAGTTCCAGGCCGGTCGTGGCCAGCCAGACCAGGTGCGAGGAGATCCGGTTCAGCTCCATCATCAGTACGCGGATCGTGTTGGCCCGCTTCGGCACCTCGTCGGAGATACCGAGCAACTTCTCGACCGCGAGGCAGTACCCGGCCTCGTTGAACATCGGCGCGAGGTAGTCCATGCGCGTGACGAACGTCGTGCCCTGCGTCCAGTTGCGGTACTCGAGGTTCTTCTCGATGCCGGTGTGCAGGTACCCGACGACGGTCCGCACCTCGGTGACCGTCTCACCCTCGAGCTCGAGGATCAGCCGGAGTACGCCGTGCGTCGACGGGTGCTGCGGGCCGAGGTTGACCACGATCCGTTCCTCGGACAGCGGGTCGTGTCCACTGACGACGGTGTCCCAGTCGCCGCCCGTGACCGTGAACACGCGACCTTCGGTCGTCTCCCTGGCTTCGGCATAACTCGTCATTGGTACGACCTCCGCTGATCCGGCGGTGGTATCTCGGCGCCCTTGTACTCGACCGGTACGCCCCCGAGCGGGTAGTCCTTGCGCTGCGGGAACCCCTCCCAGTCGTCCGGCATGAGGATCCGGGTCAGGTTCGGGTGGCCGTCGAAGATGATGCCGAACATGTCGTACGCCTCGCGCTCCTGCCAGTCCGCGGTCGGGTAGACCGACGTGACACTCGGCACGTGCGGCTTCTCCGCGGTCACCGCCGCCTCGAGCCGGATACGCCGGCGGTAGGTCAGCGACACGAGGTGGTAGACGGCGTGCAGCCGGCGCCCGTCCGGCTCGCCGAGATAGTCCACACCGGACACTGACGAGCAGAATTCGAAGCGCAATGCCTCGTCGTCCCGCAGAATCTGGCAGACCTCGGCGATCCGCTCGGGTCTGATGTGGAGGGTCAGTTCGCCGCGGTCCACCACGACCCGCTCGATCGCGTCGTCGAACCCGGGGTACGCCTCCTCCAGCGCGTCGACGACCTCGTCGAACCATTCGCCGTACGGCCGCGGGGTGTCCACCGCCGCGGGCCTCCGCCGGACCAAGCCGCCGAAGCCGGAGGTGTCCCCACTGCCCGCGATGCCGAACATGCCGCGCCCGGCCGGGCTGGCCGGTGGGAACTCGGCCGGCGCGCCGGAGGTGGCGCCGATCGGTGGAGTGGGTACGGGTGAGTCAGTCATTGCGGCGCATCCAGTTCTCGATTCGCAGCTGCTCCTCGCGCCCTTCCCGGACCGCCTGCTCCCACTCGGCCCGGCGCGCCTTGTCGTACACGTAGCTCGACGGCATCGACCCCGGCGCGACGACCGGCTTGCCATGCTTCTCCTCCTGCGCGGCGATCATCTTGCGGCGCCGGTCGCCGAGCGGCTCCGCCATGATCTTCTCGCGCAGCTTGAGTATCGCATCGATCAGCATCTCTGGTCGCGGCGGACACCCGGGCAGGTACATGTCGACCGGCACAACGTGGTCGACGCCCTGCACGATCGCGTAGTTGTTGAACATGCCGCCGCTGCTGGCGCATACGCCCATCGACAGCACCCACTTGGGGTCGGGCATCTGGTCGTAGATCTGCCGCAGCACCGGGGCCATCTTCTGGCTCACCCGACCGGCGACGATCATCAGGTCCGCCTGCCGGGGAGAAGCCCGGAACACCTCCATGCCCCAGCGGCCGAGGTCGTACCGCGCGGCGCCGGTCGCCATCATCTCGATGGCGCAGCACGCGAGGCCGAACGTGGCCGGCCAGAAGCTCGACTTCCGCGACCAGTTCACCAGCTTCTCGACGGTGGTGAGCAGGATGCCGGTCGGGACCTTCTCCTCGATACCCATGACCCTCAGTCCCAGTTCAGGCCCCCGCGTCGCCAGACATAGGCGTACGCGATGAAGACCGTGCCGATGAAGAGAACCATCTCGACGAACCCGAACAGGCCGAGCATGTTGAACGACACGGCCCACGGGTACAGGAAGATGATCTCGATGTCGAAGATGATGAAGAGCATCGCGGTCAGGTAGAACTTGACCGGGAACCGGCCTCCACCCACCGGCTGGGGCGTCGGCTCGATGCCGCACTCGTACGCTTCGAGCTTGGCCCGGTTGAACCGGCGCGGGCCGACGATGGGCGCGATCGCCACGGAGAACAGCGCGAACAGCGCGGCGACACCGAACAGCGCCACGATCGGGACGTACGGCGAGAGCGACATGTTCTCCTCTCAGCGATTTCTACGGGTTCACCCTATTAGACCGCGGGAGCCACCCTGGTCAGCGCATTGATGATCCGGTCCATCGCATCTCCACCCCGCGGGTCGGTGAGGTTCGCCAGCAGCTTGAAGACGAACCGCATGAGCGTCGGGTGCGGTAGACCGTGCTGGGTAGCCGCTCTGATCAAACGTGGCTTCCCGATGAGCTTCACGAACACCCCGCCGAGCCGGTAGTACCCGCCGTAGCGGGTCTTCAACTCGGCCGGGTAGTGCAGTAGCGCACGTTCGCGCTCGGGACCGGCCGGCCGTGCGAGCGCCTGCATCGCGATGTCGGCGGCCAGTTCGCCGGACTCCATCGCGTACGCGATCCCTTCGCCGTTGAAGGGGTTGACCATGCCACCGCAGTCACCGACGAGCATTACCCCGCGGGTGTAGTGCGGTACCCGGTTGAAGCCCATCGGCAGCGCGGCGCCCAGGATCGGGCCGTCGGCATTGGCCGGGTCGTTCATCCCCCAGTCGTCGGGGGTACCGGCCAGCCAGTCGAGGAGCATCTTCTTGTAGTTCGTCTTGCCGAAGGCGACCGAGGAGTTCAGCACGCCGAGGCCGACGTTCACCCGCCCGTCGCCCATACCGAAGATCCAGCCGTACCCCGGCAGCATCGCGTCGCCACCGTCGCGGGTACGCAGCTCGAGCCACGACTCGAGGTACTCGTCGTCGTGCCGCGCGGGTGACCGGTAGTACTGCCGGACCGCGACGCCGATCGGCCGGTCCTCGCGCTTGTTCAGGCCGAGCGTGATGGGAAACCGCCCGGACACCCCGTCGGCGGCCAGGATCAGCGGCGCCCGGAACGTCTCCGGCTTCTTCTCCGGCCCGACCTCCGCTTCGACGCCGGCGACCCGGCCCGTGGAAGCGTCGAGCACCGGCCCGGTCACCGTGTGGCTCGTCCGCAACTCGGCCCCGGCCTTGACCGCCTGCTTGGCGAGCAGGTCGTCGAAGTCGAGCCTCGTCCTCGTGAGCCCGTAGTTGGGATAGGTAGCCAGGTCCGGCCAGTCCAGCTCCATGCGGATGCCGCCGCCGATGATGCGCAGACCCTTGTTCCGCAACCAGCCCGGGCCGTCGAGGTCGACGCCCATCCGGACCAGTTGCTTGACCGCGCGCGGCGTCAGGCCGTCCCCGCACACTTTCTCGCGCGGGAACTCGGCCTTCTCCAGCAGCAGCACGCGAGCGCCTTGCTGCGCCAGGTGGTACGCGGCGGCCGAGCCGCCCGGTCCGGCCCCGACGACGATGACGTCGGCGTCTTGCTGGATCTGCGTCACGGGCCACCTCCCCGCACCCTTAACGCTCGTGAAAGTCTTCACAAGCGGTCCGGCCAGCAGTCTAGAACCGCTGTGGTGACCCCTGTCGACTTAGGTGACCCTAACCGACCGTTTCGGCTTACCTGGCGCCATAACGCAGGTGCACGACACCGTTGCCGAATCGACGCTCGTCGAGCAGTTCGAGGTCCCGTCGCACCCCACCGGGGAGGTACGCGTTGCCGCCGCCCACGATGACGGGCGACAGGAACAGGTGGTACTCGTCCACCAACCCGGCGTCCACGGCCTGCGCCGCGAGGTGTGGGCCGCCCACCGACAGATCCCGCTCGGATTCCGCCTTCCACTGCCGTACGGCTTCCGGGTCGAAGGTGCGCTCCAGCCGCGTCCGCGCGGTCGAGACCTCATCGAGCGACGTGGAGTACACGACCTTGTCCGTGGACCGCCAGATCTCCGCGAAGTCCCGGATCACCGGCTCGTCGGAGCCCATGTCGTCCCAGACACGCAGCACCTCGTACATCCGCCGCCCGAGAAGGTGGGTGCCGACCTGACGGGACAGGTCGTTGACGAACGCGTGCACCTCTTCGTCGGGTGCGGCCCAGGTGAAGTCGCCGCTGGGGTCCGCCACGTAACCGTCGAGCGACTGGAGGCCGGTATAGATCAGCTTTGCCATGCCTCCATCGTGCCCGCCCGGGCGTGCGCCTCCAGCTCCGACACCCTGACGGGCGGGCTGCCGTACCCGCCGCCCAGCGGGAAGCCCATCGCCGGTACCTCGTCGAGGTGCAGGGCGCTGATCGCGACCCCGTACAGCTGGTCGAGGTGGCCGGTGTACGCGCCACCGAGCGCGGTGTCGATGCTGCGCGCGAGTTGCTCGACGATGCTGCGGGCCAGTTGCGGGTTGCGCGCTACGAGCGAGCGCAACTGGTCCGCCAGCTCCTGGGTCGCGGGCCCTTCGCCGTTCCTGCTGCCTTCGCACGTACCGAGATAGCGCGTGGCGCACTCGGCTACCGCACGATCGAGATCGACCGCTGCGAACCGCTCAGCCATGGTTCCCCCTCACGAGGAGGATAGGGGAGCGATACCGGCAAGAGCGGCAAATTACGCGGATCGGATAGCTCTGTGCAGGGCAACGACGCCGCCGGTGAGGTTGCGCCAGCTCACCTGTTCCCAGCCGGCGTCGGCGATCCGGCGCGCGAGGGCCGCCTGGTCCGGCCAGGCCCGGATCGACTCGGCCAGGTAGACGTACGCATCCGGGTTGCTGGCTACCCGCCGGGCCACCGCCGGCAGCGCGCGCATCAGGTACGACAGGTACACCGTCCGGAACGGCGCCCAGGTCG
>DASRII010000215.1:0-11619 GCA_035650075.1 Micromonosporaceae bacterium | reverse complement strand
GCCAGCGCCAGGGAGAGCGTGCGACGGGGTGCCTTCCTCGACCAGGTCGACGAGTTCGACCCCGCCTTCTTCGGGATCTCGCCGCGCGAGGCCGTCGCGGTCGACCCCCAGCAGCGGCAGCGCGGTCAACAACGACGGGGCGAGCGAGAGCCTGACGGCGCCCAGCCTGGCGGCGCAGGAGGAGGTGCTGCGGCTGGCCTAGGAGCGCTCGGGCGTGGACCCGGCCGAGGTCCAGTACGTGGAGCTGCACGGGACCGGGACCAGGGTGGGCGACCCGGTCGAGGCCGCCGCGCTCGGCTCGGCGCTCGGTGACGGCCGCTGCGCCGATGACCCATTGCTGGTGGGCTCGGTCAAGACCAACATAGGCCACCTGGAGGGCGCGGCCGGCGTGGCCGGCTGCTCAAGGTCGTGCTGTGCCTGAAGCACCGGGAGCTGGTGCCCAGCCTCAACTTCACGACCCCGCACCCGCAGATCCCCCTGGCAGAGCTCAACCTGGGGGTGCAGACCACGCTCAACCCGTGGGTACGCCCCGGCGGGACGCTCGTGGCCGGCGTCAGCTCGTTCGGCATGGGCGGAACAAACTGCCACGTTGTGCTCTCCGGGCACGAGCCACGGGACCAGGACGGGCCGGCGCCGGCGTCGAGTCGCGGGTCGGCGTCGGGGCATGGGTCGGCGACGGTGTCGGTGCCGGCCGGGACTGCCCGCCCCACGCCGGTCCAGGCCGGCGTCGCTGTGCTGCCCTGCGTGCCCTCGGGCAGGAGCGGCGAGGCGCTCCAGGCTCAGGCCCAGCGGCTGCGCGCCCACCTCGCCGACCATCCGGAGCTGACGCGTGCGCGCTCACCGCCGCGCGGGGCCGCCTCATGCAGGCACTCCCCGCCGGGGGAGCGATGGTCTCGGTCGCCGCCACCGAGGACGAGATTCGTACCCAGCTCGACGGCTGGCAGGAGCGTGCCAGCATCGCGGCGGTGAACGGGCCGGCCGCGGTGGTGTCTCCGGTGACGAGGCCGCCGTCCTGGAGCTCGCCGCGGTGTGGGAGGCGCGCGGCCTGGGCTGGTCTGCGTCCCGGGTTTCGTCGGGCAGCCCGGCGCCCACCAGTACGCGCGGTTTGCCGCGCCGTTCCGGGGCCGCCGCGACCTGTCCGTGCTCCAGCCGCCCGGCTTCACCGATGGGCAGCTCCTGCCCGCCTCCACCGGTGCGGTGGTGGCGGTGCACGCCGAGACCGTCGAGCGGTCCGTCGACGGGGCACCCTTTGTGCTGGTCGGCTGCTCCTCCGGCGGCCTGGTCGCGCACGCGCTAGCGGCCCACCTGGAGAGCCGCGGCACCGCGCCGGTCGCGCTGGTGCTCATCGACACCTACGGGCCCGACCAGGACGAGGTGATCGGCGACCTCCGGCCGGCTCTCGCCAGCGGCGTGCTGCGCAAGCACGAGGCGATGGGCTACTCGCGCACTGACGCGTGGCTCACCGCGATGGGCCGCTACAACGGCTTCGACTGGACGCCGCAGAAGATAGCCGCGCCCACGCTGCTCGTACGGGCGTCGCAGCCGCTGGTGCCGTGGACCAGGGCGTACGACTGGCGGTCCTGCTGGAGGCTTGCCGATGCGGTCGTGGACGTGCCGGGCGACCACTTCACGATCATGGAGGAGCACGCCCCGACCACCGCCAGACGCGTGGAGGAGTGGCTGTCCGACCACACTGGATGATCACGTGGTCACGGGCGGCGGGCGGGCGAGGGCTCCTCGATGCGGTGGGTGAGCGCGGTGTGGCGGCGCCCGGTGCCGGCGGTACGGACCGCGACGGCCAGCGCCTTGCGGCTGCCGACGAGGACGACCAGCCGCTTGGCCCGGGTGACCGCGGTGTAGAGCAGGTTGCGCTGCAACAGCGTGTACGAGCTCATGGTCAGCGGGACGACCACGGCCGGGTACTCGCTGCCCTGCGAGCGGTGCACGGTGATGGCGTACGCATGTTGCAGCTCGTCGAGCTCGTCGAAGTCGTACTCGATGGTCTCGTCCTCGTCGGTGCGTACGGTCAGCTGCTGCTCGACGGTGGACAGGGCGGTGACCACACCGACGGTGCCGTTGAACACCCCGGCCACGCCCTTCTCGTAGTTGTTGCGGATCTGGATGACCTTGTCGCCGACCCGGAACACCCGGGCGCCCTGCCGGCGCTCTGGCGCGCCCTCCCGGTACGGCGCGATGGCCTCCTGCAGCAGCGTGTTGAGGTTGCCGGCGCCGGCCGGACCGCGGTGCATCGGGGTGAGCACCTGGATGTCGCGCGGCTGCACGCCGAACCGGCGCGGTATCCGCCGCGCGACGACATCCACCACCATCTCCGCGGTCGCCTCCGGCTCCTCGACCGGGAACAGGAAGAAGTCCGGGTACTCGCCGAACGCGGGAGCCTGCCCGGCGTTGATGCGGTGGGCGTTGACCACGACGCCGGACCGGCTCGCCTGCCGGAAGATCCGGGTCAGCCGTACCCGGGGGATGGCCTGCGCGGCGAGCACGTCGCGCAGCACCTCGCCGGCGCCGACCGACGGCAGCTGGTCGACGTCGCCGACGAGCAGCAGGTGCGCGCCGGGCGCCACGGCCTTGACCAGCTTGTTGGCGAGGAGCACGTCGAGCATGCTCGCCTCGTCGACCACGACCAGGTCGGCGTCGAGCGGGTTGTCCCGGTCGAAGGACGCGTCCCCGCCCGGGCGCAGCTGGAGCAGCCGGTGCACGGTGGTGGCCGGCTGCCCGGAGAGCTCGGCCAGCCGCTTCGCGGCCCGGCCGGTCGGCGCGGCGAGGACGATCTTCGCGCGCTTCGCCGCCGCCAGGGTGATCACCGACCGGACCGTGAACGACTTGCCACAGCCCGGCCCGCCGGTCAGCACCGCGACCCGCGAGGTGAGCGCGAGCCGTACCGCCTGCTCCTGCTCTGGGGCGAGGTCGGCGTCGGTACGGGTGCGCAGCCAGGCCAGGGCCTTGGCCCAGTCCACGTCCGCGAAGGCGGGCAGCCGGTCGACGGCGGCGTCGCGCAGCCGGGCGAGGCTGCCGGCGAGCGCCGTCTCGGCGCGGTGGAACGGCACCAGGTACACCGCCGGGATGGTGCCGCCCTCGGTGCTGGGGTTGGGCACCGGCTCGCGGACCACGCCGCCGGTCATGGCGAGGTCGTCCAGGCAGGTCCGCACCAGGTCGGCGGGGACGGCGAGGATCTCGGCGGCGCCGCTGACCAGGTTCGGCTCGGGCAGGTAGCAGTGCCCGTTGTCGGTCGCCTCGGACAGGGTGTACTGGATGCCGGCCTGCACCCGCTGCGGGCTGTCCGGCGGGATGCCGATGGCCCGGGCGATGGCGTCGGCCGTGCGGAAGCCGATGCCCCACACGTCGGCGGCGAGCCGGTACGGCTCGTTGCGCACCACCGAGATCGACGCGTCGCCGTACTTCTTGTAGATGCGCACGGCCAGGGAGGTGGAGACGCCGACGCCCTGGAGGAAGACCATCACCTCCTTGATGGCCTTCTGCTCCTCCCACGCGGTGCCGATCATCGCGGTGCGCTTGGGGCCGAGGCCGTCCACCTCGACCAGCCGGGCCGGCTCCTCCTCGATGACCCGCAGGGTGTCCGCGCCGAAGTGGGCGACGATGCGGGCCGCCATCCGCGGCCCGATCCCCTTGATCAGCCCAGAGCCGAGATAGCGCTCGATGCCCTGGACGGTTGCGGGCAGCACGGTGGTGAACGAGTGCACCTCGAACTGGCGCCCGTACCTGGGGTGCGAGCCCCACCGGCCGACCAGGCGCAGGCTCTCGCCGGGCTGGACGCCGAGCAGGGAGCCGACCACGGTCAGCAGGTCGTTGCCGGAGCGGTCGGTGGCCACGCGGGCGATGGTGTAGCCGGTCTCGTCGTTGGCGTAGGTGATGCGCTCCAGCACCGCCTCCAGCACCACACCGTGCCCCGTCGGCCCCGGACCTGCCGGCCCCGGACCTGCCGGCCCCGGGCGGGCGGGGCCGGCGGCGGCAGGCGACGTGCTCACCCCGACATGGTGCAGCATCCGAAGGGCGATGCCGGCGCCGCTCCCCGGGACAGCTCCGGACGTACATCCGGTTGTGTTCTGGCGCTGGCTGCGACATGGTGGCTGTCGAGCTACCCGGCCCGTGGTAGGCCCTTCCGGCAGGTCTGCTGACCGCAGGGCCCCGTCCTTGGGAGGGCACTGCATGCCCTGGACCCCGCTGAGCGAGCGGTGGGCGAGCCTGCCGCTCGTCCTCGCCGGTCCGGTCCTGCGCCGGGTGCAGCCAGACCTGGTGACCGTCTGGGTCGCCGTCAAGACCCACCAGCAGGTCACCCTGCTCGTCCTCGACGCGGCGGGAGACACCGTGCTCACCGGCGCGCGGGAGACCGCCCAGCTCGGGCCCGGCTGCCACCTGGTCGCGGTCACGGCGCGCCCCGCGACCGCCCAGGCACCGCGGCTGCGGCCCGGCGTCCTCTACCACTACGACCTCGCCTTCGGCGGCGCCCTCCGGCTGCGCAGTCCCGGGGTCGTCGCCGCGGACTACACGCGCCCCGGCGAGCCGGTCAGCGCGCTCGGCTACGGCAGCGACGACGCCCTGCCGTCGTTCTCGCTGCCGCCCGCCGACCCGGCCGCCTGGACTTCACGATCCGCGTGCCGAGGCTCGGCGGACCGAGGTAGGCAGTGCTCGACCGTCAGCGGTCGGTGTCGTGCACGAGGCCGCCAAGCCGGGGGACGCGGTCAGCCGCGCAGTAGCACGCGATAACTCTTGGCGACGCGGGTGATCGTCCCGTGATAATGGCCGACGTGGAGGTCGAGGTCGTCGTCGCCCATAACGAGCGCGCGACCCTGCGCGTCGGCGACGTGTTCCTGAAGATCGACGCTGATCAGACGCGCACCGACGTCGAGGTCGAGGCGATGGCTATGGCGCCGGTCCCGACTCCGGAGGTCCTGTGGCGCAAGCCGCCCGTACTCGCGCTCGCCGCCCTCCCCGGCACGGCACTCGGCCGCCTCGGCGAGCCGTCGACCGCGTCGTCGGCGGCGTGGGCCGCGGCGGGTGCGGCCGTACGGATGCTGCACGACGCGCCGTTGCCGCCGTGGCCCGGTCGGCGCATCGACGAGATCGAATCGCGCCTCGACGGCGAATGCGAGTGGCTCGTCACGAACGGCGTCCTCCCCATCGACCTGGTCACCCGCAACCGCCAGGTTGCCGAGGCTGCGCTCCGGCCGTGGAAACCGGTGTTCATACACGGCGACCTGCAGGTCACCCACGTCTTCGTCGACGGTGACAAGATCACCGGCGTGATCGACTGGTCCGAGGCGGCCCAGGGCGATGCCCTGTACGACCTCGCCGTCCTGACGCTCGGACACGAGGAGCACCTTGACGACGTCGTCGCCGGCTACGGCATCGACGTCGATCTCGACGTGATCCGCGCATGGTGGTCGTGGCGAAGCCTGGTGGCGGGTCGCTGGCTGGTCGAGCACGGCTTCGACCCGTCCTCGCCAGGCTGCGAGTTCGACGTGCTGAGATCCCGGATGTGAGGCTGCCCGAGCCCGACGGCCACGAGTGCTGCCGCATCGAGCGGGCCATCCCCCCACGCGCGTCGCCTTCCGGGCCGACGAGGGCATGGTCCTCGAAGCCGGACCGTACGACTCTGCCGCCGTTGCGGGTTGATCGCCGGCCGATCTAACCGAGATCGTCGCTATCTGGCGCGCGCAGAAGAAGGGCACCGTGCTCCGCGTGCAGATCAGCTACTTCGACCGCCCCATCGCCAAAGCCGCCCCGCTCATCGAGCAGGAGGCGCAGCTGCTGGCGGAACCGCGCGGCTGCCGGACATGATCGGCGGCATCGCCCTGGCGGCGGGGATGGCCACGTTCCGCAAGGGTCTGGAGCGGCATGTGCCATGGCTGCCGTTGGCCATCACGCTGTTGGCCGCCCGGCGCTCGCAGCGGTGGCGACAACGCTGCTGACCCGGCCCCGACTGGTCCTCGTCCGCCGGCTGGACTGACCAGCTCCACAGTGGACGTGCGGACCTCACCGGCATGCGTCGCGAGGTGCCCCGGCTACGCCGTCAGGTCCTTGTCCTCCATCTCCCAGGCATGGTCGAGTGTGTGGTACGCAGAGTGCCGGATGAGGAATGCCAGCGTCCACGACCGCATGCGCCGCTTGACCTCCCCGGTGTTGTACGCGCGCATCGCGGCGATGTAGGACTCCCGATGCTGCCGCAGCCCATCCGGGGTGAGCGCCGCACCCTCCGGGTTCCGCAACCCGACCTGCTTGGCGAAGTCCTCGCTTTCGGTACGGATCGTGTGGCGGATGATCTGGTCGCGGTCGCGCCCTCCGCCGCGCGGGCCCTTGCGCATCTGCGGCGAGACCCGCGCCGCGACGCCGTCGAAGAACGCCCAGCAGGCCCGCAACAGCGTGATCCCGCGCTCGAGCTCCGCCTCGCCCATGGGGTCCTCCTCGGTCGCACAGGGTGAGAAGGAGATGCCCCAGAAGTCGGTCGAACCAGTTCCGACCCTGTCCTCCACGACATCGAGGGGCCCGGCGACGTTGAGCTCGTGTGCCATCCCGGCGAGACCTGCGACCGGCCGGTAGCGCTCCCGGTAGGACTCGAGCGTCTCCAGGGCGAGCTCGGCGCTCCTTGCGCCCCGGCTCCACCCCGGCCAGTCGAGGCCGAAGGCGACCGACCGCTTCCCCTTGGGACCGCGTTCGATGACGGTGCGGACCGGTGGTCTGATCGGGTGCTGGCTTACGGTCGCCTCGGCTTCGGTCACGGCTGCAGGGTAGAACGACTTGCGGACGGAGTACGTCCGGATTGGCGCTGGTGCGAGCGAGGAGAGCACCGGAGACAGGTCCATCCCGCTGGCGGAGGACCGAGGGCGGTCATGGCAGCCTGAGTCTGGTCTTGAGCTGCAGGTACTCGCCGTACCGTCGGGCGGCCTGGTCGAGGGCGTCGACCTGCGAGGGTGTCAGGGGTCGGTATGGCCGCAGGTCGAACTGCACATAGTCACTGGCGATGGTGCGCCGCATAGCGGCGAGGAGCTGTGCGTCGACCAGGGCCATCCCGATCGCCGTCTCCCGCGTGCGCGGTACGTCGCCGGCGGCGTCGAGCACCCAGCGGGAGTCCTGGTAGCCGCGGTACATCTCATCGAGGACCTGGAGGAGATGGCCGGCGGGCTCCTGCGGGCCGCCGGGGGCATCCCCGGGGGCGTGCCAGAAGGTACGCCCGTCGTGGTGGAACGAGCCGAGCTGGTCACGTACCTGCTGCAGGCCGGTGCGTACGTCGGTGAGGGTCAGCGTGGCCCAGTAGGCGAGGTCCCGCTCGGTCGCCGGGCCATGCCCGGTGAAGTAGCGCAGGGCGAGCTCGGCCAGGGCCTCGGTCCGGTCGAGCCGGCGTGAGGCCGGCACGCGCTCGCTCATGAGCGCGTAGGTGTGCTCGCCGTTGACGGCTCCTCCGCTGCAGACCAGCCCGGCCAGCTCGGCGTGGGCCAGCAGGATCATCAGCATCTGCCCGCCACCTGGCGTACCGCGCTCGCGCAGCTCGTCAGCCAGCTGTGTGCGGGTGAGGTGCCCCCGGCTGGCCAGCGCCTGCATGACGGCGGCGACCGCCTGGTCGATGGCGTGCTCATCGAGGCCGTGGACGGTGCGTAGCTGCTGGCCGGTGACCCGACGTACGCGGGGACCGGTCAGGTCGAGCAGCCAGCCGATGTCCTCCGCCCGCACGAAGTGCCACGTCGGCCGCAGCACGTGCGTACGCAGGACGGCCCCGTTGTTGAGGACGGTCGCCAGATCGGCCTGGTCCGGGCGCTGCGTGCGCGAGGCCACTGCCCAAGCCGCCTGGCTGGGGTTCTCTGCCTGGACGGCCAGCAGCGAACCGACCACCTCGCGCGCCGACACGGCGTGGGGTGAGACCAGATGCTGGGTACGCAACCGCCAGCGAGCAATGTCGAGGTCCTGCACCATGCCGCTACTCTTCCGGACCGGGCAGCCGGACGCCGAACGTGAAGCTGAACACGGCACTGCCCAGCGATGACCACCACGCGGCGGCCGACACGTTGCCCTGCCGACCGAGGGTTCCCGGTCGGCAGGGGAGCGAGACTTCAGCAGGCGTACGCCGCGAGCCGTCCCACCACGTGGGACCCACCGGACGGAACGCCCGGCAGTGGCCGCCCCGCGGGTTGTCGGGCGGAGCGGCAATGGCCCGCGCAACAGCTTCCGCCGCGCGAGACCCGATGTGGGCGACGATACGGGCCGCATAAATCGAGCGCCTACTCTGAAGCCGAGAATGTTTCGATTGGCCTATTCGGATGATGGTCCCCTAATCTCGCTGAGAGATGCCGCTAGTCGCCACGCTCCCGAGATGAACTCGTCGCCATCCGCCGTGCTCGGAATAACCCCGCCGTGAACAACCTGGCCTCTCAGCGTGCGAAGGCGACTCGCGACCCCGTACATGTCATCGCTGAGCAACCCGGCCTCGCGGAGCTTCTTGAATCTGATCGCTTGCGACATCGTTGCGGGGTCAATCGGGAGAGCACTCTCCACAAAGTTCCACGCACGCACGATGGCTCCGACCGGATGACGGCGGTTCTCCTCGCGAAGATCGTGGAGCGTAGGTTGAAGAGGAAGCTCAGGTACATGAGGTGGGCACGACAGATGTTTGGGCCCGGCTGAGTTGGCTGGGTACTTTCACGGCCATGCGAACCACGGGGAGGTCACGGGTCGCCCGTGGGCAGCGAGCGCACCCTCAGCGCTCCTGGCGGTGGCGTTTTACGCGTTGTACGCTCGCGTGGTGACGGGTCGGGAGTACGGCTGGACGGACGCGGGCAAGGCCAGCGCAGCACGGCACGGCGTGACCGAGCGCGAGACCGTTGAGGCCCTGTACTCCCCTCGGCGGATCGACAACCAGGTCGGCACGCTGCTGCTCGCCGTCGCTGGCCTGGCCGACACCGCCCGGTCGTCGTGCTGTGCGAGCGGTCGGCAAGGTCAACAGCTATGCAATCCTGGCCGCCCGCCCGGCGACGCCCGAGGAGACCAAGCAATTGATGGAGGGCACTCGATGACTGTCCACCGTGACCCCAGGATGATGAGCCGCGACGAGCTGGTGGCTTACTTCGACAGCGGCGGGGATATCTCAGAGCTGCTTCGCGACGCCACCGTTGGTCCCTACCTCGGCCCCACACCCAGCCCTGAGACGGTACCGATGATCGTGACCGGCGTCCGGCTTCCCTCCGCCACCGTGCAGCGGCTCGACGAGCTGGCCGGCAACGACAAGGGCGGACGCTCTGGGCTGATCCGACGCGCGATCGACGAGTTCCTACAACGGCACGCCAGCGAGGCAGCGTGAACCAGCTTTAATTGTCACCCACTGAGTTTACCAGTATCTATGTCTCAGCTGTATCGTCGGTGGCGGTCGAGCGATCAAGCGCAGCGGTGGTGCATGGGGATCGGCGTAGGTCTCCGGACTCCGCGAGAACCTTTTCGGGTCGCGCTACCCCCAAGATCAGGTGGCGACGCACTCATCTGCCGCGACCGCGCGCTACGCAACGTCACGGACGAGGGCTGCGGTCCCGCGCCGGTCGTGCCGATGAGCGGACGTGCCGAGGACCACGGCGGGTGGGCGAGCGAACTACTCGGTCCAGGACCGGATGCACCCGTCGATGAGCTCCACCCGTTCCCCGACGGTTCCGGCGGGTACGTCGACCAGCTCAAAGCCGTGACTGCGGTACGCCTGCTCGTGGAGACGCTCGAACGTCACCGACTGCGCGAGGCTGATCCGGCGCACCGCCGTCGGCGTGATGAACCCGAGTAGATGAACGAAGAAGACCTGACCTTGGTAGAGCCCCTCCGCGGTCATGCGGTCAACCTCCCTCGTCAGGACCGGTGTTACCGGCAGGCCGAGGTAGTGGGCCAGCGCGAGCGTGCAGATCGGCGACCGGTCGAAGACCTGGACTGCGGTCGCCGGCGGTACGGGCTGCTCCAGACGCTCCCGCTGGAGGAGCGTGATCGCGTCGATAAACTCCAGGTCGCGCCACGCCTCGTCGCGGCCCAGGGCTTGCAGGCGGACGTTGACGTCGGTCGCCGCCTCATCGACCACGGCGTATCCGCGGTCCCGTAGCGCCGCCAGGATCGTCGTCTTACCGGCGCCCGGCGCGCCGGTGATGATGTATCGCCGCATGGGGACAGCTCCTCCTGGACATGGTTGTCGGGCCGACGCACGCGATGGGCCGGCGAACACACGGTGATGGGGATGGGCCGCAGTGACCCAGTTGGGCGGCGGGTAGACCGGCGATCCGGTCCGCCACGAGTCGATGCAACGCAGATGCAGTCCGGTGACAAGTCCGCACGGCCGAGCCGCGTACCGGAAAGCCGTCGGGTTACGGCCGAGGCCGGCGACCATCATAGGGCAGGGTCATGCCGCTCACCACTGCCTGGTCTGACAGTCGTTCCGGTGGACAGCTAGCGCCGTCATGCCCTCATCTGCCGCAATTAGCACGGTTGTTGGGTTGCTACAGCGCGAGAGGGCGGCGCAGACCGTGGTCGACCTGGCTGGCGAGACCGGCTGATACTCGACCGTGTCGGTGTCCGAATGCCGACGGGTCCGCGAACCTGATGCGACAAGTCTATGGTGCCGCCACCGGCAAGGTTCTCCGGCAGCGGTAGCAGGATGGTGCTGCGCCCCGAGCTACCACGCGGCGTTGAAGTCGGCGAACGCGGCGGCGTCCTCCCCGGTGAGGGAGGCATGCCACGCGCTTGCGGCGGCGGCGGCACGCCGGTCCAGATACTCGCGGATCGCCTCGGCCACGAGCGCTGAGCGGTTGCCGCCACCGACGGCGGCATTGAGGTCTGTACCCAGCTCGTCGTCGAGGGCAACAGAGATGATCATGATCACAAGGGCGACACTACCCACGATGTTGCCGCCAGCACGACGATCAGTCAGATCGGCGTGTCGCGCAAACCCGCGTGAGCATACGCGGACTGCATCATGGGGCGCTGTGATGATCCTCCATCCGCGATCGCGGCATAGGGCCCACCATTCGACGTCTAGCCAAGCGCTCCCTCTCGCGGCTCCTTCTCCGTTAAGCGGTCGCATCGAGCAGGTCGAGATCGGCGCGGACCCGCTCGGCGTCGGCGTGCCCGAGCCTGTCGAGGATGGCAATGGCACGGCCCCACGCCGTACGGGTGGCCGCGGTGTCCCCGAGGGCCTGGTAGCTGTTGCCTATGTTGACGTACGTGCCCGCTTCGGCGTACGAGTCGTTGACCTGGCTGAAGAGCTCGAGAGCGTGGTCGTAGCACGCGACCGCCCGGCGGTGGTTGCCGAGCTGGTGATGGGCGTAGCCGAGGCTGTCCCACGTGTCGGCTTGGCCCTGCACGTCGTCCACCTCCTGCAACAGCGCCAGCGCCGCCTCACACGACGCGAGCGCGCGCTGGTGCTGCCCGAGCAGGGACTCCTGCCAACCAACGGCATTGAGCGTGTACGCCTGCCCGGCCCGCGCGCCGGCCCGCTGGAACAGGGCAAGCGCCTGCCTGGAGTAGTCGAGTGCGCGGCGGTGCTCGCCCTGCCGTTCGGTTATCTGGCCGAGGTTGAGGTACGTGTGCGCCTGCGCGGCCTCCTCACCGCACACATCGAAGAGTTTGAGC
>DASRII010000214.1:0-7192 GCA_035650075.1 Micromonosporaceae bacterium | reverse complement strand
GTGGACGTGGTCGCAGATCGCCCGCACCCGCCGGTAGCCCGGCTTCTGGCTGCCGAACAGCCGCCACGCGTCGTCGCCGAGGACGTCGGGTAGGCAATACCGGCTGGGTAGTGTGTAGAGCAGCACGTCGTCCGGCAGGTGCGCGGCGGGCACCTCGGCCGCGTCGAGGTCCACGTCCTCGGTGGCGTCGGGGACCGTCACGACGGCGTCGTAGCGCAGCGTCGTGTCGCCCACCGGCAGGCTGAGTCGTTGGCAGTCGTTGCCGTACAGGTCGGTGTAACCATGCCGGTCGGTGGCGGGCAGGATCTCCCAGCCCTGCCGGAGTACCGTCGTCACGGCTGCCCCGGACGGCTGGACCTGGAAGACCGCGGCGGTCTCGACCTCCGCGGTGTACCGGAACTCACATCCCACCCGGACCTGCCGTGTCGCGGCTGCCATTTCCGCATGCTAGCCCGTCACTGCTTCCTGAGCGTGCGGCTAGTGGCGGCAAAAGATTGGTGGTACGAATCCACCCATGGGAGGGCTCCTCGACGGGTATCCGCGCGGCCCGGCCTACGACGAGATGTTCGGGGCGGACGGGCTGCCGCACCCACACATGCGGGCGCTGTACGACGCCCTGCAGGCGCTCACTGGCGAGGACCTGGCACGGCGGGCGGCGGCCCGGGATCGCAGCTTCCGCGACCAGGGCATCACCTTCTCCCATGCCGGCAAGGAGTGGATCTTCCCGCTCGACCTGATCCCGCGGCTGATTCCGGCGGCCGAGTGGAAGCTCGTCGAGGAGGGTGTCGCGCAGCGGGTACGCGCGCTGGAGATGTTTCTCGCCGACGTCTACGGGCCGGCCGAGGTGGTCCGGGACGGGGTGGTGCCGCGCTCGCTGGTCACCACGTCAGCCAGCTTCTGCCGGGCTGCGCACGGCATCCGCCCGCCGAAGGGCGTGCGGATCCACCTCGCCGGGATCGACCTCGTCCGCGACCAGGCGGGCGTGCTGCGGGTGCTCGAGGACAACCTGCGGGTGCCGTCCGGCTTGTCCTACGTGGTGGAGAACCGGCGAACCATGGCGCGCGTCTTCCCTGGCCTGTTTCTGGAGCAGTGGGTGCGACCGGTCGCCTCCTACCCGGGGCGGCTACTCGACGCGTTGCGGCGATCGGCGCCGGCCGGTGTCGAGCAGCCCACGGTGGTGCTGCTCACCCCTGGCGTCCACAACGCGGCCTATTTCGAGCACGCCTTCCTTGCCCGCAAGATGGGTATCGAGCTGGTCGAGGGCCGGGACCTGTTCTGCCGCGATCACGTCCTGTACATGCGCAGCATCGGGGGGGAGCAGCGGGTGGACGTCGTCTACCGACGCGTCAACGACGACTTCCTCGACCCGGTGCATTTCCGGCCCGACTCCGTCGTGGGGTGCCCGGGCATCCTGAACGCAGCCCGTGTCGGCAACGTCACGATCGCCAACGCGATCGGCAACGGCGTCGCCGACGACAAGCTGACGTACACCTACGTCCCGGAGCTCATCGAGTACTACCTCGGCGAGCGGCCGCTGTTGCCCAACGTCACGACCTACCGGCTCGAGGATCCGGACGTCCGGTCGGAGTGCCTGGCCCGGCTCGATCAGCTGGTGGTGAAGCCGGTGGAGGGCTCCGGAGGCAGCGGCATCGTCATCGGACCGCATTCCTCCGACGCCGAGTTGGCCGCCGTGCGAGCGCAGGTGCTAGCCGAGCCGCGAGCGTGGATCGCGCAGGAGCTGGTGCTTCTGTCGACCTCGCCCGCGCAGCAAGGCGACCGGCTGGTACCCCGACACATCGACCTGCGGCCGTTCGCGGTCAACGACGGCGAGCAGATCCGGGTGCTACCCGGCGGACTGACCCGGGTGGCGCTGCGGGAGGGAAGCCTCATCGTCAACTCCAGCCAGGGCGGTGGATCCAAGGACACCTGGGTGCTCACCGCACAGCCGCAGCGGGCGCCGGCAGATTCGCCCTCCCCAGCTCCGCCGGAACTGGACGAGCCGCTGGCGTTCCCCGCGCGGGCGGTGCAGGGCACCGTCCCCGACCGCGGTCCCCGCGGCGACCAGCCGCAGCAGTGAGAGGGCTGACGATGCTGAGTCGGGTCGCCGAGGCGCTGTTCTGGATCGGCCGGTACGTCGAACGGGCCGAAGACACCGCCCGGCTGCTGGATGTGCACTTCCACGAGGTGCTCGAAGACCCGAGCGTGGACGAGGCGGGCGCCTGCTCCGTCCTGTTGACCGTGATGGGGGTCCCGCAGGAGACCGCACGGCGACACCAGAACAGTCAGGCATTACTGGAGCTGCTCGGCTACGACGAGACCACCCCCACCTCGATCGTCGGCGCACTGGTCGCGGCCCGGCAGAACGCCCGCGGCGCGCGCGAAGCCCTCTCGGCCGAGATCTGGGAGTGCCTGAACTCCACCCACAACGCCCTCCCGACCCGGGTGGCGGCCGCCCGCGACTTCGGCCCTGCGCCGTTCTTCTCCTATGTCCGCGAGCGCGCGGCCACCTTCGCCGGCTACGCCGAGGCGAGCATGAGCAGGGACGCGAGTTACGACGCGCTCGTCCTCGGCCGCAGTCTGGAGCGGGTGGACATGACCGCACGCCTGCTCGCGGCCCGGATCGGCGCCGGGCGAGGTAGCGAGGGCTGGACCTCCGCCCTGCGAGCGTGTTCCGCCCACGATGCCTACCTGTATACCCACCAGCAGGGAGTCGAGGCTCCGCGGGTACTGGAGTTCCTGTTATTGGACCGGCTCTTTCCCCGGTCCGTCTTCCACGCCCTCTGCGCCGGAGAGGATGCGCTGGCCCGGCTCGACCCGGACTCCGGGCGATCCGCATTGGACGAGCCCGCCCGCCGGGCGATCGGCCGGGCCCGCACCGACCTGGAGTTCCTGTCCGCCGCCAACCTGCTCCACGACCTGCCCGACCGCCTGCATGGACTGCAGCGGACCGTGTCGGTGGTCAGCGAAGAGGTGACGCGGCGACTGTTCGCCGGGACCGCACCCCTGCAATGGAACCTCGAGGAGCCCGCGGGATGAGCTGGCGGATCGCGGTCCGACACCGCACCGGCTACCGGTATGCCGGACCGGTACAAGCGTCGTACAACGAAGCGCGGCTAACCCCGCCGAGCCTCGACGGGCAGCGTACCCTGCAGACTGCCCTCGATATCACGCCCGCGGTCCGGCCGCTGCGCTACCTGGACTACTGGGGCACAACGGTGGACGCATTCGATATCCACGTCCCCCACACTGAGCTCGTCGTGCTGGCGACATCGACGGTAGAGACCGCCAGCCCGCGGCCCGTGCCGGTCGGTGCCGGCTGGCCCGACCTGGCCGACGCGGCGGTCCAGAACCGATTCGCCGAGCTGCTCGCTGCGTCGCCGTACGTCCCGGCGGAGCCGGAGCTCGCCGAGGTCGGGCGGTCCCTGCGTGCCGGGTCGACGCCGATGCAGGCCGGCCTACGCGCCGCCGCGTGGACCCACGAGACGCTGCGCTACGAGCGGGGCGCGACGCACGTGCACACGTCCTCGGCCGAGGCCCGCGCCGCCGGAAAGGGAGTGTGCCAGGACTTCGCGCACGTCACCCTAGCGTTGCTGCGCGCGATCGGACTGCCCGCGCGGTACGTCTCCGGCTACCTGCACCCGACAGTGGAAGCCGAGGTCGGGGAGACAACCGCAGGCGAGAGCCACGCCTGGGTGGAGTTCTGGGCCGGTGACTGGGTCGCGGTCGACCCGACCAGCCTCGCCGACGTGGGCAGCCGACACGTGCTGCTAGCCCGCGGCCGCGACTACGCCGACGTGCGGCCGCTGTCCGGCATCTACTCCGGCCCGGCAGCGAAGCATTTCGCCGTCACGGTCGAGGTCACCCGACTCGGCTGACCGAGCCTCAGGCAAGAAGAAGCGTTGCGCAACTGGTCCCACTCACGCTCCTGAATGACCAAACGCCGCACCCGGCTGACCAGACTGACGGGGCTGGATCCCTGGTCGGGGTGCAAATGGCCCGCGGGGTTGCCATATCGATCCGCGGCTTGTGGGGTGCCCGTTCGCGAATCTGCGGATCTGCGGTTCTCGGGGGTGAATGGGCCTACCGCCTTGGGATCAGCGCGGTGTGCGACAGTCATGGTGGCAAGGGATACGGGGGGCCACCGGGCCCGCGGGCGTCCTGGCCAGGTCGATAAGTCCAACGGCGGCCGACCAAACGACGGTGCCAGGCCAGCAGTGTAGCCGGGGTGACGATCCGATGCTTCCACAACTCGCGTGGCAGGGCACGGACCAGCGCGGTCCGATCGCGATTGCCATGAAGCGGGCGATCCGGCGGCTCGATGCCGGTCAGATCTGAGGCACGGCCATGATCGTCCCCACTGATGGTCCACAGTGGACTAATTAGAACCCGTACGAACCGACAATCGTCGCGTCGTTGGGCTGCGGCGGCCCGACCACCCGGTCGGCCAGCCCGGCCTGGAACTCGGCGAACGCTCGGACGCGCGCCAACGGATTGTCATCGCCGTCGCGCAGCGCGACATGGACGAAGGTGACGCCGTCGGCCAGCCGGAGCGTCAAATACCGGATTCCGCTCGGCCGAGCCTCGGCGAGCTCAGCGTAGACCCGTTCCACCAGCCGCTGGTTCTCGGCGGCAGCGTCCACAGTGGTCTCGTAACGCACGACGATGGCGTCGCTCATGCTGTCCTCCACAGTCCTCGATGTAATGGGGCAGCAGGCCGCGCCAGCCGCCTTCGTCGGCCAGCCGGCGGTCGAGTCCCTTGACCCCCAACTGGTCCCAGCCGTGATGTTCGATCTCGATGCGGGTGGTGCCGCCCCGTCGTCATGACCGGTGACCTGAGCGCCGCCCCGCCACCGACTCCGCCTCCTCGTCCTCCCCGAAGCCCTCGTCGTCGGCTACCAGCCGGCCCGCACGCGGCTCCCGCTCGTAGCCGCGCCGGATCAACTCATCCTCGTCGTCGAAGGACTCGGCGTACAGATCAACGTCCGGCTCCTCCTCGGCGAGCAACTGATCCAGGGACTCCCCGGCTCGCTCCTCCGCCGGTGTCGTACCGAAGCGGTCCGCCCCGGACCAACGATCCGCCGCGGCCACGCCAGTGTCGAGTGGATCCGCGACGCGATCATCATCGAGAGTGTCGGAGGCGTCGAGCAACCCATCGTCCTCGACCACATTCCAGTCCTCGCGCCGAACTGGGCGTGCCTCACCCCGGCGGCGCGAGATCCTGACATCTGCTCGCCTCGGCGATGGCCACGGATGAGTTACCGCAGGCGCTCCCCTAGCGTCGCACCGCGACCGCGATGGCATGACCGTCCAACGTGGACTGATACACCACAGCGGTGCCGCGGCGCGGTGCCGGTTCGAAACCATTTCACGAGAATCCTAAGGCTGTCGAACGGCGGCCGCGCGGGCCGCGCGGACCAGATCGATGTGGCACGTGGGTCGAGGTCGTTGACCCCGAAACCCACGGCATCGAATATCGCGGATATGACCGCCCGGGCCGCCCCGCGGTCGGCACCGTCGGCCACCACCGTCTCCACCTCCATGTAATCGTCGGCCAGCTCGGCTATGCGTTCGACGGTCACGTTCACCGGGTATCCGTCGAAGCTGAACCGGTAGTTGACGCACTGTTTGGTGTACGCGATCGGCGACCGTCGTCTCCATCCGGGGCGATCCCGGCCTCCTCGAGCTGCCCACCTTTGTATGTCCATATGTTGTGGGTGACGTCGCCAGTGGTGACGCGGCGCAGCCGCAGCTCCTGCCGGCCGTGTCGAAATCTCAGACAGTCCCCATCCACGACACGCAAATCCACCGACAGGTGCGGGACGTTGTCGATCAGTACATGAGCCGTTGTACGCATACCGAATGCGAGCCATTCGGGTAGCCAACCCGGCAGACGTAGAGGCCGTTTCGAAACTCAGGGAGTTGTGGATCGGGAGATCGTCCACGTCGTTATCGTGCCCATCAATGCCAACGAACCGGGGAACCCGCGCACGAGCATGCGACATCCGGCACGTGCTATCGACCGCGACTCCCTGCGGGGAGCGCCCCCGGAGAACTCCCCGGCGGAACTGCGCTGGCTCACGATCGCCGATGCGTTCGAGCTGACGGACGACGCGAACATGCTCGAGTCCCTGCCCCGGATGGGGGCTCCTGGACGCCGCCTGATCGCTCAGCGCATTGCCTGCCGGCGCAGCATCAGCACGCCCGTCGCCAGCCACCACGCCTGCACGATCAGGGAGGCGAGGACGCCGTAGAGGAGCGCGCCGGGGAACAGGGCCGGCGCCAGGAACAGGCCGGCCGCCGCGATCAGCGTAATGGCACCGACGACGGCGCCGGCCCAGCCGAGCCAGGAAGGGTACGCGTCCAGGACCATCGCCCGGCCGAGCAGTGTCAGCGGTACGCCGAACAGCAGCGCGATCGCGATCAGCGAGGGACCGTGCGTGGCCGCGACGACCGCCTGCGCGGCCCGGACCAGGTCTGCCCGGTCGCCGGGCGTGGCCCGTGCGGCGGCGTCGGCAAGTTCCGGCAGCGCCAGGCCCTCGCTGGTGCTCTCGACGGCGAACACCGCCAGGCCGACCAGCGCGCTGGCCCCGGCGACGCGGGCGAGCATCCGTGCCGACGGTCGGGTCAGAGAGTCGGCCAGGGCGATGAGCCCGGCCAGCGTGAGTACGGCGGCGAAGACTGCGAACAGGTGAACCGCCGCGTACGTGGGGCGGGCAGCGACGAAGTCCAGCGCCGCCTCCGCGTCTGCCGCCGGAGTGTCGCCGTGCAGGAGACGGGCCGTGGTGAACGCGACGGCGCCGAAGACGGCGCACACCCCGCCGGCCTTCAGGGTTACGCGAGCAGGCATCTGGGCATCGGTCATGTTCGCAATGCTCCAACGAGCATATTGCATATGCGAAGCCTGTCTGACGAGAATTTGTGAGGCACGTCGGCCGCGATCCGCCGCGGCTGCGCTTTGCCAGGCGCCACGTCCCCAACAGTGCGTTCTCGACCCGACGCCGTCATCGGACTACCCCTCCACCCCGGTCATTCGCCGACCGAGCACCATGATGATGGGTACGAGTCCAGGCATGGCGACGAGCCACACGGAGGTCCCCGATCGGCAGCGAGGGCTTGTCGCCAGCCGGTGGTGATGGCTCCTTCGATGAGCCGGGCGGGGGCGGTGCGCTGGTTGGCGGGTTTGCCGCGTTCG
>DASRII010000213.1:0-10898 GCA_035650075.1 Micromonosporaceae bacterium | reverse complement strand
ACCTTGACCGCGCCAAGAACCGGCACACCATCATCGGCGGAAGGAGCAGGACCAACGACCGTTGACAAACAGGAGAGCATCCGCGGCTGCCAATACACCTCGACCCAGTACGCCAACCTGGCAACCGATCTCGGCGTGAGGTTCTCGGTCGGACGCAAGGGCCAGTGCTGGGACGACGCGGTCGCTGAATCGTTCTTCGCCACCGTGAAGACCGAGCTGATCCACCGCCACACCTGGCAGACCCGCAAGGCCGCCACCAGCGCGATCTTCGACTACATCGAGGGCTGGTACAACACCCGCCGCAGGCACAGCACGCTCGGCTATCTCAGCCCAGCACAGTACGAATCCAGCATCACGACCACCGCCAACCAAGTAGCCTGACCAGGTCACGTTCGGTGCCTCCACGCGGGATCGCGTCATACCCGACCCATGCAGGATCGGGCAGCCGCGCACCAGCCGTGGGTTTGCCCAGCCATCGTCACTGATAGGGAACGGCGCCTGCAGTCTGGAGGAACACCGACCTGAGGTCCGTCATGGCGTCGACCACCTGGCGCGTGCTCGCTGAGTCGCCCGTCCGGGCCGGCGAAGGCCTCGGTGAGCTGGTCACCGACCGTGCACCGCACGCAGATGCCACCCTTGTACACCAGGCTTCGACGGTGTTGTCGGACATGAAGAGTTCCGCGCCGGTCCCTTGATTCGAGTGTCCTGATCCGACGAGTTCGGCGAGCCGACGGTTCGTCGCCGTGAGCGTGATCATCGTGGGGTGCAGCCCCGCCCGGCCGGCTTCGGCCCGGGCTCGTTCCGCCCATCGCGGTATGCCCAACTCCTCGAAGGCGGTCGCTAGTGCCGGGCGCGTTGATGGCGGGTAGCCGGTGGAGGATGTCTCGTGCTTCGTCGGTGATCTCGGGCGGCGCGGTGATGGTGTGCCCACCGATGTCGATCTGCACCGTGCGCAGTAGCCGGAGTGTGCGGACGAGCTTCTTGATCGAGACGCCGCCTTGTTCTTGGAGGTGACGGCTGATTGCGAGTGCAGCGAACACGATGGTGAGGTGGGTCTCGATGGAGTCGCGCTGGCGATGGAACACCGGTCGGGTGCGGAGGTCAGGATCCGGGCCATCAGGGAGCGCGGGAACTCGCTACTCAAGACCACCTTCAAGGCCCCTGCGCAACGCCAGCCTCTGTCCCCAGAAGATCGGCGACATCGTGGCGGCGGCCCTCGTCCTCCTCCACATCGAGCACAGCCGTACGACCTGATCACGAACGCTACGAACCGTTACCCAGAAGGCCCAACGAGCTTCTACCCCCGCTGGAACCGGTACGAGCGTTCCACACGGGCAATTCGTACCTCGTACGCCTCGTACCAGCGCTCCCGCCCGAAGCGCTGCGCTACCAGGTGTTCAGCATGCTCTCGCCACTGGAGGATCGCTTCTTCTGTGGCGTAGTACACGACGGTCAGCTCATGGCCACCTGGACCATCAAGCGACTCCCTGCCAAGGTAACCAGGCTGCGACTCGGTCCCACGAACTAGCCAGAATGCTGCCAACCTGGAACCTTCGGGCGTCCACACCATGGAACGAAGTGGATGCCCGGCGTGTCATCAGCACACCAGCACCGAACTAACCGAGGCAAGCGGCGACGAGCTCGACCGCGACGAACGCACTCATCCTGTACAGCGCAGGGGCGCGGGTCGACCCACTGCCTTGTGGATCCGTAGGCGGCTCAGGCGGACTGCGATCCCGGTGCCCTGTCGCTCTCCAGCGCCCGACGGAGGGCGTCCAGGTCGACCCCGGTATCGGCGAGGGCGTCACGGGCGGGGCTGGCGGCGCGCAGCATACCCAGCAGCAGGTGGCCGCCGTCGATGGTCCTGCGCCCCAGCCGGATCGCCTCGCGAAGCGCGAGCCGGAGCGCCTTCTTCGCGTCCGAGCCGAACGGGATGTGCGCGGGGCTGCGCCCGGCGGTCTCCAGGGCGCCGGGCCCGAAGACGGCGTCGGCGCGCTCCCGCACGGCGTCGAGGTCGATGCCCAGTGCGGCGAGGGCGTCGCCGTCGAGGCCGCCCGCGCGTAGGTCATCGCGCAGTCGCGCGGTCAGGTCGTGGCGGTCAACGCCGACGGCGTCGAGCGCCCGGGACGCCGGGCCGGTCGACTCCGCGAGCGCGACCAGCACGTGCCGGGTGTCGACTGTGCGCGAGCCGGCGTCCCGGGCGACCTGCTGGCCCGCTATGACGGCTGCGCGGGCCTCCTTGGTGAAGCGTTCGAACATCAGGTCCTCCTGCCGTACTTCTTGTGGACCGCCTGCCGGGTTACGCCGAGCGCGTCGGCGATTTCCTGCCACGACCAGCCGAGGTCGCGGGCGCGCGCGACCTGGAGCGCCTCCAGCCGGTCGACGAGCTCGCGCAGCGAGCGCACGGCTCGCAGGCCCCGGCCCGGGTCGTCGCCTGCGGCGGTATCCACGAGCGGTTGCTGTGCCATGTGTCAATTATGGTTGACGACATCCTTGCTTGTCAACCAAAGTTGACGAATTGCACGATGGTCGGCCCAGCCCGGAGCGACCTGACCGAGTCTCACTCGCTCCTGCTGGCAGCGGGGATGTACAACTGGCGTTGTCAGCACCTGACCATGCCGGCAGGTGCCCCGGGATCACCAGCAGCGATCACGGCCGAACTCGTCGCAGCGCGCGAGCGCATCGCTGAGATGGAGACCGAACTTGTCATCCATCGCCGGGCCACGGAGCTGCTCGGCGAGCGGCCCGACGAGCATTCGCGGCGCGACATTCGCCGAGGCCTTCGCCGGCGACGACCCGCTGCTGCGGCACGTGCGGACGAGGGTGCGGAGCCCGCAGACCAACGGCGTGGTCGAACGAATCTTCGGCACCCTGAAGTACGAGCACCTCAACCGCGCGATCCTCACCGACGGCGACGCCCTGGCCGTCGGGCTCGCCGTGTTCCGGCAGACCGATGGGCTCGAGTCCTGCGGCGGATCCTTCGACGTCGCAAAGGGTGTAGCCGAGGGTGTCGAGGTAGCGCAGGTAGTGCTGTTCCGGGCAACCGTTGTCGTGGCGCCAGGAGTGCCGGTCCAGCGCCGCCTCGTAAGCCGCCAGCACCGCCGCGAGCGTCACGAGCGTGAGCCGCCTGTCGCTCGCACCGTCCAGCAGCGTGGCGAGGTCGCCGCCGCGGGTGTCCCCGGGGTAGGTGACCCGCGTCTCCTCGCCGTCGCTGGTGGCGGTGTGGCTGGCGCCGTCGATGCCGAACAGGTCGACCGCGAGAGGGTGGGTCTGCTCGAACGCCCGCCGCACCGCATGGTCACCGGTCAGCACGGCGGTGGGCGATGAAGGCGGCGGCACCGGCGGGCGGGGTCTTGCGCTGGACGAACTCCCGCAACCACGCCCGACGCACGTTCACCGCCGCGTCCCCCGCCTTGTTCCCCGCGATCACCCGCAGCCGCTCCGCACTCGCGGCCTCGGCCCGCGCGGCCGCCTCCTCGTCGGACTCCCCCGCGTCAGCCATCCCGTCGCCGCTGGCTCAGCTGCGGCACCTCGGCGGCGGCGCGATCGCCAGCGGTTGATTCGCAACCTGCGGGTTCGCGCGTTGTGCTAGCAGGGTTTTCAGCAACAGGTCTGCAGGTGGGCCTGGAGGTCGGCGCGGGCTGCGGCGGTTATGTTTCCTCACCTCCGACGCCCGTGCGCGCGGCCAGCAGCGGTTTGAGGGCTAGGGCGGCTCCGACGACGAAGATCACCGTGGCCAGGTAGATCAGGCCGAGGTGACCGATCGTGTCCAGGCCCCACGGGTAGTGGGCCGGCAACGCGACCGCGAGGCCAAGGACTGGTGCGGCGACCGCGGTCACGTACGCCCATACCAGGCCGCGCCGGACGCCGAACCAGGCGAGCGCCGCGGTGGCCAGTCCGGTGGCTGCGATGAAGCCCGAGACGGCGATGTGCAGGTGCGCGACGTAGTGGTAGAGATCGTCGCTGAACGCGCGGATTTCGTCTCGCCCGACGTCGACCTGCTCGGGCCCGATGCCGAGTTCGAGGAACGAGCCGGTGAAGTTGCGGACGAAGAAGATCACCGCGTACCCGATGAAGCCGATACCGGCGAGTGCCATCAGGGCCGCCCCGGTGCGCAGTGCGGCCGGTTCGGCGGCGGTCGACGGGTGATGAGCGGTCGTTGCCATGACGGTGCCTCCTGAACCACGTGGCTGAGTTCCGCAACTCAGCCGCTGGGCTTGATCGCGAGCAGCGAGATGCTTCGCACGCCGTACTTGGCGCTGGCGTCGCGGGCCCGCGGAGAGATGAACTGGTAGTTGTTGCGCCACATCGCGGTCACGGTAAGGCCGGCGTCCTCGATCGCCTGCTGGAAGGCGTCTTGCTGCGCGGCGCCGCCGATGCATGCGGCCCACAGGTCGGCGTCACCGACGATCGAGTCCGCCAGCTGTCGCTCGCTGACTATGTCGGCGATCGCCAGCCGACCACCCGGCCGCAGTATCCGGGCCACTTCGGAGAAGACCCGGGCCTTGTGCGGTGACAGGTTGATCACGCCGTTCGAGATCACGCAATCGACGGTCTCGTCGCCGGCCGGGATGCTCTCGATCCGGCCCTTGCGGAACTCGACCTGGTCCAGCCCGGCGCCCGCGGCGAGCTGCCGGCCGCGCCGCAGCTGTTGCGGTGTGAAGTCGATACCGACCACCCGGCCTCGTGACCCGACCAGCTGGGCGGCATAGCAGGCGTCCATCCCCGAGCCGCTGCCCAGGTCCACCACCCGCTCCCCCTCGACGAGCTGGGCGAGTCCGAAGATGTAGCCGACGCCGGCGAACGAGTCCACTGCGCCGGCCGGCACCCGATCCAGCTGGGCCGGGTCGTATCCGAGACGCTCGGCGAGCGACCTCCCCATCTCGAAGTGGTACGTACCGTGCGGCTCCTCAGCCACCAGGCGGTACATCTCCTTGACCTTCGCTTCCAGCTTCTCGACGTCGACGGTCGCCATGTCCTGGCTCCTCTCCCGCTGTATGGGTAGACGCCGCGACGTGCGCGCGCTATTGCAGGAGGAGGACGATGCAATAAATGGGGTGAGCGCGGCGTCTACACGATGTGGCGCTGCTGAGTGTCAGGCCGGGGGAAACGGTGGCGGAGGCCCTTGTCGATCAGCGGGAGAGTTTCCGTGAGCTCGCGACAGCTCAGCTTCCGCGGCTCTACTCGATCGCCCGGCGGCTGGTCGGAGACGGCGCCGAGGACGCGGTGCAGGATTGCCTGCTGAAAGGCTACGAGCGTTACGGCCAGCTGAAGGCGCCCGAGTCCGGGCCGGCCTGGCTGACAAGCATTCTGGTGAACAGCTGCCGCGACCATCTGCGCGCCGACGCCCGCCGGCCGAACGAGGTCGACTTCGACGAGGTCGAGAGGTTCTCGCTGTACCGCAAGATCGCCTACGAGGACCCGTTCCCGTACTCGGATTCGTTGCATCTGGACTTCCTCGACGAGTTCGGGCCGGAGGATGTGCGGGCCGTGCTGATGCGGCTGCCACCGCTGTACCGCATGCCGCTGGTGCTGGTGTACATGGACGGATTCCTGGCCAAAGAGCTCGCCCGCCGGCTCGACGTACCGCTGGGAACCGTGCTGGCTCGGCTGCACAGGGGGCGCAAGCTGTTCGAGAAACAGCTGTGGCAGTACGCCGAGGAGACCGGGCTGCTGAAGAAGGGCGCACCATGATCAGTTGTCACGAAGCCGTCGCGCAGCTGTGGGAGTACCTCGACGGCACCGTCGACGAGGCCGATCGCGCGCTCGTTGACGAGCACCTGTCCCGCTGTCGGCGCTGCTGCGGCGAGATGGAGTTTGCTCACGAGCTGCGCCGTCTCCTCGCCGAGTCGGTATCCGCCGACATTCCCGCCGACGTACTGCAGCGACTGAACCAGACCCTCGAGGAGATGGACCGATGGGCCGCGACCTGATGTACGGCGCCGAGGTCAAGGCCCTGGTCCGCGACGCCTACCGCAACCTGCCCCCGACGACCGCAGCCGTCGCACACAAGATCTACAGCGATTCCGAGCTCGCCGCGGTCCCACGCTCGGCCATCGACCGGGCGCTAGGCGTGGCGAACCACCTCCGCTTCGCCGCTGTCCGACCCGGCGAGACGATCCTCGACATCGGCTGCGGAGCCGGCATCGACACCATCCTCGCCGCGCAACGCACCGGCGCCTTCGGACGGGTGATCGCGCTCGACTTCCTGCCCGAGATGCTCGACCGCACCACCGCCGCAGCGCGTGAGGCGGGACTGCGCAACGTCGAGCCGCTCGAAGGCGAGATGGAGGCGATCCCACTACCCGACGACAGCGTGGACCTGGTGATCTCCAACGGCGTGGTCAACCTGACCGCGCGCAAAGCCAGAGTGATGGCCGAGTGCAGCCGCATACTGCGGCCCGGCGGCCGGCTGTGCGTGGCGGACCTGACGGTCGAACAAGACGACCTGCCCACGGAGATCCTCACCCAGCCGGCCGCCTGGACCGGCTGCATCGCCGGCGCGCTCGCCGAGGACGACTTCGTGCGCAAGGTCGAAAAGGCCGGCTTCGCCAGGGTCGAGGTGCTGCACCGCCAACCGCTCAGCATCGACGACTGCGCCCTCTACCCGCTCTTCTCCGCCGACGTGATACGCCTGATGAGAACCCTCATCCCAAGCCAGCAACACAACCAGGTCGCGGTCGCCATCGTCGTACACGCCCATCTGCCGTGAGCGACTATCTGCCGTGAGCGACGTGGACGTGACACCGACCGATCTGCTCAAGAGCGCCTCCACCTGTCGCGCCGCGCTCGAGCCCGTCGTTGCGCTCGATTGGGCGGTCCAGGCAGGCGACCTCTCGTGGGACGTCCGCAAGACCGTCACCCATGTGATCGATGCAGTCGGGTGGTACGCAGCACACCTTGCCGCGCAGAGCCCGCGTCGGCTCCGCTTCGACTTCCGCGCGCATGACGATGCGTCGAACACGGAGCTTCTTGACGTCCTCGAAGCCGCAGCCGTCACGCTGGCGCAGGTTGTGACGGCCGCTCCACCTGGCGCCCGCGCCTTCCACACCGCAGGCATGGCCGATCGCAGCGGGTTCCTTGCGATGGGATGCGACGAGATCCTCGTGCACGGCTGGGACGTGGTGCGTGGCCTCGGGGGTGAATTCGTACCGCCGGCGGACATCGCAGAACGGGTGCTCCGCAGGCTCTTTCCCTGGGTCCGCGTCGACGCGTCACCGTGGCAGGCCCTGCTCTGGGCGAACGGCCGGGTCGATCTTCCTGGCCGACCACATACCGGGCCGGACTGGGTCTGGCACTGCGCGCCGCTCCACGAGTGGGACGGCACAGTGCCGCACCTGACCACAGCACCGACCCCAGGATGATCAGCGGCCTGGGCGGAGAGCGCGACTCGAGTTTTGGGTGGGAGTCACCACCCGTGACGTCGAGGGAATCCGCGCGGCAGCCTGAGCGGTGCAACCATCAGCACTCCGCGAGCCCGCCAGCACGACAAGGAGGAGCCGCTGCGGGCCGCGGTGGTGCTCGACTGCCTCATGCCTCGCTTCGATGTGGTACGCGCCGTTCGGCTGCTCGGCCACGTGGCGGGTACCGCGGCGGATGGCCGAGATGCAGAACGAGGGCTGACCCCAGCCGCCCCGCACCATCGACCCCGTACGCTCGACACCGTCGGCGTATCGATATCTCAGAGGTGACGCAGGTGAAGTACGTACTCATGTTCGTCGACACCCCGGAGTTCACCGCCGAACTCGAGGCGATGGGACCCGAGGAGCGCGAGCAGGCCTACGAGCGGGTGCGGGAATGGTTCGCGACCCACGCCGACAAGTTCCGCGGCGGCATCGGCAGCAAGCTGCAAGGCGCCCACACCGCCACCACCGTGCGGCTCGACGGCCCCGACCCGGTCGTCACCGACGGACCGTTCATGGAGGGTAAAGAGGTCATCAGCGGCTTCAGCGAGATCGAGGTCGCCGACCTCGACGAGGCGCTGCGCATGGTGAAGACCTGGCCGGCCTGCCCGATCGTCGAGATCCGCCCCGTGGAGTCATGACCCGCAACAGCCCCGATACCGGCGGTACTGGCAGTACTGGCAGTACTGGCAGTACCGCGACCGAGGCCGAGCTGGCCCGGGTGGTCCGAGACCACGCGGGCCAGTTGGCCGCGGCGCTGATGACGCTGCTCGGCGATTTCTCCGCCGCGGAGGACCTGGTCCAAGACGCCGTCGAGACCGCGCTACGGCGCTGGCCCGTCGACGGGATACCCGACCGGCCGGACGCCTGGCTGTTCACCGTCGCCCGCCGCCGCGGCCTCGACCTGTTGCGCCGTCAGGAGAACTACCGCACCAAGCTCGAGCAGCTGCAGTGGCCGGTCCAGCCCGACCCCGGTGACCGGCTCCGCCTGATCTTCACCTGCTGCCACCCCGCGCTGCCACGCACCGCACAGATCGCGCTCACCCTGCGCGTCGTGTGCGGACTGACGACCGCGCAGATCGCCGCGGCCTTCCTCACCCCCGAGGCGACCGTCGCACGGCGCATCACCCGCGCCAAACGCAAGATCGCCGACGCCGCAATCCCCTACCGCGTCCCCCACGACGACGAGCTACCCGAACGGCTTGCCGAGGTCCTCGCGGTGATCTACCTGCTGTTCAACGAGGGCTACCTGTCCAGCACCGCGGACAGGGCACACTCCCGCGACCTGGTCGACGACGCCGAATGGCTCACCGCCCTACTCGCCGGGCTGCTGCCCAACGAGCCCGAGATCGCCGGCCTCCTCGCGCTCATCCGGCTGCACCGGGCCCGCACCGCCGCCCGTTTCGACGCCGCCAGTCACCTTGTGCTGCTGCAAGACCAGGACCGCACCCGTTGGAACCATGAGGCCATCGCAGCAGCCGCCCAGTTGCTCACCCGCACCGCCCGGCGACACCGGGCACCCGGCCCGTACCAACTGCAGGCCGCGATCGCCGCCTGTCACGCCGAGGCGCGGCGATGGGAGGAGACCGACTGGGAACAGATCCTCGTCCTGTACGACATGCTGCTCCTCCTTCAGCCCTCCCCCGTGACCCGGCTCCACCGCGCCATCGCCCTGCGCTACACCCGAGGCATCGACCCCGCGCTCGCCGAACTCGCAATCCTCGCGGACGACCTCGACCGCTACCCGCTCTACCACGCCACCCGGGCCCAGTTCTTCCGCGAAGCAGGCCACACCCGACGCGCCCGCGCCGCCGATCAACGAGCACTGGAACTCACCAACAACCCCGCCCAGCAAGACCTCCTCCAAGACCGCATCGCACACGGCTACTGACTGACACCAGCCCGACGCCTGCGTGCAATCCGGGTCAGGGGGAACGGACCTCGATGGCTCGCCCGACTGCTCAACCTACGAGCGTGGCATCTCACCCGGTGGGCGGGCCACGGACGTGGGGACTGCATCTGTGCAGCATGAAGGTCGATGCACATCGTGCCAAGCAACGTCGCCGCCGGGGTCTGCAGACACAGTTCTCCGGCGGGTTGTCCCATTCGGCCACGCGCCAATCGTCTTGTGTACGAGGGAAGGTGGCCGAGCCGGAGAGGAGGCGGAGTGCACCGTGCCGGATGAGGACAAGAAGCGAGCAGCGCACCGAGCCTTGGTGGACCGCGTCCTGAACGCAGAGGGCAGGGCATCGCCGGAGCAGCGAGCCCGTGCCTTCAGCAACGACGGCCTCCCCCCGCCGCTGCCCACGCTGATCGGCAAGGTCGCCACGAGACCGGCCCAGGTTACCGACGCGGACTTCGCAGCGGCGAAGGCATCGGGCTACACCGAGGACGAGCTCTTCGAGCTGGTGATCTGCGCTGCGGTCGGCCAGACCGCCCGGCTGTATGAGGCGGGACTGGCGGCCCTGGCCCAAGCAACCGTCGACGGCGAGGCCGGATAAATGCGACTCGACATCCTCAACCGCGGTTACGGCCCAGGGACCAACCTGCTGTTTGCGCTCATCCGGGTGTTCTCCCGGCACCCGGTACCAGACGCCGCCAAGCTGGTCTTCTACCGGCCCGGCTTCTACGGCACCCGGGCGAAGGAGTTTACCCACGAGGCGATGCGCGGGCCGTCCACCTGGCCGGTAGCTGACCGAGAGCTGATGGCGGCCTACGTGTCAAAGGTAAACGAGTCCGCGTTCTGCGTCGGCGCACACACCGCGACCGCGGGGCAGGCGTACCAGGACGGCGCAAAGGTTCAAGCGGTGCTAGCCGACGTGGAAACGGCCCCCATTGGCGACGCGCTCCGGGCAACGCTGCGGATGCTCGGCAAGCTGACCCGGGAAGGAAATGTCGGCGCCGAGGACATGCGGGAAGTGCTGTCCGCCGGTGTCTCACCCCAGCAGGTCGAGGACGCGCTGGCGGTCTGCGCCGCGTTCAACACGACTGACCGGCTCGCCGACGCCTTCGGCTTCGAACTGCTCAGCCCCGAGGGCTTCGAGGCAGGAGCCAAGTACCTGCTCAAGCGCGGCTACCGATAGGACAACAGGCTCCGTCGCTTTCCGCCTGCCTGATGCTGTTGCCTGGCCCGGTCGTCGCCGGGTGGCCTGCGTTTCCTGGGGAGGGTTGGACCATCCCCAGCCAGGTGACATCCCAATCGCCTGTACCTGGCTTGGCTCACGATCGGGGCTGGGAAGTGCCGCAGCGCTGTGACCTGGGGTTTGCTGACTGGGCCGGCTGAATTTCGTGCACTGCACGGGGCCTCGGCTGCTCGTCCGTGGCGTCCGTGCGCACGGCGAAGACCACGCGCCAGGCCGACACACCAGTGCGCGCAGTCATCACCTGTCGGTTCGGATCAGCGTCGGGAGTGCCGGGCCCAGTAGTCGGCGAAATCGCCCGGGCCGCCGTCCGGCGAGGACGGCACCGGTCGACATGATCTCGTCAAACACGATC
>DASRII010000212.1:0-2955 GCA_035650075.1 Micromonosporaceae bacterium | reverse complement strand
GGCGGAACGCCCCGACCTCGATCGGGTCGGACGTCACGCCAACCACCGCAACTCGGAACCACCTTCCGATCACGGTAATCCGCCGCGGGCCACCGGCCGATCACGGACCATCTACCCATGGCACCGGCCCGACACAGCCATGCAGAGCTGCCCGCCGAGCTCCGGAGCTTTGGTGGCCCGCCCACACCGCGACGGCAGCGACCCGCGAAATCGGCCGTTCGAACACCGACACCACCACACTCGCGCCCGAGTCAGATCGGGGCGACCTCGGCGTACTGCCCCGACAGCAGACCCACCGCCGCCAGGGGCCACACGACAAACGCGGCGACCGTTCGCGCAGCGGATCCACCCGCGTCCTCGGCCGTGTCGTCTCGCCCACTCAGCAGCGCGGCGCATACGGCCGCGGTGGCTCGACCTCCCGGCGACGCCCCCTGCCCCGCCCAACCGAGCGATCCGAGACCGAAGACCGAAGACCGAAGACCGAAGACCGAAGAAGACCTACAGTTGGGAGCACGAGCCTGCCAGGCGGTGCATGATGGTTGACCCGACCGCGATAGAGATTGACTTCGATCCTACCGTCCAGCGCATGAAGGGCGTAACCGTTCATGGCGGTATACCCTTTGACGTTCCGATCATCAGCGAGATCGGGCCGAACCTGTGGCAGGGTGGCTGCCAGGATGGCCTCATACTGCCCTGCTTTGTCCGGCATCTCGCGTCGCTATATCTGTGGGAGCACTACAGGTGCAACACGAGCTCGACAGCGTGCTCATTGTTCGGATGTACGACAGCGAGGAGCAGACGTTCGAACGTAGCTGTTCAGCCTTGGTGGCGTGATGTCAGGTGGGGTGCGCGGAGGCGATGTCCGGGGTGAGGGCAGGTGGGAGCCAGGCACCGGTGGTGAACAGGCGGGTCATCGCGTCGAGGGTGCCCAGACCCCATTTGGCGGCGGTGGATAGGTAGGACTGGACGACGGCGAAGTCGATGAGTCCCTGCAGGGTGCGCCAGGACCCGCCGGAGGTCCGTTGCTGGATCTTCACCGATCGTGCGGGTAACTCTGCGGTGTTGTTGGTGAAGGGCACATCCAGGTTCACGGTGAACCGCAGGATCATGTCGCGGTGTCGCGCGAAGCGGCGCAGCAGCGTGCGGGCTTGGGCGTGCAGGGGGTCGCGGCCGGTGATGTTCTCGTCGCGGCCACGGGCGATCGCCCCGGCGTAGCGGGAGCGGATCGTGGTCAGTTCAACGTTGGTGAGCATGGCGCGCCCGTCGGTGCGGGCGGCGTGCGCGGTGGCGTTGGCCAGCAGCAGGGTGTTCACCATCGCCTCGGCCCAGGACTGCCCGGCCGGGTCGCCGTCGTGGATCGCCCGCAGGTCGCGGACCAGGTGGATGCCGCACCAGGCGTGCACGGCCTGGTCGAGGTGGTCGTAGCCGGCGTAGCCGTCGCGGACCAGGACCCCGGTGAACGCCGGCCAGATCCCGCCGGCGTCGATCGTTTCTGTGGTGCGGTCCCCGACGTGCATCGCGGTCAGGTGTGCGGTGCAGGCCACGTGCAGGTAGGTCAGCGCGCCGGCGGCGCGGGCGGTGGTTTCATCGGCGTGCGCGACCGGCGCGGCGGCGATCAACGCCCGCACGTGCGGCAGGAACCGGTCGGTCAGCAGCCCGGCGGCCTGGGCGCGCAGCCCGGCGACCCACCCGTCGGACACCGCGAACCCCAGCAACGCGTTGACCACCCGCCGCGCCCGGCGCACCGGAAGGAAATGTGCGCAGGTCAGCCAGGCCGCCCTGGCTTTCACCCCCGGCCCGTACTGGACCCGGCCGGAGACGAAGCCCGGCACGGTCGCCTCGGTGACGGTGCCGCAGCCGCCGCACGTGCGTGCCTGCACCCGATGCTCGGTCACGTAGGGCCGAGGCGGGGGCGGCGGGACGTCGAAGACCTGGTGGCGACGGACACCGAAGATCTCCGCGTCCGCCAGGCCCTCCCCGCAGCAGGCGCACACCCTCGGGAGGTGGGTGATCGTGTCGTCGGGGTCATCGACCAGACCCAGCGTGGCGCCGGGCGCACCGGGTTGTTTACCCTGCGGTTTGCCCGAGCGTGTGCGTGAGGAGCGCTTCGGAGCGGGCTTCTTCACGAATGGCGAGTCCGACGACGGCGGTTTACCGCTGTTGGAGGAGTCCCGGCCAAGTTGGGCTCGCAGCGCCGCGACCACGCCTTCGAGCTCGGTCAAACGCGCCAGCAGAGCGGTGTTCTCAGCACGCAGGGCCACGTTCTCAGCGTCCTTGGCCGCCAGCAGCGACGCGACGTCATCGCCTGCCGCCTCCGGACCCGGACCCATGATCAGAACAGTAGTGGATCACCGGTGGCGGCCGACGACAACCGGTCACTCAGGCTGAACAGCTACAATTCGCGGCCTACGGGATCGCCCACAAGTAGGGCGCCCACCGGTCCGCCGGCGGCCGCGGCGAGCGTCGCCAGGGCGATTCTAAAGATCATGCCTGCGATTGCTGGCACGTCTTCACGATCTTGTGCGTCCCGTGCTTCATTGGCGGTCTGTTTGGAGATGGCGTCGCCAACTTCGTCCTGAACGATGTTCGTAATCATCTCATAAAGTGGTGACGTGAGTAGTTCATCTCGAATTGCTGCGCGTTCACTTGGGTCGAGCGAACTCTGAGAATCGGCAAGCTTCGTGCAACGCGTCGCCAGCCTAAAGAGTTCGCGCATGGAGTCGCTCTTGAGTAGCTCGGGCTCACCTTGCGCGTTCCTCTGGCGTTGGCGAGTCTCGCTGTACACCCATCGAAGACAGGCTCGATTCCCGTTGCTGATCGGCATGGAAATCACGCACGGAACGTCATCGGCGTGGTCGCGGTCGGTGTGCGCGACGATCTCGGGTACGAGTGAGGCGCGGGTGTGTAGCCCCACCCGCGCCTGCGTCTCGTCGTAGACCTTGCCCTCCCACCGGT
>DASRII010000211.1:0-15232 GCA_035650075.1 Micromonosporaceae bacterium | reverse complement strand
GGACCAGGCCGGTGTCTGGACCGGCCTGGCGGTGGCGGCCTACGCCCTGCCGGCAACGATCGGCGCCGCCGCGCTTGCTCGGTTCGTGCGTGGGTTCCGCGGCGTTCAACTGGTCGCGGTGGATGCGTCGCTGCGAGCGTTCGCGCTGGGCGCGATCGCGGTACTGGCGGTGGCGGGGTTGCTCGAGCCAACCCTGTACGTGGTGTTGCTCGCGGTGTCGTCGCTGTTGCACGCATGGGGGAACGCCGGCGCGTACACGTTCATCGCGGAGGCTCTGCCGGAGGAGGACCGGGTGACCGGCAACGCGATCCTGTCGACGTTCACGCAGGCCGCGGTCTTGGTGGGCCCGGCCCTCGCCGGCGGGCTCACGGCGCTCGTCGGCCCAGGTTGGGTGATCGCTGCCGATGCGGCGAGCTTCGGGTTCCTGGCGGCGATCTGCTGGACCGCCGTGCCCCGGAGCACCACCACTGTCTCCGCCGTGCCAGCGGACTCGACCGGAGGTTGGCGCACCATTCTCGGCCAGCCGCGGTTGCTCGGTCTGCTCGCGGTAACCTGCGTCTTCTTCTTCCTCTACGGCCCGGTCGAGGTGGCACTGCCGGTCCACATCGCTCACGAGCTGCACGGTTCGGCCAGCCTGCTCGGCCTGTACTGGACGGTGTTCGGCGTCGGCGCCACCCTGGGCGGTCTCGGCGCAGGCCTCTTACGGAACCGCTCGCTCTGGCTCGTAGTGCTGAGCATCATCGTCGGCTGGGGAGCCGCGTTGCTGCCGCTGGGACTCACCGACCGCGTCATGCCCGGACTGGTGGGATTCGCGATCGGAGGGCTGATCTACGGTCCGTTCACCGCGGTCTGCACGGCGCTGTTTCAGCGCCTCAGCCCGCCTCATGCGCTCAGCCGGGTACTCGCTACCCGCAGCGCGTTGACCATCCCGGCTACCGCGTCGGGGGTCCTGCTGGGCGGTCCACTGGTCACCGCGGTCGGTGGCCGGCACACGTTGCTGATGTCCGCCCTGCTGACGGTCGCGTTCGGTGTCTCGGTCGCGGTCTGTCTATTGTGGATGATGGGGCGGCGAGCTTGCGCGGGGCGACTAATATCGACCTGTTTGAATGTAGATGATCACGGCGTGGATCGGTACCGTGACGTGGTGGCGGCGCGCGGTGCTCAGGGGCAGCCGGTGGGCGCGGCAGTTGCTACTCGTCATCGGCGCGGGCGACCCATCCACTGTGGATAGGCGCCCCGCCGGCCACGGGGGAAGCCGGCGGGGCGATGGACGGACATTAGCGCATCGGCGGCGGCCAGCGCCAGATGTCTTTGTCAGCGGAAGACGCTGAGATACAGGTCGTAGGTCCCGTTGACCTTCAGTCGGCAGGAGTGGTTGCCGACGTCGGGCTCCTGCTGTTCGAATTCGAACCCGACGGCATGGCATTCCTGAATTGTCGGGTAGTTGGCGTAGAACACCCAGACCCAGGTGGCCTGGGCAGCCGTCGGCACGGCAAGTGCCAGGCCGGTGGCCGCGACCGCGAGAACGATCGCCCTGACGACGCGGTTTCTCATCACGCCCCCTCTATGCCTGCGATGCTGCGATGGGCCGAACATAACCAGCACGCCGTGATATGCATAGATGAACGCGATAACCTACTCGACGCGGCGCATCCGGAACACCTGCTCGTCGGCGACGACTTCTCCGGGTCGTTGGAAGAAACTGTCCATCGTGTCGGTACCGAGCCGGTAGACCATCCACGGTGGATCGTCGACGTCCTGCTGCCGGAAGACGGCCTGCTTGTCGCTCAACGCCACGAGCACGAAGCGGACGCACCGCTCCTTGTCCTCCCAGCCGATCAGGCCGGCGGAGAAGTGCTTGATCTTCATCGTCACCGTGTCCTGTTCGGGCTCCAGAACGGTGAGCTCGTAGAGGAACGGGACCTCGCCGCGGACCCAGCGGAACATGCCCATCATGGTGCCTCCGGCCGGGGCATGCCAGGCCTCCTGAACCGCGTCCGGGCCGCGATGGCCGGACCACACACCGGTGAACCAGGCGAGATCAGCCACCGTGGTGCCGTGCAACGGAGTCGTCGGAAACTCATCGTCCACTGTGTCTCCTCGGTCCAAGACGTGGAGCGGAGCATAGTCGGTCGGTACAACGCACCGCTACGCACTACCGGCCTCCTAGACTCGGGGCATGCCTCGGATGATCGTGCTCAATGGACCGCCGGGGTGTGGCAAGTCGACACTGGCGACGATGTACGTCGACGGCCATCCCTTGGCGCTCAATCTCGACGTGGACCAGGTCCGCGGCTCGATCGGACGCTGGCGGGATCATCCCCGTACGGCGGGCCTGCTCGCCCGCGCGGTCGCTGTGGCCGCTGCCCGCGTACATCTTGCCGGCGGCTACGACGTGGTGATACCGCAGTTCCTTGGTCGGCCCGAGTTTCTCGAGCAGATCGAGGAACTCGCCGGCGAGGTGGGTGCGGCGTTCCACGAGGTCGTACTTCTCGACAGCAAGGAGAACACCGTGCGCCGCTTTGTCGAGCGCAGCCGGGCGGCCGCCGATCCGGCACACGTCGAAGCGCAGGAGATGCTGGACCGCGCGGGCGGTCTGGACGAGCTGTCCGCGATGTACGACCGGCTCGTGGCTCTGCTGGCCACCCGGCCGCGGGCGAAGGTTGTCCATAGCGACAGCGGCCGTCCGGAAGAGGCGTACCGGCATTTCCTCGACAGCCTGGGCGGATCCGAATGACGATGGATGTGGCGAATCTGTTGCGCGAACATGCGGCCAGGCACTCGGTACCGGGTGCCGCGCTGGGCATACTTCGCGACGGTGTGGTGACCACCGCGTACTGCGGTGTGGCCGACATCGGTACCGGTGAACCGGTGACCTCCGAAACCCGTTTCGCCACCGGCTCGGTGGGCAAGACGATGGTGGCGACGGCATTCGCCAGGCTGGTCGATGCTGGTCGGCTCTCGTGGGACGATCCGGTACCGGTGCACGTACCGGAACTGCGCGGAGCCGGTTGGGCCGAGCAAGCCACCGTGCGGGACCTGCTCGCCAACCGGTCGCGACTGCCGTTGCGCGTGGAGTCCGAGTTCACCGCGTGGCCGGACGACGACGACGGCGTGCTGTCCCGTGTCGCGGCACAGGTCGCGAGCGACGAACCGACGCCGCCGTACTGGTCGTACACGAACGTCGGGTGGTCCCTTCTCGGCCGAGCGATGGAGACGCTGACCGGGGACACCTGGGAGGAGGCGCTGCGCGCCAACCTGCTCGGTCCGCTCGGCATGGCGCAGACAACCTTCACCACGCAGCCGATCGGGGAGCCCCGTGCCTCGGGTCACCGAGTCACCGCCGACGGTGTCGAACCCGCCGTTGCGTGGACACCCAGCAACCTCGCCCCGGCGGGGAGCACTCTCCTGTCGACGGTGACCGACCTGTTGCGCCTTGCCAGCGCCCACCTCGACGATCCGGCCCTGGCCGAACTGCGCGTCGCACACGAAGAGATTCGGATCCATGGCTGGCTGGACGCCTGGTGCCTCGGGCTCGGTCGACTCGACTGGCCGGGCGGTCCCGTGTGGGGCTGGGACGGCATCAGCGCCGGTCAGCGATCGGTCCTGCGGGTCGTGCCGGACCGCCGGGGAGCCATCGTGCTGCTCACCAACGGCAGCTCCGGGCGCTCGCTGTACCGCTCACTGATCCCCGAGGTCATGGACGAATGGTTCGGTGTGCGGATGCCGCCGCTGCTACTCGAACCGTCACCCGCTGCGGCCGGGGACCTCTCGCGCTACGAGGGCGTCTACGCCTGGCCCGACCGGCGTTGGGAGGTCACGGCCACCGATGCCGGCCTGCTCGTGACCGGACCGGCCGGCCCGGTCGAGGCGCTGCCCATCGACGAGTCCACCTTTCTCGTCGACGCGCACGATCCCGATGCACCCACGATGACGTTCGGCGCCTTCGACGGCGACGGCCGTCCCGGCGTTCTCTACCAGTTGCTGTGGGGACTGCCCCGGACCTAGTGCCGGGGAATTGACACTGTCGTTGGCTGTACTTCTCCTGTGCGCTCGTCCGGTGCCGGTGCCACACTCCACCTCCCAACGAGCACGACCTCCATGAAGGAGAAGCGGCAATGAGCACAGACTGGGCGGTGTCGACCGGTACGGATCGCATCGCTCTGGACGCCACCACACGCACGGCCGACGTCATGTTCACGGTGACGAACGCGGCACAACCCAACCAAGGTCGGACAGGTCACCAAGCAGTCGGTGGCGGAAGGTACCGAGGTGAAGCGCGGCACCGCCGTCAACATCGTCGTGGCGGTGACCCTCACCGGACCCGGGCTCACTTCGCCCGGCAACGGCGCCTCCTTCGCCAAGGGCACGCCATTCCCGACGCTGACGTGGCAGCCCGTGCCCGGCGCTGCCTACTACCTGGTCCGCGTGGACACTGAGGTCTGCGAGTTGGTCCTCGTCTACCCGTCGTTCGAGATCGACTGCAAGTACCGCATCGGTACGGTGCCCGGCGGTTTTCACACGACATCGGCCACGATGGTCAAGACGACGTCCGTGACCCCTCAGATCGTGCTGAAGCCGCGCGAGGGCGCGTTTCTCCACAGTGGCAAGGTGCGCTGGCAGGTGACGCCGTTCGACGACCTCGACGGCGATGGTCCGCCCAGCGGATACTTCACTTTCCAGGTGACCGTGCAGTGACCCGAGGGCTCCGGACGCGGTGCGCCCGGAGCCCCGATGGAACAGTCAGAGTGAGCCCTTCCGCCACGGGCCGGTGATCGCGAACGTGATACCCGGCGTCTGGATGTTGACGAACAACCAGTTGCCGTTCTTCGGCTCGAACGTCGCACCGCACCACTCGCTACCGCGGTAGTCGCCCGGAGCGATGGCGGGTCGGCCGGGCAGGCCGCCGGCCGGAATCTCCACGTTGTTCGCCGCGAACCGGAAGATCTCGCCATCCGTCGTCAGCCCGTGCAGATACTCCACTCCGGAGCCGTCCTCACACAGCACGATGCCACCACGCGGGCTGACGCAGATGTTGTCCGGGTTATTGAGCACATCCGCACCGGGCGACGCGAACAGCACGCGCATCGCACCGGTGGCCGGCTCGTACTCGAAGATCTGACCCTGTCCGGTCGGACCGCCGCTGGTGGATACGACGTAGATTTTGCCGTCGGAGTACCAGGCGCCTTCGAGGCGCGCGAACGCGGCCGCGCCCTGCGCGAAGCCCTGCGCGGACATCGCGGCCGGCGGTGCCGGATCGGGATCCGCGATCGGTACCCAGCTCGTCGAGGCGTACAGGGTGCCGGTCGGGTCAGTTCGGGTGTCGTATGTTCCACCGTTGATGACGAGCATCTCGAGAACCCCGCCGCCGTGGATGTTGCCCGCGGTGTTCGGCCGGTACCGGTAGAAGCCTGCCGGGTTGGCGTCTTCGGTCTCGTAGACCCAGCTGGTGGCCGGGTCGATGGCCAGCGCCTCGTGCGAGAACCGGCCCATCGCTTTGACGGGACTGGAGATTCCGTAGCCGGCCGACGGCACCTCGAAGATGTACCCGTGCCGCAGCCCGTTGCCGGTGTTGACGAGCGTCGTCTCCTCGCAGGTCAGCCACGAGCCCCACGGCGTCGGTCCGCCGGCGCAGTTGCGGATCGTGCCGGAGAGGCTGGCGCGGGAGTCGAGCAGCGCACCGAGATCCGGATCGAACATGAGCGTGCTCGTACCGCCGCCGGCGTCCGCGTCGTACGCCGGGTCGGCGAACTTGCCGGAGAAGCTGCCTACCTCATGGTTGCGGACGAGTGCGACCAGATCACCGCGCCGGAAGGCGGCCATCCCGTCGTGCGCCGCGGGCGTCAGCAGGCCGTCGCTCATCCGGTCGCCGCGCCAGCCGAACGACAGGTACTCGAACCCACGCGGCAGCAACAGCAGGTCGAGGCCGGTGGTCTGGTCACGGGTGGGAAACAGCGGGCCGTAGTCCGGGCTGAAATCCTTCTTCAGCGTGGCGCCGGGCGGCGCGGCGTGTGCGGTGCGTGAGGCCAGCGCCTCCCAGGTAGCGACCGCGGCAAGTCCTGTCGCCGCGGCGGCGCCACCCAGCAGGGTACGCCGGTCGATGATCGAATCGGACATGACAGGGACGCTAGGAAGCCCAACCGAACCGGTGCCGACGTCCGGCCGACGAATGTCTGAACGAGAAGCGACTACGCCGGATCGCCGTACAGGATGCCGCGACCGTTGGTGCCCAGATAGACACGGCCGTAGACCCGCGGGTCTCCGGTGATCGTCGCGCCGGTCCAGCCGTACTGGTGCCGGTCGTCGTTGATTCGCACCCAGGTCGCGCCGGTGTCGTCGGACCGGTAGATGCCGCGTACACCGCCGATCTGGGCGCTGGTGTAGATGGCCGGGTACGTGGCACCGGGTGCCGCCCGGCCGAACCCGACGGTGTCGGCTCGCTCTACAGTGGACAGTCGGGTGAACGTGGCGCCCGAGTTGGTCGAGTGCCACAACCCGTACGCCCCGGTCTCCGAGCCGCCGGCGAGCCAGACGTCGCCCTCCCGACCCGGTACCGCCTCGAGGCGCACCGGATCGCCGGGTAGACCAACGGCCGCCGAGGCGGTGAAGCTCGTGCCGCCGTTCGTGCTGGTGTAGAAGGTGCCGGCGGCGTACCCGTAGAACTTGTTCGGATCGACCCGGTCGGACGCGACGCGTGCGCCGGCCGGAATGCCCGCGGCGGCGGTCCAGGTCTTGCCGTTGTTGGCGGTGACGTACACGCCCGTGCCCGCCGGACTCCACAGGATCCGAGTCCCGTTGGCGTTCGCGGCGACCGTGCCGCCACCGGTGACCCCGGCCGGCTGCTTCGAGACCGGCGACCACGACGTGCCGCCGTTGGTGGAGAAGCCCGCGGCCTTGATGCCGTTGGCGGTGTCGGCGTTGCCCACCCGTACGACGAACGAAGGGTTCAGTTCGGCGTAGTCCAGGCTCGTGCTCGTAGGCCAGGTCGGGTTCTGGAAGGTGGTGGCCGGTACCACCGACAGAGAGTCGTGCCGGAAGCCGGCCAGATCCCCGAGCGCGGACAGCAGCGGCGCGCCGGACGGCGGGCTCGCCAGGTCGTTGACGGCGGTCTCCTCGAGGCCCCGTGCCTTTACCGAAATGGTGATGCGACCGCCGGTGTCCCAGGCAACGAGGTTGTCGCTGCCGTAGATCGTGGCGCCGGTACCGTAGAGCATTTTGTTCGAGTCGAAAGGATCGATTTCCAGATCGCCCACCATCCAGCCGAGCTTCGGCGACACCTCGGCCGAACGGGGCTCGGGGTCACCGAGGTCGAGCCACGGCGCCGCGGAAATGTCCTGGGTGTAGCGGAAGGTACGGCTGGGGTACCGCGCCCAGTCCCAGATGCGCGTCCAGGTGGCGCCGCGGTCGCGGCTGCGCCAGATGTGCTCGTCCGGCCACCACGAGGTGAAGCTGGAGACCATGATGGTGTCCGGGTTCTGCCGGTCGACGGTGATGCCGCCGTACCCGAAATAGTTGTCGCCGTTGGAGTCGTCGGACGGCATCGGGCTGATCCGCGTCCACGCGCCCGAAGCGATGTCGTATCGCCACACGTCGCCGAGGCTGCCGTCGTACGGCCCCGGCGTATTGCTGTATGTCACATAGAGCGCCCCGCGCACCGGGTCGAGGACCCCATGCTGCGGGCAGCAGAACATGGTGGGTTGGCCGGCGACGAGCTGCCACGTGGCTCCGGCGTCGGTGCTGCGGTAGACGGATGTGCCCTGCGCGTCGGCGACCCCGACGTAGATGGCCTGCGTCGGATTGCCCGCGGTTCCGGTCCGCTTGTCGAAGGTGACCCACACGATGCCGATCGGCTGGTTCAGATAGTTGAACGGATCGGCCGGATCCTGCACGTAGTCGCCCGGGTTCGGGAAACTGGCCACAGTGGACCACGTGGCACCGGAGTCCGTGCTGCGCCACAGCCCGTTCCGCGACGAGCCGAGGTACAGGATGCTGTCGCGGTTCGGGTCGATCGCCAGCCGTTCGCCCATCGACCGGCCGGGCATGTTGCCACCGAGCTTGAAAGGCAGGTCGGTGCGCTGCCACGTGGCACCCCTGTCGGTCGAGCGCAGGATCGCGCCGTTCTGATCGGTCCAGTCGTTCGTGTACGTCCCGGCAGCGACGTAGACCCGGTTCGGATCCACCACGTCGGTCGCCAGACTGATGACACCGGTCAGGTTCCAGTCGTCCCAGCCGATGTGGTCGAGCAGCGGGATCCAGCGCTGGGTCGCTGGGTCGCGCCGGTACGCGCCGCCGATGTCGGTGCGGGCGTACACCAGACCCGGTTCGCTGTCGTTGTAGACGATGCCCGGCACGAACCCGCCCCCGACGATCTCGACGTTTCGCCAGAGGTAGGGCTCAGCCACGGCTACCTCCGAGCCGGCCGCCCGGGTCGGCGCGGACATGGCGACGAGCATGACGGCGGTGGTCAGTACCGCTGGGGCGGCGCGCATGGGTCGCATGGCTGAGCCTCCTAGCTCCGCGCAACAGCATGATTTAGTTAGGCTGGTAATCAAACAAATTACCGCAGATAGAAGCCCTCGTCGACCGTGTCGACAGCAGCGACGGACCGTTGGGTACGCAGAGAGCTTCGCAAATATAGACAACCGCGATACCGTCTGAGGACCGCGGCGCGTTCCCGATCGGACGCGCCGTCGACGGTGCCCCCCGGAACATGGAAGGCGCGACAGATGGCATTCCGGCGACGTACGGCGTTGGGCGTAGCGGCCGTGGCGATCCTATTGGTCGGGCTCCTGCCGGGCACGGCCGCGGCCGAGGACGCGGATCCTCGGATCGGGCTCGGCCCTGGTTGGCTCGACGCGCAGACGGCGATCAGCAACCTGCAGATGTTGGCGCATGTCGACAAACCGGTCGGGTTCGTGGACCCGGCGAACCCCGGCAATTTCGGGTTCGTCACGTCGGATCTGGCGTTCAGCGGCAACTACGCGTTCATGGGTAACTTCAACGGGTTCAACGTCTTCGACATCTCGCAACCCACCGGTCCGACGATCGTCACCAGTGTCGTGTGCCCGGGCGGGCAGGGCGACATGTCCGTGTACGGCAATCTGCTGTTCATGTCGGTGGAGGAGTCCCGGGCCCGGGTCGACTGCGGTACCAATCCTCAGCTCGGCACGCGGTTCCAAGGAGTTCGCATCTTCGACATCAGCGACCCGACGAACCCGGTCCAGGTCGCGACCGTGCAGACCTGCCGTGGCTCGCACACGCACAGTTTGGTGACCGATCCGGACGACAGTGAGAACGTCTACGTCTACGTCTCCGGCACCGCCGGGGTGCGGCCGCCGTCGACGCTCGAGGGCTGTAACAACAACCCGGCCTCGGGTGAGAACCCGTCGCGGTGGCGGATCGACGTCATCAAGGTCCCGCTTGCCGCGCCGCAAACGGCCGCCGTCGTCAGCCAGCCGAGGCTCTTCCGGAACCCGGAGACCGGGGCGATCGACGGCCTGCAGAACACCCTGCCCGCACCGACGCACCCGTCTGGTGGGCCGTGGGGCCCGTTGCCGATCACCGACGCGTGCCACGACATCACCGCGTACCCGGCGCTCGGCCTGGCCGCCGGCGCCTGCCGGGGCAACGGGATCCTCATCGACATCTCCGACCCCGCGAACCCGGTACGCATCGCCGAGGTGTCGGACCCGAACTACTCGTTCTTCCACTCGGCCACGCTCAACAACGACGGCACGAAGGTGATCTTTACCGACGAGTGGGGCGGCGGTACCAGTCCCCGGTGCCGGTCGACGGACCAACCGCAGTGGGGCGCCAACTCCATCTACGACATCGTCGACGGTCACCTGCAGTTCGCCAGCTACTACAAGCTGCCGGTCCCGCAGACCGTCCAGGAGAACTGCGTCGCGCACAACGGCTCACTCGTACCCGTGCCGGGGCGCGACATCATGGCCCAGGCGTGGTACCAGGGCGGCATCTCGTTGATCGACTTCACGGACTCGGCCCACCCACGTGAGATCGCCTTCTTCGACCGGGGACCGATCAACGCCGGTTCGCTCGTGACCGGCGGGTTCTGGTCGGCGTACTGGTACAACGGCCAGATCTACGGCAGCGAGATCGCGCGTGGCTTCGACGTGTTCCGGCTCGTGCCCAGCGACCACCTGACAGCGGCGGAGATCGCCGCGGCCGGCGAGGTGCAGCAGGCGAGGTTCAACGCCCAGAGCCAGACCAAGATCACGTGGGCGCCGAGCTTCGCGGTAGCGCGGGCCCGCTTCGACCAACTGGTACGCACGTGTACGACGACAGTGTCGGGCCGGCACAACGGACCGCTGATCGTCTCCGGCGTCACGTGCCTCGACGGCGCGACGGTGAACGGCCCGGTCGTGGTACGCCCCGGTGCCTCGCTGCTCGGCATCGACTCGTCGGTCTCCGGCCCGGTCGTGGCGACGTCGGCGAGCGCGGTACACCTCTACCACAGCACCGTCCGCGGACTCGTCAGCGTGTCGGGTGCGACGGGCAGCGTCGCCGTCGTCGACACCGAGATCCTCGGCGGTGCCGTGCTGTCCGACAACAACACGTCGACGGTCGAGTCGATCATCGCAGACAGTACGGTGCGTGGCCCGTTGTCGTGCACGGGCAACTCCCCGGCACCGATCAACCTCGGCGCGCCCAACTCGGTATCCGGCCTAGCCCTGGGCCAGTGCGCGGACCTGGACTGACGTTTCCCTGCCCCGTCGATCAAGGACTTGTGCACACGGTTTGATCTCTAAACCGTGTGCACAAGTCCTTGATCGACGGGGGGTGGTCAGAGCCGCGTGCGGAGCTGCTCCATGCGCGTGATCTCGATCCGCTGGTCCGCCTCTACCTCGCGGGCGAAACGGTCGCTGGCCGGCTCCAGCCCGCCGCCCGTCGCGTACAGCTCCTGCACCATCACCAGCGCCCCCTGGTGATGCCGGATCATCAGGTCGACGAAGAGCCGGTCGAACTCGGCCCCGCGTGCCCGCTCGAGCGCAGCGAGCTGCGTGTCGTCGAGCATCCCCGGCATGAGCGTGCTGTGCCCGGGATGGCTCGCGTGCGGCGTCGGGACGGTCTGGCCGCGTTCCCGCAGCCACCGTTCCAGCTGGACGATCTCGTCCCGCTGCGAGGTCTCGATGCGCTGGGCGAGCACCGGCACTTCCGGACTCGCGGACCGTCCCGGTACGAGGGCCGTCATTTCGAGCGCCTGCGCGTGATGCGGGATCATCCGCTGGACGAAGAGGATGTCGGCCGCGGTGGGCGCGGGCGGGGTGAGGGCTCTCGCCTCGTCCTCGGACAGGGTCCGGCCGGACTGCCCCGGCGCGCCCGGCTGGACGATGCGGGGGCCGGCGGGCGCGGGATCGCGGCCACCCGCGATCGCTAGGCCGATGACGAGCGCCGTGCCCAGACCCAGGGCGACCGTGACGGCGACGATGACGAAACGGCGAGAGCGGAACATAGCTCACGTACCGTACCCCGTGCACGAGAATCTCGGGAGGCGCTGTCGAACGAGCGCTCCGTCGTTCGACGCGTAGGTAGCGGGCGAACCGATCCGCACCTCGAGACAGGAGTACGTGATGCCCAAGATCACCCCATTTCTTTGGTACGACAACAACCAGGCCGAGGAGGCCGCGAACTTCTACGTTTCCATCTTCAAGAATTCGCGAGTCATAGATGTGACTCCGATGGTGGTCACGTTCGAGCTCGAGGGCCAGATGTTCCTGGCCTTGAACGGCGGACCGGAGTACAAGTTCACCGAGGCGATCTCGCTCTACACCAGCTGCGAGACCCAGGACGAGGTCGACGAGCTGTGGGCCAAGCTGTCCGAGGGCGGGCAGGAGGACCGGTGCGGCTGGCTGAAGGACCGGTACGGGCTGTCGTGGCAGGTGATTCCCACCGTGCTGAGCGAGCTGTTGAACGATCCCGATCCGGTCAAGGCCCAGCGGGCTACGCAGGCGATGCTCGGGATGAACAAGATCGATATTCAGCGGCTGCGGGACGCGCACGCCGGCAAGTAGTCGCTCGATGAGGCTGTGTTCGGTATTTCGTATGGGCCATTGACAGGCGTCTCTGCGCGGTGGACCATCGTTCGACAATCTGTACTAAGTACGAAATACCGAACACGGACCTCGGGGCCCGCACACGCCGCCCAGACCATCGGCTTTCCCACGTTCTCCGGGCCCGCGATACCCCAGCCGCCGGTCGGTCCTCGGCGCAGACGCTCAACCGCGCGCAGGTGTACTTCTTCGACCACAATCAGGGCATCGACCTGCCGTCGTCGTGGCGACTGCAGTCCTGGAACGGCAGCTCCTATGTGGACGTTCCAGGTGCGAGTGCGTACCCAGTGCTGGCAAACCAGTACAACACGGTCATCTCACCGCGGTGAGCACCACCCGGCTGCGCGTGCTGTTGCAGAGCAACGGCACGTTGTCGGTCGGACTCCTCGAGGTCAAGGCGTTCGCTCCGTAGCGATCATCATCAGGTTTGATCCGCCACCTGACCGATATCGGTCGGGTGGCGGATGTCTGTGCACCGCCGGTCGGGAGAGCCTGGGCTTCGTGTTTGCGTACGGGCGGGACGTAACCAGGGACGCGGAAGCATTCCCTGGGTCCCTCCGGACGCCACTGAGCGGCAGCTCCGTCCAGGTCGACGTATCAACGGCCGTCAGCCTGGCATCGCCGCCGCGCAGGGTTTGGTGGGCCGATCACGCGCCACCATGGGCTCGTCGCGACTTGCCTCTTGCTTTTCGCAATTTGCGAGTCCGAACCCCTTCCGCTCACGGAGAGGGAGGGGCACAATCACATGTCGTAGTAAACGTCGGGGGTTGCGGAGGTGGTCGCTAAGGTGACTGTTGTGGGGCGAACCCCGGCGTTGTAGCGCATGTCGTAGTAGACGTCGGGTGCCGGGACCGTGAGGGCGGTCGCCATAACGGCACCCGTGGCCATCGTTCTCACGATGAGGCCAGCCGCGCTGCGTTTGGTTCGCATTGCGTACTCCTGCCAAGCCGGTTGCCTGTATGTGGACACCTGGCCAGGTGGTCGTTACAGGATGAATTGGCAGAACGTAGTTCGTCAATGGCGGAGAGTTCCGCCATTGGCGAACTAGCGTGCAACGGACGGTTAATTTTTGGTGAACTGATCACCGCTAATGTGGGCAAAGTTGTGCGCTGCGGATTTTCCACGTCGCCGCAGTGCCGATGATTCATGTTCATGTCCTGGCAGCGGTGGACGAGGGTGTGATCCGCACGTGGCTGACCTGCTTCTGGCGATTGTCCCGGTCGGCCGGCAGCGCGAGCTGGACAGGGTTCGCGGCTGGGTGAGCGACCTGGCCGTCGGCCGCGGGCGAGCGGTGTTGGTCGAAGGTGAGCCGGGGATCGGAAAGTCCTCGCTGATCCGAGCCGCGACGGCCGACGCCGCCGCAGCCGGTTGCCGGGTCGTCTGGGCCACCTGCGACGAACTGAGCCAGGCATTCCCATTGCTGCCCCTGCTCGACGCGGTCGAGGCCAGTGAACGCGCCGCCCGGGCGGACGCCACGTCCCGCGTCGACCACGCGGGTCGCGGTGGCCGGGTCACGGAGCTGATGCGCGCCGACGCCTCGCCGGGCAACCGCGTCGATGTCATCGCCGCGGCCGCCGAACGGCTGCTGGCGGTCGTGGACGAGATGTGCGCCGAGTCGCCGGTGTTGCTGGTCGTCGATGATCTGCAATGGGCGGACGCGGCCACGGTCAGCACGGTGGGACGGCTGGCACGAGCGGTCAGTCAGGTGCCGCTGCTGCTCGTCGGCGTGACTCGACCGGTACCGGTACGCGAGGATCTGAACGCCCTGCGACGCGCGGTGGACCCGGTCGACCTGCTGATGCTGCGGAGCCTCTCCGAACGCGATATCGCCGAGCTCATCGAGGGCGTGGTGGGTGGTCCGGTCGGCCCCGGGTTGCTGCGGCTGGCCGCGGGCGCGGCCGGCAACCCGTTGTACGTATCCGAGCTGGTCGATGCTCTCGTCCGCGCCGACCACCTGGTGGTGAGCGACGGCCGGGTGGATATCAATGGCGGGCGTCCGCCGGAGTCGCTGTCCGCGGCCATCACCGATCGCCTGGAGTTCCTGTCGCCGCCGGTACGCGAGATGCTCCGCGCGGCGGCATTACTCGGAGTGGACTTCTCGGTGTCGGAGCTCGCCGTCGTGTCGGGCCGGCGGGTGAACGACCTCCTGCCGCTGATCGACGAGGCGATCGCCACCGGCGTGCTGCTCGACAACGATCGCGAGCTGGCGTTCCGGCACGCGCTCGTGCGAGCCGCGCTGTTCGAGGCGATGCCCGTGGCCGTGCGTGCCGCGTGGCACCGGGATGCCGCACGCGCTCTGGCCAGAGCCGGCGCCGCGGCCGACCGGGTGGCGAGGCAACTACTGCCGACTCTCGACTCGTCCGACTGTGGCGGATCCGTCGACAACTGGGCGGTGCATTGGCTGGCCGAGCACGGGCAGCAGCTGGTCGGTCAGGCGCCTCGAGCCGCCGTCAAGCTGCTGCGCTGGGCGGTCACGGGGACACCGGCCGGCGTACCGCCGCACGACCTGCTGGCTTGCCGGCTGGCCGATGCCCTCTACCGGGTCGGCGATCCGGCCGGCGCCGCCGACGTCGCCCGGGGCGCACTGAGCCACGTGACCCGTCCCGAGCTCCTCGTCGATCTACATTGGACACTGACCCAGTGCCGCTCGCTCGACGGCCGATCCGAGGAGTCGATCGGTGCGCTGGAGCGCGCACTCGACAGTCCCGGCGTGGGCCCCGAGCACCAGGCACGGCTGATGGTCCTGACCGCGCGGGCATACCGCAGCCTTGGCCGGTTGGACGCCTCGCGCCGGGTCGCGGACAAGGCGCTCGTGGCCGCGACCGAGGCAGGCGACCGCTGGGCCATGGCGTGGGCGCTGGGCATGCTGACGATCGTGTACGGCAGCACCGGCGAGGCGGACAAGGCACTACCGCTGTTCGAGCGGGCGCTGGCGGTGGCCGAAGGCGATCCCGCACTCGCCGACCTGCGGCTGCTGCTGCAGATCAACCACGCCGTTGCCTTGGGCGACCTCGACCGGTACGACGACGCGATCAGCGCGGCCGAACAGGTGCGGCAGCTGGCCGACGCGGCGGGCAACGTGGTACGGCTCGCGCAGGCCCAGAGCGCGCTGGGAGAGTTGCTGTTCGACGTCGGTCGGTGGGATGACGCATTGGCCGAGG
>DASRII010000210.1:0-19276 GCA_035650075.1 Micromonosporaceae bacterium | reverse complement strand
GGCTGGCCAGCAACCCGATCAACTCGATCGGCCTGTTCAACAAGGTGGACAAGCTCGTCGGCGGCGGTGCCGACCCGTGGCCGGTGGCCCAACCCCTGGCGGTCGACCAGGCCAAGGTGCTGCGCCGGGTGGTCTCCGATGTCGTACCGGTCGTCGGCCTGCTCGCCGAGACCACCGAGGCCGGCCGGCTGACCGCCGCCGACTGCGAGGCGCTGCGGGTTCTGGCCCGCCTGCCGCAGGACCAGCGGACCGTGCTGCTCGCCTCGGTCGACCTGTTCACGAACCGGGACTGCCCCGTCCCGCGGGAGCAGCGCCACCGGCTGCTGCGGCTGCTGGACCTCTACGGCATCGCGTTCGCCCTCGCCCAGCTCGTCGCCCGGCCGCAGCTGGCCAGCGGCGACCTCGTACGCATGCTGTTCCAGGCGTCCGGTCTGCTGCGCCTGCGGCAGACGCTCGAGCTGGCCTTCCGCTGGCGCACCGATGCCATCAAGGCCGGCTGGGCGCTGTCGGTGCTCGAGAAGGTCGCGAGCGCCGCCGACCGTCCGTTCGACCGGGAGCTGCTGCGCGACGCGATCGAACGGGTGCTGCAGGAGCCGGAGTACCACCGGCTGCGGCTGCTCGAGGTGGCCCAGCAGGTCACCACCGGGGCGGTGGACCTGCCGGACCCCATGGAGCAGGAGCTGACCCGGCTGGCCCTGTCCACCGACGCCGCGTGGATCCTCGACCAGCCCGCCGCCACACCCGAGCAGCTCGCCCAGGCCGCGCTCGAGGCCGCCACCCGCTGGCGGGTGTACGCCGTCGCCGGCGCCAGCCCGGCCCAGTCGCGGGTCGCCCTGGTCGCGCACCGCGGCTTCTATCTCTTGTCGCAACGGGTACGGGCGGCGCAATGAGCGTAGATGTGTTGGGTACGCAGGTCGGCAATGCCGTCGACACCGGGCTGGCGTTCCTGCGCAAGGTCGACCCGGATGCCGCCGCCGACGTCGAGGCGCTGCGCCGGCGCGAGCTGACCCGGCCGGTGTTCGTCCTCGTCGGGGAGACCAAACGCGGCAAGAGCGCGCTGACCAACGCGCTGATCGGGGTACCGAATCTGTCCCCTGTGGACGCCGCGGTGGCCACGGCCACGTACCTGGAGTTCGTGCACTCCCCGTCGCACGGCGCGCGGGCCTACCTGCCCGGCCGGGAGGACCCGGTACCGCTCAGCCTCGGTGACCTGCGCGACTGGGGTACCGTGCTGGGCCAGCTGCCCGACGGCATCCGGCCACCCCGGCGCATCGAGGTCCACCACTCGGCGCCGCTGCTGGCCTACCTGTCCCTTGTGGACACGCCCGGTACCGGCGGCCTGGACCCGCTGCACGCGGAGGTCGCGCTCGACGCGGTCGAACGCGCCACGGCCCTGGTGTTCGTGGTCGACGCGTCGGCGCCGTTCGCCAAGCCGGAGCTGGACTTCCTCATCGAAGCGAGCAAGCGGGTCAACTTCGTCCTGTTCGCACTGACCAAAGTGGACGCCTACCCGGGCTGGCGCACGATCCTGGCCGACAACAAGGCGCAGCTGCAGACGCACGCGCCACGGTTCGGTACCGCGCCGTGGTTCCCGGTCTCCCCCCGGCTGGCGGAGCTGGCGATGACCGTCGGCGGGGCAGCGGCCGAGCTGGTCGCCGAGTCGCGCATCGCCGACCTGCAGCACGCCCTCGTCGAGCTGGCCGGCAAGGGACACACCCTGCAGCAGGCCAACGTGCTGCGCTCGGTACGCAGCGAGATCATCCGGCTGGACCTGGCCGTGGCAGACCGGATCCGGGCCACCGACCCGGACCCGGCCGAGGTCGAACGGGCCAAGCAGGAACGCGCCGGGCTGGCCGCGCGCAAGCGCACCGAGTCGCGGCAGTGGTCCCTGGCGCTGAACACCGAGACGCAGCGGGCGCGGGTGGAGGCGACGGCGCGGCTGCGCACGTACCTCACCGAACTGCAGGAGGCCTTCCTCGCCCGCATCGACAAGGGCAAGCGGGGCGATCTCGAGGCCCTGCCGCAGGAGGTGGACCGGGCACTGTACGCGCTGTCGGTGCGGCTGTCGCAGGACCTGGAGTACCGCTTCCGCAAGGTCGGCGAGCGGGCTCTGGCGCAGGTGTTCGGGCCCAACGAGCTGCAGCACGTACTGCGCCGGCTGAACGCCACCCTGCGGCACGCGCTGAGTTCCAAGCCGCGCCGCGACGGCGCCGGCCCGGACAACGTGATGATCGCGGTGTCGTCGGCGGGGATGGCGATGATGGCCGGCCGCGGCGCGATGCTGGGCGCGTCCGCGCTGGGCGTCGGTTCGGTCGCCGGCGCGAGCCTGCTGGTCCCGTTCGCCGGCATCGGGCTGGGCCTGGCTGCAGGGGCGTTCGTCATCTACCGGCGCCGGGTACAGAGCGACCGACAGCAGGCGCGGACCTGGCTGCGGGAGGTCCTCAGCGAAGCCCGGGCCGCACTGTCCGACGAGGTCATGCACAGATTCACCGATCTGCAGTACGCGCTGACGCTGGCACTCGACGACGCGATCGAGCGCCGGCTGCAGCAGCTCGACGCGCACATCGCCGAGATCGACAAGGCGATGGCCGACGACAAGGCCAGCCGGGCCAAGAAGAAGGCGGCACTGCAGCAGGAACGCGAGACCCTGCGCACCCGTGTGAAGCAGCTCGACGAGGTACTCGTCCGGGCCAGGCAGCTCGCCCCCGCGACGCCAGAAAGGCAGTGAGTGGCGATGGACCATTGGATGGACTGGGCCGACGACGACCACGGCGCCGACGACCTCGACGATCTGGGTAGTGCCGACACCGCCGACCTGGGCGGCCACGACCACTCCCCGCCGGACCTGCCGGACGACGAGCAGCCGTGGTTCGCCGACGACGTCGACGACGACCTCGGCGCCACCCACGACCTGTCCGGGCTCGTCGACACCGGCGCGGACGCGCACGTGGACACCCATGTCGACGCCCTCGTGGACGAGCCGCTGCACGACGACGTTCCCGACGCGGTGGAGTTCGCCGCCGCGGCCGAACCCACCTTCGGTGCCGACCCGGACGCGTTGGTCGACAGCTACGAGTGGGCGGAGCCGCGGTTCCCGCCGAGCCTGGACCTGGGCGAGCTGCCCGAGCCGGTCGATGGTCCACCGTGGACGGACCCGGAGCTGCTCGGCGCCGCGCCGCCGACCGAGCCGGTCAGCCCGGTCGCGTCGGTGGACGTGGCGGACCTGTACGGCTACGCGGCCCTCGACCTGCCCGCCGGTGTCGACCCGTGGGCCACCCTCGTCGACTCCGAGGACCCGGCCACGGCCGCGCTGGCCCGCTGGTGGTCCCCGTCCTAGAACTGAACGAACATCGCGATCAGGATCAGGAACGCCACGACCACCAGCGCCAGCACGATGGCGGTGGCCAGCCGTACCGGGTCCTCGTACCACGAGCGGCCTCTGTCGACCGGCGGCACCGGCACGGGCGACGGTTGCGGTGACGGCAGCGGCGAGACCGGCGTGCCGGACTCGGGCAGCCCGTACTGCGGCGCCGGCGTCGGGGTGAACGGCCGGTCCGGCAACGGCGGCGGCGAGACCGGTACCGGGCCGGCCGCGACCGCCCGCGGCGGTACCTGCACCTGGGCCGGCACCCGCTGTACCGGCGGCGACACGGGCGCCGGCACACCGGCCCGGGGAACCCCGGAGTGGGCGGGGCGCTGCGCCGGTACCGGAGCCGCCGCGACCGGAGCGCCCACGGACAGCGCGCCCTCGACGACGACGGTCTCGGGCTGTTCCAGGGTTGTCGGCGCGATGCCCAGCGCCGTGTGGATCAGGTGCGCGGCCAGCGGGATGCGGCTCGACCCGCCCACCAGAAAGATGCCAACCAGATGGGCCGGGGCCAGCCGGGCCCGCGCCACGGTCTCGGCCAGGCAGGTCACGGTCTGTTCGAGGTACGGCCGGACCAGCGCCTCGAGCTCGTCGCGGGTCAGGTGCGCGTCGGTGCCGACGGCCGGCAGGTGCACGTCGGCGCTGGCGGTACGCGACAGCGTCTCCTTGGCGCCCCGCACGTCGTCGTAGAGCTGCTGGCGGTTGCGGCGGTCCGCGGCGTCGGCCGGCGCCACCAGCCGTGTCCACTGTGGATCGTCGACCAACCCGTGGCCGAGGTGCTCCACGACCGCGTGGTCGAAGTCCAGCCCGCCGAGGTCCGGGATGCCACCCTCGGCGAGCACCTCGAAGCCGGTGGCGAAGCGCCGCACGACGGCCGCGTCGAACGTGCCACCGCCGAGGTCGTAGATGGCCAGGGCGCGGGCCACCGGCAGCGCCGAGCCGAGGACCGCGGTGTAGTAGGACGCCGCGGCGACCGGCTCGGCCACCAACCGCACCTCGACGAGCCCGGCCAGCCGGGCGGCCTCGAGCAGCACCGCCCGGCGCCGCTCGCCCCACCGCGCCGGGTGGGTCAGGCGTACCTCCTGCGGCGCCGCACCCAGCTGCCGGCGGGCCTCGGTGAGCACGTGCGCGAGCACCGCGGCCACCACCCGGGGCACGGGCAGCTCGGCGTCGCCGAGCAGGAGTGTGCCGTCATCGACGCGGCGCTTCGGGTTCGGCTCGTAGCGGGCCGGGTCCAGCCGGGAACTGCGTTCGGCGTCCCGGCCGACGAGCAGCCGCCCGTCCGGATCCAGGTAGACCGCGGACGGCAGCAGCGGCGTTCCGTCGAACAGCAGCGGGCGGGTCCGGCCGTCGTCGAGTTGCACCATCGCCACGGTGTTGGACGTGCCGAAGTCGATGGCGAGCACCCGCATGCGGCAACCTTACTGTCTGCTCCAGGGCATACTGCACGCGTGCGTTACCTCGATGATCCACCCCTGGCGTTCGCCCATCGCGGCGGCGCGGCGACCGGTGACGAGAACACCGCGGCCGCGTTCGGGCGGGCGGTGAACCTCGGCTACCGGTACCTGGAGACCGATGTGCACGCCACCGTCGACGGGGTGTCCGTGGTCTTCCACGACCGGTCGCTGGCCCGGATGACCGGCCGGCGGGACCGGGTTGCCGACGTGCGCTGGGCGGACCTGGCCACGGTCCGCGTCGCCGGGGCGGCGGCGGTACCGCGGCTGGACGAGGTGCTGGACGCGTGGCCGGAGGCACGGTTCAACATCGACGTCAAGGCCAATCGGGCCGTCGGGCCGACCATCGACGCGGTACGCCGTACCGGGGCTCAGCCGCGGGTGCTGCTCGCCTCGTTCAGCGACGCCCGGCTCGCGGCCATGCGTGCCGAGCTGGGCGACACCGTCGTCACCTCGCTCGGCACCCGGGAGGTGGCCCGGTTGTGGTGGGCCTCGCGCACCGGCCGCCGCCGCGTCGAGGTACCGCCGTCGGTGGTGGCGGTCCAGGTGCCGGTGCGCTACCGCGGCATCCGGGTGGTGGACCGGCGTTTCGTCCGGTACACGCACGAGCTGGGCCTTCAGGTCCATGTCTGGACGGTCGACGACCCTGCCGTCATGCACGAGTTACTCGATCTCGGTGTGGATGGCATCATGACCGATCACCTGGAAGTTCTCCGCGACGTGTACCTCGAGCGCGGTCACTGGCCCGGCTGAGAGGCAGACATGGTCGACACCGCCGTACCGTCCACAGTGGAGGACCAGCCGCTGAGCACCCGCCGGGAACGCTCCGGCTGGTACCTGTACGACTGGGCCAACTCGGCGTTCTCCACCACCGTCGTCACCGTCTTCCTCGGCCCGTTCCTGACCGCCGTGGCGGAGACCGCCGCCGGCTGCGAGCTGGGTGCCGATGACTGCCGGGGATCGGTACACCCGCTGGGTCTGACGGTGGCGGCCGGCTCGTACTTCCCGTACCTGGTCGGCCTGTCGGTGTTCCTGACGGTGTTCGTGCTGCCCGTCGTCGGTGCCATCGCGGACCGGTCGGCGCACAAGAAGCGGCTGCTGGCGGTGATGGCGTTCACCGGTGCCGCGGCGACGGGAGGCATGCTGTTCGTCACCGGCGACCGGTACCTGCTCGGTGGCGGACTGTTCCTGCTGGCGAACATCGCGTTCGGGGCGAGCATCGTCGTCTACAACTCGTACCTGCCGCAGATCGCCGGGCCGGACCAGCGCGACGGGGTGTCCAGCGTCGGCTGGGCCATCGGCTACCTCGGCGGCGGCCTGCTGCTGGCGTTGAACCTGGTCGTCGTGTCGATGTTCAGCATCGAAGGCGACGACCAGCGCACCCTCGACCTGGCCCGCTGGTCGATCGTCTCCGCCGGCGTGTGGTGGGCGCTGTTCACGCTGCTGCCGCTGTGGTGGCTGCGGGACCGGCCGCCGCTCGAGGGGGTGGCCCGCGGCAACCCGCTGTCCGACGGGTTCCGCCAGCTCCGGCACACCCTGCGCGGCATGCGGGCGTACCCGTTGACCCTGTTCTTCCTGCTCGCCTACCTGATCTACAACGACGGCATCCAGACGGTCATCGCGCTGGCCAGTGTGTACGGCACCAAGGAGCTCCTGCTGAAGCAGGAGACGCTGATCGTCACGATCCTCATGGTGCAGTTCCTCGCGTTCGGCGGCGCGTTGTTGCTGGGCGCGCTGGCCAAGCGGATCGGCGCGTGGAAGACGCTGCTGCTCAGCCTCGTGCTGTGGACGTTCGTGATCCTGGCCGCGTTCCGGCTGCCGAAGGAGGCGCCGTTACAGTTCATGATCCTCGGCGCGGCCATCGGTTTGGTGCTCGGCGGCAGCCAGGCGCTGAGCCGGTCGCTATTCGCCCAGCTGATCCCGAAGGGGCGGGAAGGCGAGTACTACGGCTTCTACGAGATCAGCGACAAGGGCACGAGCTGGCTGGGACCGATCGCGTTCGGGGTGGTCTTCCAGATCACCAACAGCTACCGCATCGGCCTGGTGTCGTTGCTGTTCTTCTTCGCCGTGGGGTTCGTGCTCCTGCTGGTCGTACCGGTGCGTCGCGCCATCGTGGCCGCTGGCAACACCCCACCCCACCGCCTCTAGACTCCGTCAGGCAAAGATCCCACGGATCGTCGCGCGGATACGTTCCAGTACCGGCGGCGCCAGCCGATCGACCGGTCTATCGCCGAGACCGGCGACAGGCATCCGGTACACCTGGTCAGGGATCACGAAAGCCGAGGCTCCCGCGACCTGGCAATGCACGAAGAGTGGGTAGTCGGCGGAAGCGGAGCCATCATCCGGGTACACGGGACACACAAAGGCGAGGCCGGTGCCCATGTTGTAGAGGTCGTGCGAGACCACGACCACTCTCAGCGGCGTCGGACGTGGATCGGTGTCGGTGCGGTCGTGAACGTCACCGAGCTGTCGCACGCAGGTGCTCCTCTGTCGCAGCGAGGAGAGCCGCTCGAGCGTGGGCATCGCTGTCGCTACGGATCGCCGGACTCAGACCGTCCATCGCGCCCCGATAGCCTTGCCACATGTCGGCCTGCTCGGCCAGTTCGACCAGCGCCGCAATCTCTTCGCCCATGTTCCTACCGTGCCGTTGGGCGAGAGCACGCAGTCGATCCCGAACCTGATCATCGATCTCGACCTTGGTCACACCGGCGAGTATACCGACGAGTCGAGCGCTCAATACGGGTTGCCGCACACCTTCCACTGCCCGGACTCGGGCACCATGAGGAACGAGTGCCGCTCGGTGAAACCACTGTCGAGGGTCAGGTCCACGGTCACCTGCCCGCTCTGCCGGCCGTTGACGTTGCTCACGTTCACGCCGACGATCTCGTGACTGCTGATGTGCGGCTGGTCCCGCACGCCTCGTTCGAACGCCGAGAAGGTGAACCGCTCCCGCGTGCTGCGGCACAGCATGCCGTACGCGCCGGAGACGTCGCCGGCCTCGAGCTTGCGCACGAACTGATCGGCCGCGTCCCGAGCCGGCGCGGTCGCCGTCTGGATAGAACGGAACAGGAGGAACCCACCGGCCACCGCCCCGACGGCGCACACGGCCAGCACGATCCCCACGACGATGAGCACGGTCCGGGTGGTCGAGCTCCGCTTGGGTTGAGTCACAGCCGATCACGGTAGCGCGGTTCGTCCACTACCGTCGGGGTGTGCCTACCACACGTTACGTGCAGACCGTCCCGCCGCCGGCCGACCCGTACACCGGCGATTCCCTGCTGCGTTCCTGGCTGGACCGGCAACTCGGGGCCTCGGGTCACGCGGCCGCCGGCGAGCGGCTGACCGCGTTGGCCGCCGACGTCACCGGGTCGCTGCGGGCGGCCTCCGCCGACGCCGAGGCACACCCGCCGGTGCTGCACCGCTACGACCCGTGGGGCGCGCGCGTCGACCGCATCGAGCTTTCACCCGGCTGGGACACGCTGCGCCGGGCGGCGGCCAGGCACGCGGTGGTGGCATTGCCCTACCTGCCCGCCGCGCGCCAGCTGTGGGGCGCCGGTGCCCGCACCGTGCAACACGCGCTGCTGCACCTGTACGGGCCGGAGTCGGCGACCTTCTCCTGTCCGGTCGCGATGGCCGACGGTGCCGCGGCCCTGCTGAGCCTGCCGGAGGTGGACGCGGCTGTCCGCGACGTCTGGCTGCCTCGGCTGATCGACACCGACCCACGCAGAGCCGTCACCAGTGGACAGTGGATGACCGAGGCGCAGGGCGGCTCCGACATCGCGCGCTCCACCACGATCGCCCGCCCCGCACGCGACGGCTCGTGGCGGCTGACCGGCGAGAAGTGGTTCTGCTCGGCCGCCGACTCGGCGATGGCGGTGGCGCTGGCCCGACCGGAGGGCGCCGACACCGGCAGCCGGGTGCTGGCGCCGTACCTCGTGCCGCGCTACGCCGCCGACTCGCCGCTGGCCCCGGCGGGCGCCGACGCCGCGTGGCCGGCACCGGGCATCGTGGTCCACCGGCTGAAGGACAAGCTGGGTACGCGGGCCCTGCCGACCGCCGAGATCGGCCTGCGGGACGCGTACGCCGTACCGCTGGGCGACCCGGCCCGCCCCGGCCTGTCCCGGATGATGACGCTGGTCGTGGTTACCCGGCTGCACAACGCGGCCGCCTCGGCGGCGGGGATGCGCCGTGGCCTGGCCTACGCTCGCGCGTTCGCCGCCGCCCGCCAGGTGGCCGGCGGCCGGCTGGACACCAGCCCGCTGCACCGGGCCACGCTGGGCGGGCTCGCGGTCGACGCGGCGGCCGCGTTCGTCCTCAGTGGACACGCGTTCGCGTTGCTGGGCCGCGTCGAGGTCGACGGCGACGCGGACGCGGCGGCCGAGCTGCGCATCGTGGCGCCGCTGGCCAAGCTGGCCACCGGCAAGCTGGCGGTGGCGGCGGCCAGCGAGTACGTGGAGGCGTTCGGCGGCGCCGGCTACGTCGAGGACACCGGCGTCCCCCGGCTGCTGCGGGACGCCCAGGTGCTGCCGATCTGGGAAGGTACCACCAACGTGCTGAGCCTCGACACGTTGCGCGCGATCACCCGCGAGGACGCGGCCAAGCCGCTACTGTCCAGAGTAGACAGTGCGGTGGCGGTGGCTCGCGGTACGACCGCCGACCTGCTGGCCGCGGCCGTTCGCGAGGTACGGGAGGCGCTGGGCGCGGTGGCCGCCGACCCGTACGCCGAACGGGTCATCGCCGGCGCCCGTGGGCTGGCCCTGCGGCTGGCGTACACCCTCGCGGCGGCGCTGCTGGCCGAGCACGCCGCCACCGGCGACGAACAAGCCTCGGTAGCCGCCGAGCTGTGGTCCCGCCACCGCCTCGCCGCCCACGACATCTCCCCCGAGTCCCACACCCACATGGACCTACTGCTCGGCTAAACCCCCCTGCGTTGATCATGAACTTTGTTGGTGGTTCGACGGCGTGTCGCAGCACCAACTTCATGATCAACCGGGAGGGGGCGGGAGGAACGAGCGCAAGGCGGCCAGGAACTCCTCCGGCCGTTCCCGGTGGACGTGGTGGCCCACTGGGATCGTGACCAGCCGGCCGTCGGCGACCCGGGACGCCAGCTCGGCCAGCTGGTCCTGCGGGATGTGGCTGTCCGGCCCGCCGGCGATGACCAGGGTCGGTATCGCGATCTCCACGGCCCGGTCCCACCACGCCGGGTCGGGGTCGTTGAGCTGCTTCAGGAGCGAGACGATCAGCGCCCAGTCCACCGCCAACGGCAGCTCGATGGGCCGGTCCGGAATCTGCCGCGGCGTCTGCGGCGCCCGGGGCGGCGGCGTGTCCTCCAACACCAGCCGGGCCAGCAGATCGGGCCGCTCCTCGGCGACGAGCCAGGCGACGGTACCGCCCATCGAGTGCCCGGCCAGCGTCACCTCGCGCAGCTCGTGCCGATCCAGGAAGGCGATAACGTCGTCGCGCATCAGCTCGAAGGAGTACTCGCCCGGCCACGGACTACGCCCGCTGCCCCGCTGATCCGGCGCGTACACCCGGTGGGTGGCGGCGAACGCGGTACCCACGCCCTGCCACGTCGACCGGTCGTCGCCGAGCGCGTGCAACAGCACCATCACCGGCGCGTCCGGCCCACCGTAGACGTCGTAGTCGAGGTCGAGAGGCATCCACCGACCCTAGCGGGTGCCTCGTACCGTGAAAGCCATGCGGGTCCGCGACCTGGCCGAGCGCACGGGACACACACTGTGGGTCGGGTTCGTCCTGGTGATGCTGGGCGTGGCGGTGCTCGGCATCGTGGTGATCGCGGTCCAGGACCTCGTCGAGGGGCAGCCCGAGCCGGCCCCGATCGTGGCCCTGTACGAGGAGGATGGGGTGGCCTTCGCCGTACTGTCCACATGCGACGGTGACCCGCCGATCGGGTTCATCCTCAACGTCGGGGACAGTGCCGTGTGGGCGGTGACACCCGGTCCCGGTGCCCCGCCGGCCCCTACCATCCGGCTCTTCGAGGTGCCGCCCGGCTGGACCACGACGTCGCTCTACGGTGAGCTGCCCGACGACCCGCGGCTCGAGCCGGATGGGGAGTACGAGATCTGGGTGCGTACGACCGACGGCGAGACGGCCTGGACGTTTCGCACCGACCAGCTCGCCGAGACCAGCGCAAACACGGTGCTCGGCGCCAGCGCCGACGAGACAGCGGCGCACATGTCGCTCGCGGAGTTCCAGCGGCAGGCGGTCGACTACTGCGAGCGGCGCCGGGCGCGGGCCGCCCACACCGCGTAGGACGGGTCGCGGTCGAGGTTGTGCCGGTCGCGGTCGTACCGCCGGGTGGTCCGCGGGTCGGCGTGGCCCATCGCGTCCTGCACGTCCTCGAGCGGTACGCCTTCGTCCCGCGCGGTAGTGGCGAACGCGTGCCGCAGCGAATGCGGGGACAGCTTCGCCCACGCCGGTATCCCGGCCGCCCGGGCGATTCGCCGCACCAGGCGGAACACGGCGTGCCGGTCCAGCCTGGCCCCGCTGGCGGTGACGAACAGCGGCCCGTCGGCCGACCCGCGCACGGTCAGGTAGGCGTCGAGCGCGGCGGCGGTACCCGGCGTCAATGCCCGCCGGCGCTGCTTGCCGCCCTTGCCGACGAACCGCACGCTGCGATGCCCGCGCTCGTAGCCGACGTCGCCGGCGTCGAGCGCGACCACCTCACCGACGCGCAGCCCGAGGTCGGCCAGAAACGCCAGGACCGCCCGGTTGCGCGCGGCGGTCGGTCCGGTGTCGGCCTCGGCCGCGGCCAGCAGCCGGTCCACCTCGTCGGTGGTCAGGCCGACGGTCGCCGAGTGGTCGCGGGCGACCTGCGGGCGGTCCGCGCCGGCCACCGGGTTGCCGGCGACGGCACCGAGCTTGGTGAGGAACGCGTACCAGCTCGACAGTCCGGACAGCTTGCGCGCCACCGTCGCCGGGGTCAGCGGTCGGCCGGTCCGGCTGTCCACAGTGGACTCGAGGTCCCGGGCGTACGCGTTGACGTGCAGGAAGGTCGCGCGCAACGGCTCCACGTCCCGGCTGGCGCACCAGGCGAGCCAGTCGTGGACGTCGCGCCGATACGCCGTCCGCGTGTGCTCGGAGAGCCGCCGGTTGGCCAACCACGCCTCGGTCACGTCGTGGCTGGCCTGCGCCGGCAACGCGGCGACCATCGCCGGCACCACGTTGCTCACGGGCCCACCGCTCCGGCGCCGGCGGCGAGCCAGCCCTCGACACTGGCCCGGTACTCCGCGACGAGCACCGCCTCGGCCCGGTGGGTCAGGATCAGCCGCGCCGCCTCCTCGGCCGAGCGGCCGCGCAGCCGCAGCACCGCGTACGCCACGAGAACCGAGCGGCGCCGCCCCTGTTGACAGTGGACGAACACCCGCGCGTCCGGATCGTCGCCCAGCACCTCCGCGGCGAACAGGGCCGCCGCCGACCATTGCCGCGGGTGCTGGATGCGCCCGGAGTCCCACATCGGCGCGTGCATCACCCGCGTCACGCCGAAGACCGCGCGCTCGGCGACGAGGTCGCGGCTGAGCCAGGTCTGCACTCTGGCGCGGCAGTTGACGACGTGCGTCACACCCGCCTCGGCCAAGCGCCGCATCGCGATCCCCGTCGGCAGGTGGCCGATCGCCACCCGCTCCTCGCCGATCCAGCTCAGCGGCGTGGTGATGGGGCGCTGCCCGAACGGGAACATGCGCAAAGCCTAAGCCAGCATCGCGACGGCGGTACGCAGGTCGCGCCGCAGCCACTCGTCGTGCCACACGAGGTCGTCGACGACGCCGGAGGTCACCAGCCGCTCGTCCCGCTCGCCGAGCCTGGTCAGGTCCGCCACCGCGTCGACCGCCGCCATGTCGACCAGCAGCGGCACCGCGTCGGCGGTACCGGCCTCGACCGCGGACACCAGGACCGGCACGAGGTCGACGACCGGCGTGCCGAGCCGCCACAGCGCCCGCGCCGCCGGGACCCGCGCGCCCGCATCGGCCAGCAGATCCCGCAGTACCGGTATCAGCACCGGCTCACCCAACGCACCGGCCAGCTCGGCCGCGGCGCGGGCCGGGATGCCGCCGCCCGCCAACACCGCGTCCACTGTGGGCAGTACCGCCGACCGGTCGCCGGTCGCCAGCCAGACCAACCGCGCCGCGGCGACCTGTATCTCGCGCGTCGGGTGGGTGTCCGCGGCGCGCCCGGTCAGGTGTGCTCGCAACCGCGGGACGAGTGGGCCGAGCGCGGCGCCGGCCGGTGCCGCGTGCCGCAGTTGCCTGGCTACCTCGAAGCCGCCGGCGTCGAGGTTCCGGTCGACCGCGGCCAGCACCGGGCCCGCGTCACCGGTGGTGCGCCACACCGCGACGCCGCATCGCACGTCGCCGGTCAGGGCCGCGGCGCGCTGCTCCGCCACGGCGGCCGGTGCCGGCACACCGATCGCGGCCAGCGCGGTCGCCGCGTCGCGGGGCACGAGCGGCAGCGCGGCTAGCAGTTCCGGTTCGGCGGCCGCGGCCGCCGGCCCCCACGCCCCGATCAACCCGACGAGGCCGCGCGTGGCCGGCGACGAAGCGAGGTGGCGTCGCGCCGCGTCCAGCACAACCGGGTCGTACCGCAGCATGCCGGTGTCCAGCCGCACGTCGTGGTCCCGCGCCCAGGCCGCGCACACCGGGTCGAGCCACCGCGGGTCGGCGAGCAGGGCCAGGGTCTGCACCGCCCGCGTCTCGGCCGTGAACGCGACCCCGCCGGCCACGCGCGGAAACCCATCGGCGACCCGGGCCAAGGTGTCCGCGAACCGCGCGGCCGCCGCCCCGGCCCGCCGCAACGCCGCGACCGCGTCCGGCCGCAGCACGTCGTCGGCCAGGAGCGGACCCAGCAACGGTACGAGCAAGGACGGCGCCGACCGGCGTACCCGGCAACGCTCCCCCACCGCCCACAGCGCGGCGCGCCGGACCTCCGCGTCGGGCTGCGCCAGCAACCGGCTCAGCAGGTCGGCCGCGAACGTGTCGTCGGTACCGGCCGCCAGCTCGTCCAGGGCCGCGACCCCGTGCTGCCACACGGGGTCCACGTCGGCGCCGTGCCGGAATGCCTCGGCCAGCGCCTCGGGGGCGCCCGCCGGCCAATGCGCTCCGGCGCGGAGGATGGCCACGGCGGCGGCCACCCGTACCGTCGGCGGCCCGCTGAGCACAGTGGACAGTGCCACCTCGGGACCGATACCCAGTACCAGCGCCGCGCATACCTCCGGTGAGTCCTCCACCGGCCAGCGTGCCCGCAGCGGCGCTACCTCACCCAATTGCGCCAGCGCATGCACCGCCGCCGCCCGCACCTCGGGTTCGGGGTCGGCCAGCAGCGGCACGAGCCGCCCTGCCTGTGCCGCGACCGCGGCGCGTACCGCGGGGAACGCTTCTCCGTGGGCGTGCCGCGGGTCGGCGAGCATGCCGACGGTGGACAGGATCGCCGCCCGGTGGTGCGGCGCGGTGCGGGCCAGCTCGACGAGGTGCGGTACCGCCGCCGCCGTCTGGTGCGACACCGTCCCCTGGTGGAAAAGGTTGTCGTAGAAGTCGTCCAGTGCGCGCTGGGCCTCCTCCGGGTCGGTGGAGGCCAGCGCGCGCACGGGACCTAGTGTCCTCCTACTCCCACACGGCTGTGCGGTCGCCGGTTATCTTGCCGCCGAACTGTTCGATGAGCGCCCGGCATCCGGCCGCGCCCGGGCAGAAGTTGCGGGACGTGCCCAGTGCCCTCGGGAACAGCGGGAACATGCCCTGCTGGCTCTCCTGCACGAAGTTGATCAGCTGCCGCTCGGCGTGCACGCCCTCGCGGAACGGCACGGCCCGAACGCCTTCGGCCTCCAGGGCGGCCCGTTGGGCCGCGTTGAACGCCTTGCCAGCGTTGGCCGCGTACCGCTCGCCGTTGGTCATCTCCATGACGCCGGCGGTGCGTTGCTGCATGGCGATGTCCGGTCGCGACGGTTCGTTGCGCAGCAGGCCGTGTACCCGCTCGGCGGTACCTTGGAGCTCCTCGGCGGCCGCCCGGGCTGCGGTACCGGTGCTGCCGGAGCCGCGACCACCGCCGGACGGTGGAGGTGGTTCGTCGACCGCCGCCGCGCCGAGACTGCCCGGTCTCGGACTGGAGACGGCGCCCCGGATCGCGGTCGTGGCGGCCGCCGCGCCGCGGGAGGCGGCGGCATAGGTGGGTACGCCGGTGACGAACCCGCCGGCCAGCTCACCGTAGATGCGGTGCCGTTCCGCGGCGGAGTCCGCGGTGGCGACGCGGTATCCGGTGTACGCCAGACCCGCCACACCGACGACCGCCAGGCCCACGGTGGCCGCCGGTACCCAGGCCGGGGCGGTGACCGCCAGGATGCCCATGCCCACACCCGTGGCGACGCCGGCGATGGCCCCGCTTATCGCGCCGGACTTGGCGCCCTGCCAGAAGTCGCTCCAGGCATGGCCGGTGGGATCGCCGTACACGATCGGGTTGTTGGCCGCGTACGTGTACGTCGCCAGGTTCACCGACGTGTACACGCCGCCGTTGGGTGCGCCGGCCAGATAGTTCGCCGACTCGGGATCCGGTGACTGCCAGACCCCGGTACGCGGGTCGTAGTACCGCGCACCGAAGTAGTACAGCCCGGTTTCCTCGTCGAGTTCCTTGCCGGCGAACAGGTACGGCGTGCGTTGCTTGTTGCTGGCCTCGTCGACCCACGACTCACCGTTGGGGAAGAACTCCGTGTGCCGGTAGATCTGCCCGTCGGCGTTGGTGATGTACGCGTTGCTGCCGAGATGGTCCGGGTGGAAGAAGTACCGGTCCTTCTCGTCCGCATTGCGTTTCATCAGCTTCGACGCGATGCGGGTGGTACCGGCGTAGATGTGCTTGGTACCGATCTGCCGGTTGCGGACGGAGAAGAACTGGTTGACGTACGCCGTCTCGCCCTGCGGGCCGCGCTTGACGACCCGCTCGCCACCGTCGTCGTACTTGTACGACTTCTCGTGGCCGTTGTCGAAGATGCTCTGGATCCGGTTGTTCTCGTCCCAGACGATCGTGCGCTGCTGGCCGCTGCCGTCCTCGGCGAACCCGGTCTGGTTGCCGTTGGCGTCGTAGCTGAACGACTGGGTACCGATGTGCGACGCCGCGTGCGGCCGCGGCCCGCCGTACTCGTAGGTGTTGTTGTACGTGGTCTTGTGCTGGGTGATCGGGTTGTCCGGCGGCTGCACGATCTCGTGCACCTGCTGCCGGGACAGGACATTGTGGATGGAGTCGAAGGTCTGGCTGAACGTGTACCGGTTCTGCTTGTTCGGCTCGAACTCGTAGCTGCCGGTGGCGCCGACGAGCCGGTACAGGTCGTCGTAGCTGAACGTCTGGGTGAACGGCCCACCGTCCTGCGACGGCGGCGGTACCGGGACCTCGTTGCGCAGGGTCAGGATGTTGCCGACGTTGTCGTAGGTGTAGAGCAGGTTCTGGAACGCAGTCCCGCCCGCCGGTCCGGCCTTCAGGTTGGTCAGCTGCCGGTCGAGCGGGTCGAACGTGAAGCTGGTCTGCGTGCCGTCGCCGGTAGCCAGGAACGCCCGCTCGCGGAACTTGTCGTACTCGAGCCGGGTCAGGTAGGTGTAGGTGCGCCCCTCCTTGACCCCGGACGCCGAGCGCAGCTGGCCGCCGGAGTCGTAGCCGTAGGTCAGCGCCTCGCCGTCCGGGTAGACCATCGACCGCATCCGCCCGAACGTGTCGAACGTGTACGTCGTCGTGTAGGTCTCCGCCGGTCCGGTGTCGGTGTTGACCAGCCGGATGTCCTTGACCGTCTCGCCGAGCTTGCCGTAGAAGTGCTCCACCCACCCGGACTCGTCGAACACCTTGGTCAGCCGGCCGGCGCGGTTGTCCGCGGCCCCGGCCGCCCCGTACTGGTAGGCGACGTTGGTGCCGGGGAAGTTCGGGTACCGCGCGGCGATCTGCCGGTCGAAGTCGTAGTCGAATTCGATCCGCTGGCCGCCGCCCCGCAGGTTCGGCGTGATCCGGGCGATCTCGTTGCCGGACAGGTCGTAGACGGACTCGGTCAGCCCGCTGTCCGGCGTGCGGACCGAGGTACGCCGGCCGAGGTTGTCGTACGTGGCCCCGGAGGCGTTGTTGTGGTCGTCCAGGACGCCGGTGATCTGTTCCAGCGCGTCATAGCTGAAGCTGGTCCAGATCGACTGTCCATTGTGGAACTCCTGCACGCTGGTGACCAGACCGCGCACGTTGCGGTAGGTCTTCTCGGAGTTGCCGTTGGCGTCGGTGACGGTCGTGGCGAACTGGGTCGCGCCGGAGCGGTCCGGACCGAACCCGTAGCTGGTCGCCGTCACCGTGTTGTCCGGCAGCGTGACGCTGGTCGTCCGGTCCATCACGTCGTACGCGGTCCGGGTCGGTTGCACGGTGTCCGGAGTGGGCCGGAACACCCCCGGCGTGCCCAGCGCCTCGGTCGTCGGGTAGAAGCTCTCGACGGTACGCCCGACGTGGTCGAACGTGGCCCGACCGGAGACGACCATTACGTCCGCCGCGGCGCTGGAGACTCCGGTGTGGACGGTGCTGTCGGTCTTGGTCTGCAGTTGCCGGCCGAGACCGTCGATGAACATGACCGTGTCGATCGTGTCGGTGGCGCTGCGGAACTTGTCCAGGTGCCGGGTGATCGCCCACGGTACGGCGGCCTCCGGGTGGTACTCGAACCGGATCGTCGCCACCCCGGTACCGGTCTCGTACGGCCCGGTGACGCTGGTGTTGCGGCCGAACTCGTCGTAGACGTAGCTGGTCTGGTTGCTGTTGGTGTCCACACTGGACTCCACCAGACCGAACCGCAGGTCGTACGTTGCCGAGGAGAACAACCCGAAGCTGTCGGTCACCTTGGCCACGTGCGTGGCCACCGTCGGGTCGTACTCGTAGCTGAGCTGGAACCGCTGCCCGGTGGCGTTGGGCGGGGAGATTACCTTGCGCAGGTTCCCGTTGGCGAAGTACTCGAGGTCGGTGACGGATGCCTGCCCGTCGGCCAGGAACTGCCGGATCTGCGTGAGGTTGCCGGTGGCGCAGTCGACCGTGCCCTCCCGCCGGCGCATCAGCGCGCCGCCGCCGTTGACGGTGATCGCGGTCGCCGCCGAGCGGATGCACGGCGAGTACGCGATGGTCGTCACCACATCGTCCGCGGCGCCCACGTCACCGGCGTCGGTGGACTGGTCCACATTGCCGACCGCGTCGTAGTGCCGGGTCGTGAACGTGTTCTTCGCCGCGGTCGGCGTGCCCTGGTACATCCGCTGGTCGCTGCGCACGAGCTGCGGGAAGATCGTCGCGCTGGTGCTGGCCGCGTCGGCCGGCTCGGCCCCGGTGTCCACATTGCGCAGCAGGTACGTCTGCTCGGTCTCGGTGAACTTGTTCCCGGCCGCGTCCCGGGTCGTCAGCCGGGTCGGCAGACCCTTCGTGTAGTAGCTGTCGGTGCGGTACTCGCGCAGGGTGCTGCGGTACAGCGCGTCGCTGTTGGCCGCGTCGCGGACCTCCTCGGTCACCGAGCCGTAGCCGCGGAACTCGCGCTCGTTGCGGTCCCACACCCCGTTGGCGTACCGGTACGTGGTGACCCGGGTGTCCACCCCGTCGCCGGTGTGTCCATCGTGGACGGTGGACCGGGTCAGCACCCACCGCGACTGCGGGTCGGTGGTCGTGTTGCCGTCGCGGGTGTAGTCCAGCGTGATGGTCGCGCCCAGTGGCCGGCTCACCGACTCGAGCAGGTTGGTCCGGCCGGTACGGTTCAGCGACACCTTCAGGCTGCTGTCGTCGGTGCTGGCCAGGTGGTCGACGTACCCGTCGCCGTCGATGTCGCGCAGGCCCGCCTCCTCGCGGGACATGCTCGTGTTGCCGTCGATGCCGGGGTTGATGACCAGGTAGCAGGCCAGCAGGCACAGCGGGATGCCGAAGGTGAAGTAGCCGCCCGCACCGAGACCGGTGGTGCCGGAGCACAGCCGCGTGGTGTCCCAGTCGATGACCAGGTCGAGGCTGGTGCTGTCGTCGCAGACACCGGTCTGCGCGCCGTTGAAGACCACCGGCGGGGCGAAGCCGTTGCCGGTGTTGAACCCGATCCGCAGCCCGCCGTCGCCGTTGGGCAGGATCCGGTCCATCAGCCCGTCGCCGTTGACGTCGAGCAGCGTCTGGCTGGTCTGCGACTTGTTCTTCGTCAGCGACACGCCGCCGGCGAACTCGTAGTCGCCGGTGTTGAACCCGAGGTTGGCGCCGAGGGAACCGTTCTCGCTGGCGCCGTCGTTGACGCCGGCCGCGCCCCACGGCTCCGCCTGCGCGAACGCGTAACCCAGGTTCAGCGCGACGAGAATCCCACCGCCGCCGCTGGAGACCCGGTCGGGCAGCCCGTCGCCGTTGACGTCGAGCAGGTCGTGATCCGGATCCGAGTCGCCGAAGCCGAGCCCGCCGGACAGGCCCAGCGGCTGCATCTGGGTACCGGTGTGGTTGC
>DASRII010000209.1:0-3495 GCA_035650075.1 Micromonosporaceae bacterium | reverse complement strand
TACTGAACGGCAGCAGGTCGTTGGCGACGGCGACTACGGCACGCCCGACATCGTCCGGTTGGCCCCACCGGCGGATCGGGGTCAAGCCCTGCTCGAGGATCAGATCGTCGTACTTTTCCCGAATCCCGCTGGTCATGTCGGTGGCGACGACCCCGGGGCGGATCTCGTACACGTTGATGCCGTGCTCGGCCAGCCGGGCGGCGTACAGCTTCGCGACCATCGCGAGGCCGGCCTTCGCGATGCAGTAGTCGCCGCGGTTCGTGCTCGCGGCGTACGCACTGATCGACGACACGATCACGATCTTCGGATCGGTGACCTTCCCGGCGGTGACCTGGTCGATCATTCGCCGCGCGATGAACTGGGTCAGGAAGTACGGGCCCTTGAGGTTGATGTCGACGATCCGGTCGAAGGATTCCGTGCCGGCGTCGAGGATATCCGCGCGGACCCGGGGTGCCACGCCGGCGTTGTTGACGAGCAGGCCCACCACGCCGAACCGGGAGTACGCCTCGTCGACCAGCCGCCGTCGATCATCCTCTTTGGACACGTCGGCCTGGACCGGGTAGGCCCGCCGGCCGCGGTCGGCGACCTCGTCGGCCACCTCCGCCGCGGCCTGCTCGTTCGTCGCGTAGTTGACCACGACGTCCCAGCCGGCATCGGCCAGCGCGAGCGCGATGCCGCGCCCGATGCCGCGCGAGGCACCGGTCACGATCGCGGCTTTCACGAGCGGTCCGGCGGACCGAAGAAGGTGTAGTACGGCTCGTCCTTGGCGACCCGCTGCACGTACAGCGCGACCTCGCGGGTGTGGTAGTCGCCCCACATGCTGGACTCGCCGTTGGGTACCCGCCACTGCGGCGGTACGTGGTCCCAGCCGTTCGGCCGGTGGTAGACCGAGTGCAGCAGCAGCCCCTGGTGCCCCGGATCGGTCGACAGGTAGGGCTCCTCGAACAGCGTTTCGCAGACGGTCAGCCCGGCCTGCCAGTACTTGGCGTCACCGAGGACCCGGCCCAACCGCAGCAGGCCCTGGGCCGCGATCGCCGCCGCCGACGAGTCGACCGGCTCGTGTTCGTTGTACGGGTCGGCCGGCCGGTCGAGATAGTCACCGAGGTCGATCAGCCCGGGTGCGCCGGTGTCCCAGTACGGCACGCCGTCGACGGGGGTGTTCTCCAGGTAGAAGTCACTGGTCGCGGTCGCCGCCGCGCGCATCATGGAGGCGACCGCCGCCCGACCGCCGTACGGCTCGAGCTCGCTGTCCGACACGACGTCGAGGAACTCGAGCTCCTCCGCGAAGCCGAGCATCGCCCAGGCCAGGCCGCGGGTCCACGTGCTGAACGGCGAGTACCCCTGCTGCGTGCTCGGGCAGCGGAAGCTGCCGTCGTTGACGTTGAAGATGGTCTCGTGCGCGGTACGCCCACGGACGTCGTACGCGTCACGACCCTCGCCGTAGAACACATTCCACCGCGCGGTGTTGCCGGCGTGTTCGATGAGCCGGCGGAGCAGGCTGATCCGGACGTCCCGCTCGCCCATCAGCACGTGGCCGAGCAGGTGCGAGAGCGCCAGGGCTCGTAGCGACCGGATCGTGTCCACGAACAGCGACTGCGGTCCATTGAACGAGTAGATGTAGCCCGTACCGTCGGCGGTCTTCTGCCAGCGAGCCGCCTGCACCGCGCCGGAGAGCTTGAGCGCCAGCTCGTAGAGCTCCCGCTCGTTGCGGTCGTACGGGGTCCGCTCCTCGCGCATGAGCCGCCACAGGTTGCCGTACGTGCTGACGTTGTTGAAGCCGTGGTCGTGCACGCCGATGTGGCTGACGTGACTGGCCATCATGCGCACCGTCAGCTCCCGACCGACGTCGAGGAAGCGGGCATCTCCGGTCGCGTCGTACTGCAGCAGTGCCGAGCCGTACTGGAAGCCCTGTGTCCACTCGGTCCAACCGCGTGCGGTGTATCGACCGTCCACTGTGAACACCGGTGATCCCTCGCCAGGCGCACACGTCTTCTCGATAGACTCGAGCTTGTGCGCCGACGCGTCCCACAACCGCTCGACCTTCGGCAGCAGCCCCGCCGCCGTCAGCTCGTGGTTGATCCGTAACATCTTCGGCTCCCGTAGGTCGACACCTCGCGTCACGCTACCTCGGGAGGGCCGGTTCGCGCCCGACCGTGTAAACAGCTGAAAACGGCAGGCGAACGGTGCGACGCGCTGCTAATGTGCCCAACATGATCTTCTGAGGACGTTGTGCGCCCACCGTAGTGTTTCTCCAGTCCTCGAGGAGGTTCCAGGTCATGGCCGAGCGCCGTAGGAGTAGCAAAACCGCAGGCGAGCCGGCGGCACCAGCCACGAAGGCCGCTGCCGCGAAGAAGGCCACCGCCGCGAAAACCGCCAGTGCCGCGAAGAAGGCAGAGCCGGCCAAAAAGGCAGAGCCAGCCAAGAAGGCGGAGCCGGCCAAGAAGGCCGCGAAGGCCGTCGAGCCCGCCGAGGTCGCACCGCCGGCGGAGCCCGAGGTGGCGGAGGAGGCCGAGGTGGTGGACGAGGAGGCGCCGCTCAACCGCGCCGAGCGTCGTGCCCAGGCCCGTGGCAAGAACAAGGCCCAGCAGCAGCGGACCGGCCGGATTCAGCTTCCTGGTAAGCCGCACGAGCCCGTGCACCACGGTCCTCGCCAATGGGCCAACCGGCGCAGCGGCGGGGGCTGAGGCGCTACCCGAATCCCACTACCGGCCGATACCCTCTACGCACGGTTTCCGGGCGGAGAGTGAGTGCAGCATGGGAACGACCGAGCCCGATGTCGAGACACAGGTAGTCGCCATCGACGGGTTACGCCCGATCGAGTACCTCGAACTGCTGGACGGCTCCGACACCGTCATCGCCAACATGTGCCGCCGCGTCGTCGAAGAGGCGGAGCGGGCGGCCGACTCCGTAACGGGCTTCAACAATTACCCCTGAGCGGGAGCGCCATATCGCATCGGCGACGGTCTTGACAATCCATCGATCTTCCGTCGTTTCGGGGCTGACGACGACTTCGCTAACGGAGTAAAACTACAGAGATACGGGGAATCGATAGCTGCTGGAAGGCGGACGCCACATGCCCCTCACACGTGGCGTGATGACGTGGCCAGTAGGCGAGTCGGTGACCCGACACCGCCGTTCCCCGAGACTCCCCGGGGCGGTTTTGTGGTTGCACCTACCATTTGAGGTCCCCGCGCGCGTGCGTCGGCCGATCGGCACGAGGGGGGGTCCATGCTGTACTTCTTCCTGAGCCGTGCTCCCGGCGACGACGACCGGTATGTAGCGAAGTTCTACGAGGATCTCAGCGCCGAGGTGGAACGGCTGGTCGACGCCGAGGGTGAGGTAGGCGCCGTTACCGTCCAGTCCTCGGTGGGCTCGGACGATGTCGCGAACGAGGCGCTCGGGGCGTGCCGGGTCTTCGTCGCACTGTGCTCTCCGCGGTACTTCCTCACCGAGCGATGTGGCCGCGAGTGGGCGCTGTTCGCCGACCGGGTTCGC
>DASRII010000208.1:0-5118 GCA_035650075.1 Micromonosporaceae bacterium | reverse complement strand
GTCATGATCCGTTTCGCGTGGGAAAAATTCGCCTCCATGTGACGCTGTGTCACGCGCGCTGGTTCATTGATGTTGGCCACTGTCGTGTGGTGGCTGTGGGTCACCATCGTGTCCTCGGTCTGGGTGGTGGGTCGGTGGTGCGTCCGTTGGTGGCGCGGTTGCAGGCTGGGTGTTCGGGGCCGGTGTAGCGGCGTCGGTCGGTGTCGTCGTGGCCGAGGTCCCATGGTGCGCCGGGTGGGATGCGTTGGTGGCAGCGTGCGCAGTCGACGGTTCCGGTGGCGACGATGGGTGCCCAGCGGGCGCGGAGGAGTTGGTGGCGGCGTCCGTATCCGCGTGCGCTGGTGCGTCCCCTCGTCATGGGTGTGGCCCGGGTTAAGGCGCGAGTAGGTGGACGGCGGTTTGCAGCGTCGCCAGCTCGTATGGGGTGGCTGCCGAGAATCGGTCTCCGCCGATATTCCACCAGCCGACGAACGTGCACGTTCCGGTGTCGCGCAGGTATGTGATCCACCCGCGCAGGGCCTGGGCCCGACCCGGTCCGGTGTCGCCCGGGACAAGCTCCGAGCCGAGTTCGCCCACTACGAGCGGCACACCTTTGGACTGGGCGAAGGTGAGCGCCCGGCCGAACATGTACGACCCGGATGGGTAGCTGGCCATGGCCCGTGGCTTGTAGCTGTCGACGCCGAAGAACGTGGCGCCTGGGTACCACCAGTCGGCCGGGTTGCCGCGCTTTTCCTCGAGCCACCATCCGGTGAGGATCGGCCCGTTGCCGAGGATCCTGGCGCGGTTGGGGTGGTTGGCGATGATCTGCGCCATGCGGGCCGCGGTCTGCCGGTAGGTGGTGGGTGGCACGTCGCCCATGGGTTCGTGGTACCAGGTCAGCAGGATGTTTCTGTCGACTGTGGACAGCCACGCGTTGAGCGCTTCGACGTCGTCTTTCCAGGAGACGTGCAGCACCGCGCTGGATGGGAGGTTCAGCCACCTCGGATCGGTGCGGGTGTTGGGCAGTTCGGGCAACGTGTCGGCGTCGCTGCCGTCTTTTCCGAAGTGTCGGTGGTAGCCGAGTTGTGGGTAGTCGGCGAGGTTGGTTGGGAGGTCGCTTGGTAGGAAGTCGACCCCTAGCCGCATCTGGGCTGGGGCTGTCGCGGTGGGCGTCGGCGGTGTGGGGGTTTGGGTTGGGTGGATGGTGCTGAGTGTGAGCGCGGCGGCGACGGCGGCAGCGCGTAGCAGGTTACGCGGTTGCACGGTCATGGTTGCCTTTCGGGTTGGCCGTAGGTGTGTGGGTTGAGTGGTTCGTTGGGTAGGCCGCAGCCGGCTCGGCCGGCGATCGATCCCCAGTGGCGGCGGTAGAGGGCGATCAGTTCGCCGTTGCTGTAGTGGGCGACGGGGGTGGGTTTGCAGCGGCAGATGCCGGGTTCGGCGCGGGTGGTGTCTGCGCGTAGGGCTCGGCGTGGTGGGCCGGCTGGCCGGGTTGCGCGGCGGGGGGCGGTCATGGTGTGGCCCGTTCCTCGATGGCTTGGCGCAGGTAGCACGCCAGGTCGAGCGCTTCTTCGTACGCGTCCCAGAGGGCGTCGCGGCCGTTGTGTGCCTGCAACGCGGTTCCGTACCGCTCGACGCCGACCTGCTCGCGGACTTTCAGGTCGGCGCGGACCATCGATTGGATCGAGGGCCGGTCGTTGGCCACGGGCATCGGCTGTGGCGCGGTGGGGTCGACGGCCGTGTCGTGCTGCGGCTGGGTCACAGCGACTCTTCGTCGAGGTCGGTGCCCGGCAGGTAGCGGCCGGCGAGCCAGCGGACGGTGCGCTCTCGGCAGTGTTCGTCGAGCGCTTCGAGGGTGGTGACAATTTTGCGGAGGGCGGCGATTTCGTCGGGTGCGGTGGTGGGCGTGGTCATCGGTGTGCTTCTCCTCGACAAATTGATGGATTCGGATCGTTTGCGCGTGCGCGTGACGTAGCTGGACCATTACTCCTGAGGGTGAGATGCATCTTCGTTCGTTAGTCCGTACGTCCGTCCGTACGTGGCATATGCGATGCGTGGATGCTTGGCGCATATGCCCGGCGCATTGCTTGTGTGCATCACGCTGGCCTCTGTCCCCAGCGGGCGAGCGCCGCTTTGCGGGCGCGGTCGCTGCGTTCCTTGGTCGATGCGTCGGACGCCTGGTACTCGTCCCATCCGTTGATGTCCCAGCCGCCGCCGATGTCCTTCCACAGGCCGACCGCGCACAGCCGGTCGGCGTCGGCCGGGCGGCCGTTGATCCGCGGCAGGGCCTCTTTGGGTATGAAGCCGTCGGTGCCGTGCCGGCCGGAGTAGGCCATGCCGCAGATGTAGACGAACGCGGCCGCGCGGCCTTCCTTGTGGCCGTCTAAGAGCGCCAGGATTTTGGGGTGGTCCGGTAGGGCGGTGTCTAGTCGCACCCAGGGGAGTCCCATCAGGCGGCTCCGCTCTGCCGGTTGGCGGTTTCGGCTGTGCGGCGGGCGCAGCAGCGGGCGGGTAGGTCGATGGTGTGTGTGCGGCCTCGGCATGGGCAGGTGCGTCGGCAGCCGGTGTCTGCGCAGCGGCACGGGTAGGGCTGGGTGGTGGGGCTGCGGGTGATGAGCCACAGGTCGGGTGGTGCGGCTTGGCGGGGTTCGGCGGCTGCGGCGCGGCGGCGTGTCATGTCGTCACCGGACGTTTGGTCAGCAGGTGCTCGCCGAGCAGCCGGGTGTACGCGGGCGGGATCGCTTGGGACAGCTCGTTGCCGGTCATCCAGTCGATGCCGAGGGCCTCGGGACCGACGTACGAGCCGACGTCGCCGGTCACCGAGACGTTCAGCCCGGCCGCCCAGGCCCGGCGGCGAGCGCGCGTGACGGTGCGGACGCGGTGGCGCGGGTGCTCGGGTGTCGGTGGGAACATCGGGTCGGAGAGCTCGAACCACCGGTGCCGTTGCGTTCGTAGCCTGAACATGGCGCCGCAGAGCAGAACGTCACATCGCATCGGCGCGCCGGGCACGTTCTCGATGATCCAGGGCAGGCCGGAGGCGGCCAGGCGCTCGCGGGTCGCGGCCAGCAGCCAGCCGGTGCCGTCGGTTCCGGCGATGCTGGTCAGGCTGGTGTGGTCGTGGCAGGGCGGGCTGGCGTGGGCGGCGTCGTATCCGTCGAGGGGCACGGTGAGTGCGTCGGCCTGGATGAAGACGTCGCCGGCGTACCTGGGTTGCGGCTGGCTGTCGACGCCGGTGACGTGCCAGCCGGCGAGTTGGTAGCCGCGGGCTGCGCCGCCGGCGCCGCAGTAGAGGTCGAGGAGTCGGGGCCGGCCCATCATGCCTCCCGGTGGTGGTCGGCCCAGCGGCGGAGTGCGGCCAGCGCGGCGGTGACGACGGCCACGGCCAGCGCGGCGTACAGCAGGACCAGGTCCACGGCGGTCACCTCCGCCGGGGCTGGCGGTTGGGTGTGGTGTTCGTGGCCACCGTCAAATACCCGCGCCCAGTCCCTCGCCTGAAGCGCGCTAGCCACGTCCCTTGCCGCGAGGTCGACCACTCCATCACCGACCGCCTGCCCTCGCGGTGAGCACGGCCTGCTCGAGGGGCGTCAGGTCCCAGGTGGCCACGACGGCCCACAGGTCCCCGCGGATGTGTCGTAGGAGCGCCGGGTCGACCGGGGCGACGAGCGTCCACTGCTCGACTTCCCACAGCACGTGGAAGCGCCACAGCCGGGATTGCCTAGGCCGGTGCTCGGGCGGGATGCTCGGGACGATCGTGCGTACCCACCACGGCCGGTTGTAGGAGCCGGGGCCGGGGCCGGGCGTTCGGACGACTACGCGGTGCCGGCCGACGTCTGCCCGTGCGCGTGGCGACTGTTCGTCGCAGTACTCCCAGCGGCACTCGTCGCGCCTGGTGTCTGACCGGAGCCAGCACATCTCGGTGTTGGCGCGGGCGATGGCAATCTTCGGCAGCCCGCTGTCGGTGAAGTAGCCCCCGGCGTGGATCGCTTCGGGCAGCGAAATGACGGGTAGGCCGCGGGCGGCGGCCCGGTAGCCAGCGCGGATCGCGTCGTCCTCCGCGGTGCGCTCTTCGGTGCGCTGCGCCTCGTAGTGGCGCAGGCGGTCGGTGGCTTCCTCGGGCGAGATGAGGGTGGTCAGGTCCATCAGGTTGACTCCTCGGGTACGTAGCGGGCGGCGTCTTCGGACAGGCGCGGGTCGCCGTAGGAGTGGTCGGTGCAGGCCGGCCACCAGCGGCGTACGTCGGTCGCTGCGCCGTGGGTGACCCGGGGCGGCGGGCCGGGGTTTTTGGCGTCGGTCTCGTTCTCGGCGCCGTAGATGCACTTCGGCCAGCGCCGGTTGCCGTTGGTTTCGATGAGTTGCCGGTACCAGCAGTTGCCGCAGCGGCGGCCGGGCGCGGCCGGGTTGTCGGCGGGTGCGGCTTCGGGGTGTAGGCGGAGCCGCCGGTGTGGGGCTTGGCTGAGGCCGAGTGGGTGCCAGCCTCGGGTTAGGGCGGTGGCTTGGCGGATGGTGCGGCGCCGCTGCTCGGACAGCCCGGCCGGCGCCCGCGCCAGCTCGACCCGCTCGGTGTCGAACATCGCGACCTGAACGTCGGCCATCAGGACACCACCGCCGGAACGATCGCCAGCAACTCGACCCGCCATACCTCAGCCGTCGGGTCGTACCGACCGTTCAGTTGCTCCCAGGTCTCCTCGAAGGTCTGCCAGTCGGGGAAGCCCTCGCGCTGCGCTTCGGCGTCGTCCAGTTCGCCGAGCTGCTCCCGTCGCACCGAGACGAAGACGGCCCGCCCGACCGCTGGCTTGCCCCGGCCGGGCTGGATGGCGTAGCTACGGCCGGGCTGGTAGGCGCAGCGTTCGTACCACCACGGCGACCGCGGGTTGGCCGAGCACAGCCGGCGGGTTACGGTCTTCGCGCCAGTCATCACCGCAGCGGCGAGTTCGGGTCGGAAGCTGACCATCAGGCTGCCTCCCTTCCGGCGTCACCCTCGGACTGCGGTACGACACTTGGTCGGACATTTGGCGCGTCCTCGGCGTGTCCGGCCGCTCGCTGGTACGCGCTCTCGAGGTCGGTGGCTGCGGTCCACGACAGCCCGTACTGCCGGGCGATGGCCGTTCTGGTCAGGCCCCGGTCTCGCAGGAGTGCGAACGC
>DASRII010000207.1:0-10424 GCA_035650075.1 Micromonosporaceae bacterium | reverse complement strand
TCCGCTTCCGCCAGGGCGGCGAGGTGCTCGCGGACGTCGCCCTGCAGGGCCAGTACCCCTACTACTGGGCTCACCAGCCGCGCTCCGCCAGCCGGTGCGGCACCGGGATGTCGTCGACGTTGATGCCGACCATGGCCTCGCCGAGGCCCCGGGAGACCTTGGCCAGCACGTCCGGGTCGTCGTAGAAGGTCGTCGCCTTGACGATCGCCGCGGCGCGCTTGGCCGGATCGCCGGACTTGAAGATGCCCGAGCCGACGAAGACGCCCTCGGCGCCGAGCTGCATCATCATCGCCGCGTCCGCCGGGGTGGCGATACCGCCCGCGGTGAACAGGACAACCGGCAGCTTGCCGGTCTGGGCGACCTCGTGGACCAGGTCGTACGGTGCCCGCAGCTCCTTCGCGGCCGCGTACAGCTCGGCCGGGTCCAGCCCGCCCAGCCGCTTGATCTCTGCCCGGATCGAGCGCATGTGGCGGGTCGCCTCGACGACGTTGCCGGTACCTGCCTCGCCCTTCGAGCGGATCATCGCGGCGCCCTCGGCGATCCGGCGCAGCGCCTCACCGAGATTGGTTGCGCCGCACACGAACGGTACGGTGAACGCCCATTTGTCGACGTGGTGCGCCTCGTCGGCCGGGGTCAGCACCTCGGACTCGTCGACGTAGTCGACGCCGATCGCCTGCAGTACCTGGGCCTCCACGAAGTGGCCGATCCGCGCCTTGGCCATCACCGGGATCGATGTCGCCGCGATGATGCCGTCGATCATGTCGGGGTCGCTCATCCGCGACACCCCGCCCTCGGCGCGGATGTCTGCCGGTACCCGCTCCAGCGCCATCACGGCTACGGCGCCGGCGTCCTCGGCGATCTTCGCTTGCTCCGGGGTGACCACGTCCATGATCACGCCACCCTTGAGCATCTCGGCCATGCCGCGCTTGACGCGGGCTGTCCCAACAACCGGCTCGGACACCGTACACAGCTCCTCTGAGCAGGGAATTCGATATCTCGTCGCAATGCTACGCGGGCATCCGGGACCGCTCCGACGGCCAATCGCGGGCCGGTGGCCTGCCGCGGGCGTGCCTGTCGCCGACGTCACGTCCCGTCGAGCGTCGTGTCGTCCACGTCGAAATAGGCCGGGGCCGCGTGCCTGCGGGTCATGCCCAGCAGCCGCACGAGCCACCGCCGGCGTACCGCCAGCGCATCGCGTACCAGGTCGTTGTGCACCTGCCGGGCCAGCCCGACCCGGCGGCTGGCCACCACGAGAGCATCGTCGGAGTCGAACGACAGCACCCGCAGCTGCTTGGTCAGGTCGTTCTCGGCCGCCTCACGCTCGTCCGGATGAGCGTCCAAGGCGGCCCGGGCGGCGGCGTAGAGATCCATCGCGCCCGAAGTCTCGGCCAGTACCGCCGCCGCCGCGGCCCGCCGCATCAGGTGCGCGTCGAGTGCCCGGCCGGCGCTGGCGGCCCGGGCGTGCAGCCGATCGAAGCGGGCGGCGGTCCAGGTGACGTACGTGGCGAGCAGCACGACCGCCACCACCACGCCGACCACCCACCACATGCGCGCATGCTAGTTGACCCCCGGTGATCATGAAGTTCGTGTCACGACACGCCGTCCACCCACCAACTAACTTCATGATCAACGGGGAGGCGGCGGGGGCGGGAGGGGTCACCGGCGGGTGCGGTCGGCGGGGGCCGTCGCTTCGATCGCGGTCGCGTAGACCTCTAGGACGCGTTCGGCCACTGTCGGCCAGTCGTAGGCCGTCACTACGGCGCTCGCGCGGGCCGACAGGGTGGTACGGGCCGCGGGGTTGTCGAGCAGGGTGGCCAGGGTCGTGCTCAGGGCGGTCGGGTCGCCGGCCGGGAAGAGGGCGCCGGCGTTGCCGTTGTCGAGGACGCGGCGGAAGGCTTCCAGGTCGCTGGCCACGACCGGAGTACCGGCCGCCATCGCCTCGGTCAGGATCATGCCGAAGGACTCGCCGCCGAGGTTCGGCGCGACGTACAGGTCGACGCTGCGCAGCATCCGCGCCTTCGTGTCCTCGGGGACGCGGCCGAGGAACACGACGCGGTCGCGCAGTGCCCGCGGGATGTCGAGTTCCTCCGGGTCGCCCGGGCCGGCGACGAGCAGCCGCAGGCCGGGCCGCCGCGGCGCGAGCGCGCCGAACGCCCGGAGCAGCACGGGGAAGCCCTTGCGCGGCTCGGTGTACCGGCCGAGGAAGCCGATCGCCCCGTCGTCACCGGGCCACCCCGGCAGCGGCTCGGCCTTCGCGAAACGCGCGATCGACACCCCGTTCGGGATCTCCACCGCGCTGCCGCCAAGGTGCTCGACCTGGACCTTGCGCGCCAGCGCGCTGACCGCGATCCGCCCGGTGATCCGCTCGAGGACCAGCTGCAGCGCGCCCTGCGCGACCGCCATCGCCCGGGACCGGGTCATCGCCGTGTGGAAGGTCGCCACGACCGGCCCGCGGGCGTACATCACCGCCAGCAGCGAGACGCTCGGCGTCACCGGCTCGTGCACGTGCAGCACGTCGAAGTCGCCCTGGCCGATCCACTTGCGCACCCGGGACGCCGAGATCGGACCGAACGAGAGCCGGGCGACCGAACCGTTGTACCGCACGGGGACGGCGCGGCCCGCGGACACGACGAACGGCGGCAACGGCGCGTCGTCGTCCGCCGGCGCGAGAACGCTCACGTCATGGCCCAGGCCGATCAGCGTCTCGGCCAGGTCGTGCACGTGCTGCTGGACCCCGCCAGGCACCTCCAGGGAGTACGGGCACACGATGCCGATACGCAGACTGCTCATGAGTCCAGCCACATCCGCTGCAGCATGTGCCAGTCCTCGGGGTGGGCCGCGATCCCCTTGGCGAACTGGTCCGCGATCGTCTGGGTCACGTCGCGGACCCGGGCGTCCAGCGGGCCGGAGTCCGGTCCCGGTACCTCGATCGGTCCGTGCAGGTAACCGACCGGCCGGTCCGGCTCGTACCACATGTCTGCTATGTACAGCGGTGCCCCGGTACGCAGAGCGAGCAGCGCCGGTCCGGCCGGCATCCGGGTACGCCCGCCGAAGAACGTGACCTCCACCCCGCGCGCGGACAGGTCCCGATCGGCCAGCAGCGGGACGATGTGGCTGGCGCCGAGCCGATCCGCCAGCACGTCCAGCGGCGGCCGGGTGCCCCCGGTCAACGGGATGATCTCCATGCCGAGGCTCTGCCGGTACGCCAGGAACCGCTCGTACAGCGCTTCCGGCTTCAACCGCTCCGCCACCGGGCTGATCGGCCAGCCGTTGGCCGCCGCCCAGGCCCCGGCCGCGTCCCAGTTGCCGGCGTGCGGCAGCGCCACGATCGAGCCCCGGCCGGCGGCCACGTTCTCGCCGAGCAGGTGCCCGCGCTCGAGGTGGAACCCCTCGCGGAGCTGCTCGCGGGACTTCGACGGCAGCCGGAAGGCCTCCATCCAGTACCGGGCGTACGAGCGCAGGGCCGCCTTGACCAGCGCGTCGAACTCGGCGGCGGACAGGCTGGCCCCGACGACGCGCCGCAGGTTGAGCCGTAGTTGGGTCGTACCCTTGCCCGGTCTTCGGGAGGCGTAGTCCGCGCCCGCCCGGAACATCCCGGCCGCGACGGGCCTCGGCATCGCCCGCACGGCACGCCACCCGGCGGCGTACCCCAGATCCATGAGGCGGCTCATGGTTGTCGATCCTGCCGGTACACGTGCCTGATCCGCTGTCCGGCGGTGAACACCGACAGCGCGGCCAGCAGCCAGAGCGCCACGGGCAGCCCCCAGTCCAGCCCGAACCCGGTGGCCAGCGCGCCGAGGCCGATGATGACGAGCCGCTCGAACCGCTCGATCAATCCGACGTCGCAGGTCATGCCGAGGCCCTCCGCGCGGGCCTTGATATAGGAGACCACCTGCCCGGCGACCAGGCAGATCAGCGCGGCGGCCAGGGATGGCAGGTCCCGTTCGACCGCCATCAGGTACGCCACCGCGGCGAACACGGCGCCGTCGGCGATGCGGTCGGTCGTGGAATCCAGTAGCGCGCCGAAGCGGCTGGGCTTGCCGGCGATGCGGGCCATCGCCCCGTCGAGCACGTCGGTCAGCGCGCACAGCGTGATCCAGAAGGTCGCCACCACGAGCCAGCCCTGAACGGCCAGCCATGCGCCGAACAGCACGCCGACCGTCCCGGCGACGGTCACCGCGTTCGGCGTCACCCGAGCCCGTAGCAGCGCGCGAGCCAGCGGGTCCATCGCCCGGGCCGTCGCCGCCTTCCAGGACACGCTGAAGATCTTTGCCATGGCGACATCACCATAGCGACGATGTGCACGGCGGGTGTCGGCGGAGTTAGCGCGTCGGGGTTGTGTACCCGCCGTCACGGGTGTGGGATCACTGTATGCCCACGCGAGCAAACGGTACGCGGCGGACATAACAACCCAGACATAGGGAGGCGCGCCATGGCGCAGAAGAGCCAGGAGAAGGGAGTCACCGGCTCCGCGCCGGTGGTGGAAGATCCCGGCAGGGTACGCAACGTGGTGCTGGTCGGGCACTCAGGAGCCGGCAAGACCACCCTCGTGGAGGCGCTGCTCGCGGCCACCGGCACGATCGGCCGCGCGGGCTCGGTGACCGAGGGCACCACGGTCAGCGACCACGACCCGGCCGCTGTCAAGCAGCAGCGGTCCGTGGCCCTGTCCTGCGCACCGCTGATGCACAACGGCATCAAGGTCAACCTGCTCGACACCCCTGGGTACGCGGACTTCGTCGGTGAGCTGCGCGCCGGGCTGCGCGCCGCCGACGCCGCCCTCTTCGTCGTGTCCTCTGTGGACGGCATGGACGCGGCAACGGCCGCGCTGTGGGAGGAATGCGCCGCGGTCGGTATGCCACGCGCGGTCGCGATCACCCGGTTGGACCACCAGCGTGCGGACTTCGACGAGACAGTGGCCACCTGCCGCGGGGTGTTCGGCGACAACGTGCTACCGCTCTACCTGCCGCTGCACGGTGACGACGGCCAGTCCGTGGTGGGGCTCATCGGGCTGATCACGCAACGGATCTTCGACTACTCGGCCAGCTACCCGCCGGCCGTCCGCGATCCCGACGCCGAGCACGGGCCGGCCATCGCCGAGGCGCGCAACGAGCTCATCGAGGGCATCATCGCCGAGAGCGAGGACGAGTCCCTGATGGAGCGGTACCTCGAGGGCGAGGACATCGAGCTCGAGGTGCTCATCACGGACCTGGAGAAGGCGGTCGCGCGCGGGCATTTCTTCCCGGTGGTACCGGTGTGCGCCGAGACCAAGGTCGGTCTCGATGCGCTGCTCGAGGTGCTGACCAGCGCGTTCCCGTCGCCGCTCGAGCACGAGCTGCCACCGGTCACCGGTACCGACGGCAGCCCGCGCGAGCCCTTGAAGTGCGACCCCAACGGGCCGCTGGTCGCCGAGGTCGTGAAGACCACGATCGACCCGTACGTCGGCCGCGTCTCGCTGGTGCGGGTGTTCTCCGGTACCTTGCGTCCAGAGTCCACTGTGCACATTTCCGGGCACGGCATGGAGGCGCGCGGCCACCCGGACCACGACACCGACGAGCGGATCGCGCACCTGTACACGCCGCTGGGCGCCAACGTGCGGGAGACCCAGGCCTGTGTGGCCGGCGACATCTGCGCCCTCACGAAGTCGACGTCGGCGGAGACCGGCGACACGATCTCGGCCAAGGACAAGCCGCTGCTCATCATGCCGTGGGACATGCCCGAGCCGCTGCTGCCGGTCGCGATCGTCGCCAAGACCCGCTCGGACGAGGACGCGCTCGCCAAGAACCTCGGCCGGCTCGTCGCGGGCGACCCGACCATGCGGTTGGAACGCAACGCGGAGACCCGCCAGCTCGTGCTGTGGTGCATGGGCGAGGCACACGCCGACGTCGTGCTCGACCGGTTGAAGGCCGGCGGGGTGGACATCGACACCGAGCCGGTCAAGGTCGCGCTGCGCGAGACGTTCGCCGGGCCGTCGAAGGGCCACGGGCGGCACGTGAAGCAGTCCGGCGGCCACGGCCAGTACGCCGTCTGCGACATCGAGGTCGAGCCGCTGCCACGCGGTTCGGGCTTCGAGTTCGTGGACCGGATCGTCGGCGGTGTCGTGCCGCACAACTACATCCCGTCGGTGGAGAAGGGCGTGCGCTCGCAGATGGAGCGCGGCATCGTCGCCGGCTACCCGGTCGTCGACATCAAGGTGACGCTCTTCGATGGCAAGGCGCACAGCGTCGACTCGTCGGACGCCGCGTTCCAGACCGCGGGCGGCCTCGCGCTGCGCGAGGCCGCCGAAAAGGGCCAGGTCACGCTGCTCGAGCCCGTCGACGACGTGACGATCCGGATACCGGACTCGTTCGTCGGCGCCGTGATGAGCGACATGTCCGGCCGCCGCGGCCGCGTGCTCGGTACCGAGCCGGACCCGAACGCCAACGAGAAGACGCTGGTACGGGCCGAGGTACCGGCCACGGAACTCGTCCGGTACGCCGTGGAGCTGCGCGCGATGACCTCGGGCTCCGGCACGTTCGCCCGCTCGTTCGCCCGGTACGACCCGATGCCCACCCACCTTGCCGAACAGGTGCGGAAGGAGCACGCCGCCGCGAAGGCCTGACGCCAACCGCCCGTCAGGTGGACGTGGTCAGCAGCTTGTGGACCTCGTCCACCTGGGCGGGCGTCAACGGGCCGTGCTCGAGCGCACCCGCGTTCTCCTCGACCTGGGCCACCGTGCGGCAGCCCGGGATCGGTACGGTCTTGTCGCTGCGCGCCCACAGGTACGCCAGCGCGCCCTGGGCCAGCGTACGGCCGCCGCTGGTGAGCACGTCCCGCACGGCGTCCACGCGGTCGAGGAACTCCGGCGCGGGCCGGCCGTCCCGGAACCAGTCGAGCCACTCCGGCGCGATACCGCGCACGTCGTTCTTGTCCAATGTGGACTCGGAGGTGTACTTGCCGGTCAGCAGCCCCATGGCCAGCGGGCCGCGGTTGACGCTGGCCAGGTCGTACCGCTCGCAGACCGCCAGCACCTCGGCCGAGTCCTCCACGACCGAGAACGAATGCTGGATGGCGGTGCAGTGCGGGCCGGTGGTGGCCCATGACTCGGCCCGGTCGGCGTGGTCGGTGCTCCACCCGTACGCCCGGATCTTGCCCTCGGTGACCAGGTCCTCGAGCGTGCCGACCAGCTCGGCCGCCTCGGGGATCGGCAGGTCGTTGACGTGCAGTTGGTAGAGGTCGATGCGGTCGGTACCCAGTCGGCGCAGCGACGCCTCGACGGCCTTGCGCGGATAGTCCGCGGTCAGCTCCGGCCGCGGTCGCGCCTGCCTGGTCTCCTCGTCGAACCCGGCGCCGAACTTCGTGGCGATCACGGCCTCGTTCCGGCGGCCGCCCAGCGCCTTCCCGAGGATCCGCTCGCTGTGGCCGGTGCCGTAGGTGTCCGCGGTGTCGAAGAGGTTCACCCCGAGGTCGAGCGCCCGGTTGACGGCGCGGATCGACTCGTCGTCGTCGACCTCACCCCAGCCGAGCGGTTGCCCGTCCGGTGCCGACCACGGTCCGCCGATCGCCCAGCACCCCATGCCGAGTGCGCTCACCTCGATGCCGCTACGCCCCAGTAGTCTTCGCATGCCGTCGAGGTTGCCACTTCGAGTGCGCTCTAACGCAAATCCGTTACGCCTCATCGATCGACGGCAACGCAGCCTGAGTTGATCTCATCCAAAGGTGCATATACACTCATACAGACTCAAAGAAGTCCTCATCGACCCGCTTTAGTATGAAGGTCTGCTCAACCTGAACGCCGACGTTGTGCAGCACCATCAACTCAGTAAGTTGCGCACCGTCAATAAGAACCAGCCGCGCCGGCACCCTTTGCGCGTACTCTAGCGCTTCTGCCGTGAAGCGGCCCGTGGTTATGAATATGCCGCGATCCGCTTGTGCGCCGTGCAGCGCCCCTACAAACGCTTGGATATCCGGACGGCCAACCGACTGGTCTGCTCCGTAGCGCTTTGCCTGGACATAAACTCGATCAAGACCCAAGGCATCCTGCCGTATGACGCCGTCCAGACCCTGATCACCTACTCGTCCGAGGTGCTCAGCCGCACCCGCTCTGCCGCCGTAACCCATCGCGGTGAGAAGGCGCAGCACGAGTTGCTCGAGGAATGTAGGCTCGCGCGAGCGAACGCGGTCTAGGAGTTCGGCAGCTATTGCGGCGTTGGATTCTTCGACCGCATGAGCTGCCTGTTCGCGTGGCGTCGTCTTCTCAGAGGACTGAGCAAGAAGGGTTGCGTTGCTGCCCGGTAAGGCGGGTTGGCGGTCGCGGGCGCGCATCTTGAAGTCGAGAAACTCGGGATACCGCGAGAGTAGGGCATTGTCAACGGCCACGGGATTCTCGGTCAGGACCTCTTGTCCACGCACGGTGAGCTGAACGACCGCGCGCCGCGGTCGCCGAATGAGACCAGCTGTGCCATGTACGTAACCGCCCAGTGGACCCGACTATCGAACACTGGCGAGCCACTCGGAATCTTGAGGGCGAGATCCTCGTCTGTGAGCCCTAATTGCTCCGCGAGCACCGTCCTAACGTCCACCAACCGGTGGTGTTGCCCGTCCGCAATAGCGCGTAGGACGGGCAGCATGAGAGTTTGGTAATCGGGGACAGTCACATCAGAAGCTTCTCATCTCAGCCTTGCTCCCTGTTCCGAGTCAACCAAGATCATTGGACACTTATCGTGAATCCGGGGCTAAGAAATCCACAGTAAGCGTCCAACGATCGGCATGAGGCCGTGCCGCTGGCTCGGCGGGCGGCGCGTTAGACCTGGGTCCACGCCTTCGCGAGCAGGTCGCGGGTGTCGGCGAGGAGTTGCGGCAGGACCTTCGTGCGGCCGATCACCGGCATGAAGTTGGTGTCGCCGCCCCACCGCGGTACGACGTGCTGGTGCAGGTGTGCGGCGATGCCGGCGCCGGCTACCGCGCCCTGGTTCATGCCGATGTTGAACCCGTGCGCGCCGGAGACGCTGCGCACCGCCCGCATCGACTGCTGGGTGAACGCGGCCAGCTCGACCGCCTCGTTCTTGCGCAGGTCGGTGTAGTCCGCGACGTGCCGGTACGGGCAGACCATCAGGTGCCCCGGGTTGTACGGGAACAGGTTGAGCACCGCGAACACCTTGTCGCCGCGGGCCACCACCAGACTGTCCACTTCGGACGCATGAGGCGCCCGGCAGAACGGACAGCCAGCAGGCTTGTCGTACCCCTCGGGCGGCTTGTCCTCACCCTTCAGATACGCCATCCGGTGCGGCGTCCACAACCGCTCGAGCTCGTCCGGCACCCCGATGTCCATTACCGCGATCGTACCCAGCGCGGGCGGAATCGGTCGCCACGGCTGGATACGTTCGCGGCATGCCCGACCCCGGGATACCACAACGGGCGCGCTGGAGGCTTCCGCCGTTCGAGGGCATCTCGTTGATCGTGCTCCCCACGTACCTGCTGCTCCTTCTCGTGGTCATGATCATCGCGGTGGCGGCGTCGATCATCGCTGGGATACGCGGCGAGTGGAATCTCGTGGGGGTTCTGGTCTTCGCGGGCTGCGCGGTGTGCACGATTTCCGGAGCCGTGGCGTTCATCTACCTGACCCGGGCCACCTCACGGCGGCATGAGGCGAATTACAGGACGCGGTAGCGCGGCGCCGGACGCGATCACCCGGAACCGGTGATCACGGGAGTGGGGCGGCTGCTGGCGCGGCCATCACACTATCCTGATCATGAACGACTACGGCGACGTGGCCTGGGCGTGCAGCCGCTCCACCGTGGACGCCTGCGGCCAGCCGGTGACCCGGTACCGCGGCAACCGCAGGCCGGCCACCGGTTCCAGGTCGACCTCGGCCACCACGCTCGACCAGGCGACGTAGAACGGTTCCCGGTCCTCGTCGCGGAAGCTGAACACGACGTAGTCGGCTTCCGGCAACAGCGTGTCGACGTCCTCGGCCCAGCTCGTGACCGAGAAGAGCGAGCCATCCGGCCGGCCGAAGACGAGGTGCGACGCGACGAAGACATCTGTGCCGTCGCGCTCGTACTGCCGCTTCAACCACTCGGTCTGCGCGGCGTACTCGCCCCGGGCGAGGTGAGCGTCCGCCCGCCGGACCGCACCGGCCAGGGGATGCCCGTCGGGCGCCGGGTACGGCAGGACCACGCCGTCGGCGCCGCTCGTGTACGCCTGGGGCGAGATGGCGCGAGGCGACTCCAGGAAATCCTGCTCGACCAGCTCGAACAGCTTCGGCAACAGGACCGGATCGTCGGCGGCCACGATGAGCGTGTCCCGGTCGGGGGCGAATGCGACGGGCCGCCCGCCCACCCGGCCGGCGAGGCCGGCGAGCCAGCCGGCGAGCAGCAGCCGGGAGGTGAAGTACCCGTCGCCGCTGTCCACGAAGCGCAGCAGCGCCGGACCGTCCTCGGGCTCCT
>DASRII010000206.1:0-4799 GCA_035650075.1 Micromonosporaceae bacterium | reverse complement strand
CGTAACCGTCGGCCTTGACCACCGCCATCAACTCCCCGGCCGTACAAGACTTGATGGTGCGCACGTTGGCGGTCACCGCCCCCAGGTCGACCTCCAGGGTCACCCGCGGCCGCAACGCCAGCACACTCATCGCGACACCGGACCGTTCTCATCGATGCCGAGGTCGATGTGTGCCACGAACCTACTGTCGCAGGCTCGATCCCACCCTCCTTCTTTTTCTGTGCCCACCAGCGGTGTACCTTCACGCCCGGCAGTATCGACGAGGATGGAGGAACCCGGTGGGTCTGTTCGACAATCTGAAGGACAAGCTCAGCGATGCGGTCGGCATCGACGCGGACGAGTTCGTAGAGGCAACCGAGCAGGTGGCGGACGTCAGCGGGCACGTCGCCGATACCGCGGAGGCCATCCGCGACACCCGGGACTCCATCGCCGGCGAGTAGCCCTTCCGGTACGCCCGGTACGCCGCCCCCTTGCGTTGATCATGAAGTTAGTGTGACGACACGCCGTCGAGGTTGAACCTAAGTTCATGATCAACGGGGTCGGTGCGGCGAGTGCGGCGGTGCGGCGGTTAGAGACATCGACAGGTGTCGGTTGAATCGAATACGATCGCTTGATCAAGCGAAACGGTTCGAGAGGAGTCCGACCGTGATTCGGCTCAACCGCGTCCTGTTCCTGATGGCGGTGACGGTGGTCCTTGCGCCTTCGCCGGCCGCCGGCAAGGGGTCGGCGGACATCGCCGCACTACCCGCGCCGGTCGGCCAGCTGACCGAAGTGACCGGGTTCGGAGCGAACCCGACCAACCTGCAGATGTTCGTGTACGTGCCCCCGGTGCTGCGGGCGCATCCCTCGGTGCTGGTAGCCCTGCACTACTGCACCGGCTCGGGCCCGGCGATGTTCGACGGTACCGACTACGCCTCGCTGGCCGACCGGTACGGCTTCGTCGTCGTCTACCCGTCGGCATCTCGCGAAGGGCACTGCTTCGACGTGTCGTCGCCCGCGGCGCTGCGGCACGACGGCGCCAGCGACCCGGTCGGCATCGTGTCGATGGTCCGCTACGTCCAGGACACCTACCGTGCCGACCACAATCGCGTGTACGTCACCGGGATCTCGTCCGGCGCGATGATGACCAACGTGCTGCTCGGCGACTATCCCGACGTGTTCGCCGCGGGATCGGCGTTCATGGGCGTACCGTTCGGCTGCTTCGCCACGACCGACGGCTCCATGTGGAACAGCACCTGCGCCCACGGCGATCTGGTCAAGACGCCCGAGGAGTGGGGAGACCTGGTCCGTGCCGCGTCACCTGACCACCACGGTCCCCGGCCGCGGATGCAGCTGTGGCACGGCGTGCTGGACGACATCCTCTTCTACCCGAACTTCGGCGAAGAGATCAAACAGTGGACGAACGTGTTGCACGCCGGCCTCGAGCCGAGCTTCACCGACCACCCGCGGCCGACGTGGACGCACACGCAGCACACCAACGTCGCCGGCAAGGTACAGGTGGACGCGTACAGCATCGCCGATGCCGGCCACTCGCTCGGCTTCCGCGGTACCGGCATGGCCGAGATCGTCATCGCGTTCTTCGGTCTCGACCGGCACGGCCCGGTCGGCTGACCGTCACCGGCGCCGGAGCAGCGCGACAAGGAGGGACAGCACCAGCGACACGATCAGCATCGTCGTGATCGGGATGTACACCCGGGTGTTGCCTTGGACGATCCGGATGTCCCCGGGCAGCCGGCCGAACCACGAGAGCCACCCGGCCCAGGCCAACCCACCCACGACCGCGACGAGCAGGCCGATACCGACCAACCACGGCCCGATCTGCCTGCCCACCGGTCCAGCATGACGTATTCGATTGCGGCCCGGCGGTACCACCGAGCATCATCGGCCCGTGCTGTTGCCGGACGAGATCATGGCGTACTACCGGCGCGGCGGCGAGCACGCCCGCCTGGCGAGCGGCGCGGGCCGGCTGGAGTTCCTGCGTACCTGGGACGTGTTGGTCCGGACCCTGCCGCCCGCGCCGGCCACCGTGCTGGACGTGGGCGGGGCGATGGGCGTCTACGCCGGGCCGCTGGCTGGCGCGGGCTACCGCGTGCATGTGGTGGACCCGGTACCCGAGCATGTCGATGCCGCTGCCCAACTGCCTGGCGTGACGGCGGCGCTCGGCGACGCGCGGGCCTTGGCGGAGGCGGACGCGAGCGTCGACGCGGTGCTGTTGCTCGGTCCGCTCTACCACCTGATCGACCGGGCGGACCGGGTGCGCGCGTGGCAAGAAGCCGGTCGCGTGGTGCGGTCCGGCGGACCGGTGGTAGCGGCGGCGATCAGCCGGTTCGCCTCCCTGCTCGACGGGTTCGCGCGGGGCTTCTACGACGATGAGCTGTACCAGCCTCTGGTGGAAGGGGCGCTGGCGGAGGGGCGGCACCACCACGTCCCGGATCGCAACTACTTCACGACCGCGTACTTCCACCACCCGGACGAGATCGCGGGAGAGGTCGCGGACGGCGGCCTCGAGTTGCAGCGGATAGCCGGCGTAGAGAGTCCACTGTGGATGATGCACGACCGGCTCGACGTGATCCTGGACGACGCCCGACGCAGAGCCACGCTGCTGGACATGCTGCGCACGATCGAGAGCGACGCGAGCCTGCTGGGCGCCAGCTCCCATCTGCTGGCCATCGCCCGCCGCCTCAGCCCAGATCCGCCACGGTGATGGCCCGGCGCGTCATCGCCTCGTTGGCCAGGCGGACCCGCCGGCGTTCGCCCTCACCGGTGATGCCGAACTTCTCGTACAGGCGCAGCAGATGCTGCTTCACCGCCGCCTCGGTGACGACGAGCGCGGCGGCGATCTCCCGGCTCGACGCGGGCTCGGTGAACAGCTCGTGGGCCAGCAGCGGGCGGCACAGCTGAATCAGTACCTCGCGTTCCCGCAGGGTCAGCTCGGGCGGCGGCGGGCCGGCCTCGGTCGCCGGTCCCGGCGGCGCCGCCCGACCGGCCCGGTAGACGAACCGCGAGGAGCCGGCCCGGATCTCGTCGCCGTCGGCCAGGGTCCGCTCCTGCCAGATGCGCGTGCCGTTGACGAACGTTCCGTTGCGGGAACCCAGGTCCCGTACGCACCAGCCGGCCGGGTAGCGCTCGAACGCCGCGTGCAGCCGGGACAGCCGCCGGTCCGTGGGGACGGCGATCGCGTTCGTCGAGTCGCTGCCGAGCGTGAGCCGGTCGCCGTCCAGCGGCACCAGCTGCGGCCCGGCGTTGGTCCACATCTCGAGGTAGATCGTCATCGCTACCCGCTCAGGAGGGTGAACGCGTAGTTGCCCTCGAAGGTCGGACCGCCGATCCGCAGCTCGTAGTCGCCGGCACCCAGCGGCACCGGCCCGAACTTGCCGCACAGGTCGCTGCGGTTGACGGTTCGTCCTTCGCCGGTCGCGATGACCCAGGGCACCAGACTCCCGCAAAGGCGTGACCTCAGCTCCAACGTGACGTTCCGCGGGGCGTCCAGGCGGAACCGGTAGACGTGGACCTCCCCGATCGCGAGCCTGGTGAAGTCCTGCGCCGGCACCCGCATGTCGAGGGTGACAGTGGAGGGCCGGGCGACCGGTGCCTGGGTGGTGCGTGTCGGCCCGGCCGGTGGTGACGACGTGGCGGTGGCCGTGGCGCGGGGCTGCTGGCCGGTACCGCCGCTCGGTTCCTGATTCCGGAACAGCAACGCCGACCCCACAGTCACCACCGCGACCGCCGCGGCCACCGCGAGGACCCGGGCGAAGGTCCACCGTGCCCGAGCATTCCGGCGGTCGTCGACGCGGGTGGGGGCGAGCACCGGCATCGGTGGTGGTGTCCACTTCGTGGACAGGATCCGGTCGCTCGCGCGAACCGGGTCCTCCACGTCGCCGACGAGTGCCAGCAGGAGCGCCCGCGCCGTGGGCCGCTGCCGGGGATCCTTGTTCAGCGCCCGGGCGACCAGGCCCCGCAGCGGCCCATCGAGACCGTGCAGGTCGGGCTCTGCGGTCGCGATTCGCTGCATCAGCTCGTACGGCGACCCGGTGCCGAACGGGGTGTGCCCGGTACCGGCGAACGTCACGACCGAGCCCCAGGCGAACACGTCCGTGGCGGCGGTGGCCGTACCGCGGAACTGCTCCGGCGCCATGTACGCCGGCGTGCCCACCACCCGGCCCGACTCGGTGATCGCTTCCAGCGCGTCCAGCGCTCGGGCGATACCGAAGTCGATCACCTTCGGCCCGAGCCGGGACAGCAGGACGTTGCTCGGCTTGAGGTCGCGGTGGACGATACCGGCGGCGTGGATGCCGTTGAGCGCGGCGGCCACCCCGATCGCCAGACTGTCCAACATGGACCCGCGCAGCGGACCGTCCTGCTCCAGGGCCGCGGCCAGCGTAGGCCCGTCGATGTACTCGGTGACGAGATAGGCCAGCTCACCGTCGGTGTCGACGTCGAGCACCTGGGCGGTGCAGAAGCGGGCCACCCGGCGGGCGGCGTTCGCCTCCGCGCGGAACCGGGCCCGGAACTGGTCGTCGCGAGCGTACTCGGCCCGGATCACCTTGACCGCGACCAGCCGGCCGTCGGCGGCGCGCTCCTCCCCGCTGCCGAGGAACACGGTGCCCATGCCGCCCTCGCCGAGCCGCCCGAGCAGCGCGTATCCGCCGATTTCCCGCGGGTCGTCGGGGTGTAGCGCCGCCACGCGCGGCGCGTCCGGCAGGGAGACCCCGGCGTCAACCGTCATCGACCCACATCCCTCTAGGCCAGTCCGCCCGCATTGTATGCAGCGGGCGGACCGACCCGGGGATCAGCCGATG
>DASRII010000205.1:0-5849 GCA_035650075.1 Micromonosporaceae bacterium | reverse complement strand
CGTAACCGTCGGCCTTGACCACCGCCATCAACTCCCCGGCCGTACAAGACTTGATGGTGCGCACGTTGGCGGTCACCGCCCCCAGGTCGACCTCCAGGGTCACCCGCGGCCGCAACGCCAGCACACTCATCGCGACACCGGGCCGTACCGCGCGGCGTCGCGGACGGGCACGGCGGAAACCCGCGGATCAGACAGCAGGATGGTCATCGCATAACGGTGACCGGCGCGGTGATACCGGTACCTCCGTCTGAGGTGCCGATGATCGGTCCTCGAGGCTTAGCCGTCAGGTCCGCGGGAGGAGGCCATGGGGCCGTGGCCCGCACATGATCGAGCCATGATCCCGCTGAGCCTCGACCAGATCGCCGCCGTCACCGGGGGCATCGTGTGCGGTGATCCCACGCTCGTGGTCACCGGTCCCGCGTACCTGGACAGCCGGTCCCCGCATAGCGGAGGCCTGTTCGTGGCCATCGTCGGCGAGCGGGTCGACGGGCATTCCTTCGCTGCCCACGCCCACGCGGTCCTCGGCTCGCGTCCCACCTGCCGGCCGACCGTCGTCGTACCCGATCCGGTGGTGGCCCTGGGCCGGCTGGCGCGGCACGTGGTCGCGGCGGTGGCCCGACCGTGTTGGCGGTCACCGGATCGCATGGCAAGACCACCACCAAGGACTACCTTGCGGCCCTACTGCCCGGTGCGGTATCGACACAGGGCAATCGCAACAACGAGCTCGGTGTCCCGCTGACGGTGTCGCGACTCGAGGCAGACAACGATTTCCTGGTACTGGAGATGGGCGCGCGGGGTGTCGGGCACCTGTCCTACCTGTGTGACATCGCGCCACCACACGTCGGCACGGTCCTGGGGGTCGGATCGGCCCACGTGGGCGCTTTCGGCTCGCTGGAGCTGACCGCGGCGGCCAAAGGGGAGCTCCCCGCGGCACTACCCGGCGACGGGGTCGCGGTCCTCAACGCCGACGACCCGCGGGTGGCGGCCATGCAGACACCCGCACGGGTACTCACCTTCGGCCTACGAGGAGACGTAACCTGGCGCGACGTCAGCCTCGACCGGCTTGCCCGGCCATCGTTCTCGCTCGGTTACGCCGGCACCCGGCAACCGGTACGCCTGCGGCAGTCAGGTGTCCATCAGGTAGTCAACGCGTGCGCCGCCGCCGCGACGGCGCTGGCGGTCGGCGAGCCGCTGCCAGCGATCGCGCAGCGGCTCTCCGCCACCGAAAACACTTCGCCGATGCGGATGGCGGTATCGCAACGAGACGACGGCCTGATCGTGATCGACGACACGTACAACGCCAATCCCGAGTCGATGCGCGCCGCGCTGAAAGCTCTCGTGTCGATCGGAAGCCGGCGCGGCGGCCGGACGATCGCAGTCCTTGGCCCGATGCGAGAGTTGGGCACAGTCTCAACGTCGGCCCACGCCGAGGTCGGCGCCTTCGCGCGAGCCCACGGCGTGGACATCGTGCTTTCCGTGGGCCCGGCGGCACACCCGGCCGGAGGCATCGCCCTCAGCGACATCCAGTCGGCCCTGACCTGGCTGGAGGACCACCTGGGTCCGGACGACACCGTGCTGGTCAAGGCGTCCCGCGCCGCCGAGCTCGACATCATCGCCCACACGATCACCCGGGGTCCGGTGCAGAATCCACACGATCAGGCAACGGCGGTCGAACCTCAGCCGCGCTGACGACTCATGGTTGTGAGAGCGCTCTTTCACAAACATCAACGCACACCGATACTGGGGAAACGTCCCCTAAGGAGTGCCGCCGTGCCAGGAATCCGTCGCTCGTTCATGATCGCCGTACTCTTTGCCGTGGTCGCCAGCGTTGGTCTGGTCCGCCCCAACATCGCGGCCGCCAATCATCTGCCGTACCACGATCCATCGCTGCCGGTGGCCACCCGGGTGGCCGACCTGCTGTCCCGGATGAGCCTCGACGAGAAGCTCGGCCAGATGACCCAGGCCGAGCGCAGCGCCGTCAGCAACGCCGACATCACCAACTTCCGCCTCGGTTCGCTGCTGTCTGGCGGCGGCTCCGCGCCCAGTCCGAACAACGCCACGTCCTGGGCGAACATGTACGACAACTTCCAGAACGCCGCCTTGGCCACGCCGCTGGGCATCCCGCTGATCTACGGGGTGGACGCCGTCCACGGGCACAACAACGTGGTGGGCGCGACGATCTTCCCGCACAACATCGGGCTCGGTGCGACACGCAACCCGACGCTCGTGCAGAACATCGGCCGGGCAGTGGCCGAGGAGGTCGCGGGTACCGGGATCGACTGGAACTTCGCACCCTGCCTGTGTGTGGCCCGCAACGACCGGTGGGGCCGCACCTACGAGTCGTTCGGCGAGAAGCCGGAGCTGCCCAACCAGATGTCCACCATCATCACCGGGCTGCAGACCGGCAACCCGGCGGTGCTGTCGACCGCCAAGCACTACGTCGGCGACGGCGGTACGACCAACGGCACCGACCAGGGCAATACCCAGCTCACCGAGGCCGAACTGCGGGCCATCCACCTGCCCCCGTTCCAGGCCGCCGTCTCGCGCAACGTCGGCTCGGTGATGATCTCCTACAGCTCCTGGAACGGCACGAAGCTGCACGGCCACCAGTTCCTGATCACCACGGTGCTCAAGGGCGAGCTCGGGTTCTCCGGTTTCGTGGTCTCCGACTGGAACGGCATCGACCAGATCGACGGTGCCCCCGGCTTCACCGCCACCGAGGTGCGTACCGCGATCAACGCCGGCATCGACATGGTGATGGTGCCCAACGCATGGCAGAGCTTCATCTCACTGCTGCGTACCGAGGTTCAGGCCGGGCGAGTCACGATGGCGCGGATCGACGACGCGAACCGCCGGATCCTGACCAAGAAGATCGAGCTGGGTCTGTTCGAGCAGCCGCTGACGAACCGCACCTGGACGTCCACTGTGGGCAGTGCCGCGCACCGCAGCGTGGCCCGCCAGGCGGTCCGCGAGTCGCAGGTCGTGCTGAAGAACTCCGGGAACATCCTGCCGCTGCCCCGCGACAACGCGCGCATCTTCGTCGCCGGCAAGAACGCCGACAACATCGGCCACCAGAGCGGCGGCTGGACGATCTCCTGGCAGGGTGGCTCCGGCAACACCACTCCGGGTACCACGATCCTGCAGGGCATCCGGAACACGGTCGGTCCGACCACCACGGTGACATTCAGCGCGAACGGATCGGGGATCAACAACACCTACCAGGCGGCGATCGCGGTGGTCGGTGAGACGCCGTACGCCGAGGGCGCCGGCGACCGGCCCGGCGGCATGGGCCTGGACACGACCGACACCAACACCATCAACACGTTGCGCGCTGCGGGTGTACCGGTGATCGTGGTACTCGTCTCCGGCCGCCCGATGGACATCGGCGCGCAACTGCCCAACTGGAACGCGCTCGTGGCCTCCTGGCTACCGGGTACCGAGGGGCAGGGCGTGGCCGACATCCTGTTCGGCGTCGCCCAGCCGACCGGCAAGCTGCCGATGACCTGGATGCAGAGCGCCAGCCAGCAGCCCATCAACGACGGGGACGGCAAGCCGGCCCTGTTCCCGTACGGCTTCGGGCTGACCTACGGACCGCCCACCGCGCGGGATCCGTACCAGGTCGTGCAGGCGGAGAGCTTCACCAGCCAGTCGGGTACGCAGACCGAGACCACCTCCGACACCGGCGGCGGGCTCAACGTCGGCTTCATCGCGCCGGGGGACTGGCTAGGGTACGGCAACGTCGACTTCGGTAGCCCGACCGCGACGTCGGTCACCGCTCGGATCGCCTCCGGTGCCACCGCTACCGGAACCATCCAGTTCCGGCTCGACAGCATCACCGGCCCGGTGGTCGGGAGCATCGCGGTCAGCAACACCGGTGGCTGGCAGAGCTGGGTCAGCCGGATAACCAACGTGTCCGGCGCCACCGGGGTCCATCCGCTGTTCGTCACGTTCACCGGCAGCGGTGGCGACTTCGTCAACATCAACTGGTTCCAGTTCGCCCGCGGCAGCAGCCTGCCCAACGCGTACAGCCTGCGGCAGGCCGAGTCGAGCAGCAGCCAGTCCGGTACGCAGACCGAGACCACGTCCGACACCGGCGGCGGGCTCAACGTCGGCTTCATCGCGCCCGGCGACTGGCTGGCGTACAACGGAGTCGACTTCGGCACCCCCACCGCGGTGTCGGTGACCACGCGGATCGCCTCCGGCGCCACCGCTACCGGGACGATCCAGTACCGGCTCGACAGCACGACGGGGCCCATCATCGCGAGCGTGCCGGTCAGCAATACCGGCGGCTGGCAGTCCTGGACCAGCCGGGTCACCACGTTGTCCGGTAGCGCGACCGGCGTACACACGCTATTCATCACATTCACTGGAAGTGGCGGAGACTTCGTCAACATCAACTGGTTCCAGTTCGCGCGTTGACCACATTCGCGGCCCGTCGGCGCTCCGGCGTCGGCGGGCCGTCACCGCGCACGGATGGACCGGTGCATCACGGCAGCGGGCCGTCGCCCGGGCCGTCAGGGTCCTCGACCAGATGCATCGCCGCTTCCTCCGCGCTGGCGGCACCGGCATCGATACCGACATCCCGCGCCACCGACTCCGCCTCGTCGTCCTCGCCGAAACCCTCGTCGTCGGCTACCAGCCGGCCCGCACGCGGCTCCTGCTCGTAGCCGCGCCGGATCAACTCATCCTCGTCGTCGAAGGACTCGGCGTACGGATCGACGTCCGGCTCCTCCTCGGCGAGCAACTGATCCAGGGACTCCCCGGCTCGCTCCTCCGCCGGAGTGGTGCCGAAGCGGTCCGCCCCGGACCAACGATCCGCCGCGGCCACGCCAGTGTCGAGTGGATCCGCGACGCGATCATCATCGAGGGTGTCGGAGGCGTCGAGCAAACCATCGTCCTCGACCACATTCCAGTCTTCGACACCGTCTGTTTCGCCGCCCTGGCTCATTGGCTCACCCCCCGCTCCTGGTGATGCACGCCTAAGGCCAGCCTAGGCGCCGGCTCGTGCCTGACTACGGTCATCCCCCGGATCGGCAACGGTAAGTAGCCGGGAGAGGACTCCCCGACGCCAGCCTGGTTCGCTATCGTGCCGGAGGCACGTCGCGGTTGTCGAACTCGACGAGCGGAGTCTGCGGGGTGGGATCACCGGGCGCTGGTGCGGTGAGAGTGGTCGCACGCTGTGCGCGGCTGGCAGGCACGGATCGTCTGATGGCGTTCGGTCTGGTCTTCGGCATCGTCGCGCTGGTCTGGTTCGCGGTCGGTCCGGCCGGTGGCCAACGGGTCGGACTCGCGGTGGTGGCGCCGGTGTACGCCGGCTTGATCGGCGTCGGTCAGTTACGGGTCGGATTCGACCCGCGGCTGCGGCCGGCCGCCAAGCGGTTCTGGCGGGTTTTGTCGGTTTCGATGTTCACGTACACGGCCGGGATGCTGGTCAACCTGACGGCGCTGGTGTTCGGACTCCATGCGGCGCGTGACGCCGGCGAGACACTGTTCTATCCGGTCGCCGCGGTGTTCACCATCGTCGCGCTGGTGGTGTTTCCGACGGCGATCCGCAGCGCCGGCGAGCGGCTGCGGATGTTGCTCGACGTGGCCACGGTGCTGCTCGGCAGCGCGACGTTCGTCTGGTACTTCCTCGTCAGCCAGCGGTGGCGGCCGTCGAACGGATGGGCCGAGCTTGCCGACGGGGTGGTGCTGCCGGGGCTGATCCTCGTCGTCGGCTTCGTCATCCTGCGCATCATGATGGCCGGCGCCAACGTCATCAGCCGGCCGACCGCCGTGGGATTCGTCTTCGGCGCGAGCTGCATCGCCGTGCCGGTCATCCTGGACGCCGAGGCCGGGACCGTGGCCGA
>DASRII010000204.1:0-4917 GCA_035650075.1 Micromonosporaceae bacterium | reverse complement strand
CGCTCGGCACGTTCGACGTGACGCCGGACGGGCGGCGGCTGGCCTATTCGACCGACTTCGCCGGCGACGAGCGCTTCACGATGCGGCTCAAGGACCTGGTGACCGGCGAGACCCTGCCGGACGAGATCCCCAACGTGTTCTACGGCAGCGCCTGGTCGGCGGACGGGTCGACGCTGTTCTACCTCACCGTCGACGACGCCTGGCGGCCACACCGGGTGTGGCGGCACACCGTGGGCACGCCGGCCGCCGACGACGTGATCGTGTACGAGGAGCCCGACGAGCGCTTCTGGGTCGGGGTCGAGCTGACCCGCTCGGAGAAGTTCATCCTGATCGACGTACACAGCAAGATCACCAGCGAGGTGCGCGCGATTCCCGCCGCCGAACCGACCGCCGAACCCGCGCTCATCGCGCCGCGCCGGCAGGGCGTCGAATACTCCGTGGAGCACCACGGCCACCGGTTCCTGATCCTGCACAACGACAACGCGGAGGACTTCGCGCTGGCGTACACGTCGGTCGACCTGCCCGGTGACTGGGTGCCGCTCATCCCGCACTCCCCCGGGACCCGGCTGGAGGGCGTCGACGCGTTCGGCAACTACCTGGTCGTCTCGCAGCGCCGGGACGGCCTGACCGGCGTCCGGGTGCTGCCCGTGGGCAGCACGGAGTCGTACGACATCTCGTTCCCCGAGCCGATCTACAGCGTCGGCCTGGAGTCCAACCCCGAATACGACACCTCCTCGCTGCGGCTGCGCTACGCCTCGCTGGTCACCCCGGACTCGGTCTACGACTACGACCTGGTGAGCCGTCGGATGGTGCTGCGCAAGCGCAAGCCGGTGCTCGCCGGGCCCGACGGCCGGGCGTTCGACCCGGACGACTACGAGCAGCACCGGGAGTGGGCGGTCGCCGACGACGGCACCCGGGTGCCGATCTCGCTGGTCTGCCGCCGGGGCACCCCGCGCGACGGCTCCGCACCCTGCGTGATCTACGGGTACGGCTCGTACGAGGCTTCGATGGACCCGTGGTTCTCGATCCCGCGGCTGTCGCTGCTCGACCGCGGTGTGATCTTCGCCGTCGCGCACATCCGGGGCGGCGGCGAACTCGGCCGGCGTTGGTATGAGGACGGCAAGCTGCTGGCCAAGAAGAACACGTTCACCGACTTCGTGGCCTGCGCCCGGCATCTGGTGAAGACCGCCTGGACGTCGCCGGGCCGGCTGGTCGCTCGGGGCGGCTCGGCCGGCGGCCTGCTGATGGGCGCCGTTGCCAACCTGGCCCCCGACGCGTTCGGCGGGATCGTGGCCCAGGTGCCCTTCGTCGACGCGCTCACCTCGATCCTCGACCCGTCGCTGCCGCTGACCGTCACCGAGTGGGAGGAATGGGGCAACCCCCTGGAAGACCCGCAGGTGTACGCGTACATGAAGTCCTACACGCCGTACGAGAACGTCGCCGCCGTGGACTACCCCGCGATCCTGGCCGTGACCAGCCTGAACGACACCCGGGTGCTGTACCACGAGCCGGCGAAGTGGATCGCCCGGCTGCGGGCGCTGGCGCCGAACGGGTCGTACCTGCTCAAGACCGAGATGGGCGCCGGCCACTCCGGGCCGAGCGGGCGGTACGACGCGTGGAAGGAGGAGGCCTTCATCACCGCCTGGATCCTCGACCGGCTCGACCTGACGACCGCATGAAGATGACGTACGCGATGCAGGTGATGGCGGCGCTGACGTGAGCTCAGGCGGCGGTGGGGTATGCCTGCGCGATGGCCTGCCGCAACTGGGCCGCGTCCCGCACGGTGAAACGGCGCCCACCGGCCAGCCGCAGCTCGACCGCCCGGCCGAGGAAGCCGGCCTGCGACGTAGCGGCCGCGAGCACCGCGACCACCCCGTCGTCCACGGTCGGCACCCTCACCAGGTCGATCACGAGCGGTGCCGCGCCATCCTCCAAGAGGGCTTGCAGCACCCGATGCAATTCCGGCCCGACAACGCCCCCAAGCGGGCGATCGGACCAGACGAGTGCGGCCTGACTGAGGCGAACGACGTGGAAGTATGGCAAAGCCCTCACCCCCTGGGCGAGTCGATGAAACAACGATACCCAACGTTTGTGTCCTTCAATCTGTTGTGATCTGCGGAGTTACGGGTGGCGCGAGCTTTCGGCCGCGGACCGTGGCGGCGGCGTCGCCGCGCCCGAGACGGGTGGAGTACCGTTCCACCGAACAGGAGGTCGGCCAATGTCTTTGACCGTGCAGTCGGAGCAGCAAGGCGGCGTAGCCGTCATCTCGGTCGCGGGTGAGCTCGACATGGCCACCGCACCGCAACTGCAAGCACGCATAACCGAACTGCTGGAGAACGGCCAGAGCCGGTTGGTCTTCGACCTGACCGAGCTGTCGTTCTGCGATTCCACCGGCCTGTCGATCTTCGTACGCGCCAAGAACAACTGCGACGCCGCCGGTGGCGCGGTCCGGCTGGCCGCCCCGCAGCGCGGGGTCCGCCGCATCCTGGAGGTCAGCGGGCTCGTCGAGGTGCTGCCGACCTACGACACGGTCGCCGACGCGATCGCCGCCGACGAGTCCGTAGCGCCCATGTAGCGGCTGCAAGATCGTCCGTCGAGCGGATGCGAACATCGATCGCCCGCAATAACCTGGGTCCGCCCCCGTATCAGCTCGACCGTGGAGTCCACATGCTCAAGGGTTTCAAAGACTTCATCATGCGCGGCAACGTCGTCGACCTCGCGGTCGGCATCGTCATCGGCGCGGCGTTCACCGCGCTCGTCGGCCAGTTCACCAAGTCCTTCCTGGAGCCGATGATCAAGCTGCTCTCCGGCGGGAAGGGCGTCACCGCCGGAACGTTCACGATCCGCGGCATCACGTTCGACGTTGCCGCCTTCCTCAACTCCGTCATCACGTTCCTGCTGACCGCGGCCGCCCTCTACTTCCTGGTCGTGCTCCCGATGAACAGGCTCGCCGAGCGGCGTAAGCGCGGCGAGGAGCCGCCACCCGAGGCGCCCAGCGAGGAGATCCAGCTCCTCACCGAGATCCGCGACGCGCTGGCCGCCGGCCGGTCCGCAGGCGGCTCGGGGCCTGCCCGCCGCTGACTCACCGATCAGCCGTACGGCCGGTTGCCTTCGAACACCAGTTCGATACTGTACCCCGATGGAACAGCGAAAGCACTGGTGGAACGGCAAATGGGGACGTCTGGCGCGCAAGGATGTCTTCCTCCGCGCCGACGGCGACCAGTGGCACGTGGAACAGCGGGCGGGGGGCGCCGAGGGCATCAGCTCGTTCCACGAGTACGACACCGAGGAGGCGGCGTACGACGCCATCCGTGGACTGCTCGCCGGGCCTGACCACTGGCGGGAGCTGACGGTACGTCCGTGACGGCGCCGCCGCGCGAATTATGCGTTGTCGTGGGCGCCCGCCCCGTCGTAGGTTGGGGCTACGCGGGAAAGGAGGTGGTCCACAGTTGTGTAGTTGTCGGACTCGTGAGGTGGCTGTCCGCTAGCCGCCATCTTGTTTGACTCGCGCTCGTCGCGGTCGCTCCGGCGGCGCGGCGAATACGAGACAGTCACCCGACCCCCGGGGTCGCCGGCCCAGTCCAGCCGGCCCACGCATCGCGTGAAACCCCGGGGGTCGTCTCGTCCCCGGCCGCCGCCCCGCCCGGTGGCGAATCGGGCTGGGCTGCCCGCCGCGAGGCGGAAGCGGGAAACTCGCCGTTCGGGGCGTCCGGTAGCCTGACAAACCGGCGGGCCGCTAGCTCAATGGCAGAGCTGCGGACTTTTAATCCGTAGGTTCAGGGTTCGAGTCCCTGGCGGCCCACACAGCTCACCGCACCGATCATCGACCCGGGCGACGTGACAGCCCGCTACATTCGCCCTATGACCTGCCGGGACAGCGTGGTCAACCGGGCCACGTCGTCCTCCGGCGTGAGGGTCCGCCCTTTCAGGTACTGCACCGCCACCTTCACGAGCTTGTCCTGGACCCGCACGTACACGCGGGTGTCGCCGCGGTGGTAGAACGAGTACGACTTGTCCCCGAGCCCGGAAATGTCCTTGGCCTCCTTCGCCGACTTGTACGCCTTCCGCAGCTCGTCGTACTCCGCGCTGGCGCCCTTCGACGGGATCCCGATCTCCAGGAGCACCCAGGGGTCGCCCGCGGCGGTGGCCCATTGGCAGAACCGACTGTCGCCGACGCTCTTCGGCTGCGGTTCACCGACCGGACCGCCGAAGAGCGTCTCCATGTCGGCGCGGGTAAGCAATGTGCAGGCGTAGCCCTCGTCGGCGTAGCCGCCGGCCGCCGGCTTGTCGGCGCCCGCCTCGGTGTTCGGTTCGGCGCCCGTGCCTGCGGCGGGGGCCTGGGCGGCTCCCGCGGGTGGCTCCGTGTCCTGGGCCGACGTTCCGCACCCGGCAAGCGCGAACGTCGCGACAGCAAGCGCCCCCATGAGGCGCACCCTCGTGCTGTTCATGACTCTCCCATTCGTGTCGATCAAATCGATCGAGAATCTTGCCAGCGGCGTCAAGCCCGTGCCAACGTGTGGCGGGCCCAGTCGACGCGCCCGGCCGCGCCCTCGGATCGCAGATCAGTGGTGGGATGGTCCGGCCAGAGGCGTAGAGTGCCGGCGGTGGGCGGATGGACGGTCCGTTGATGGACGCGGCCGGGGACCAGGGTCCCAAGCGCATCATTCACGACGGCGGCCCAGACCGGCGACGAGGGCCTGTGGTGGGCACACAACGCCGCCCATGACGTGACCGCCGGCGGGTCCGGCGCCAGCCTCGCCGAGGACTACCTGCTGCGCGCCGGCCAGTTCACCATCGAACCGGCCGAGTACCACGCCGCGCTCGCCGAAGCCATCAACAAGCTCGCCCCCTCCGCGAACGCGACCGCTACTACGCCTTCGACGTACGCGCGGTGGTGGGCCCCAAGACCGAGTACGC
>DASRII010000203.1:0-12792 GCA_035650075.1 Micromonosporaceae bacterium | reverse complement strand
CCCACCACCGCCGTCGACATGCGGTGCTGGGTTGTCTGGGACGAATAGCCGGTGAGCCCCGCCGTCGCGCCCCTGGTCGCCGGCTGGCGGCTGCGCCAGCCATGGCCCGGTGCGGTGCTCGCCGGCCCGTCGCAGGGTGGGCAGGGGCCAGCCACGTTCCCGGCGACGCTGCTGGAGCTGCACGTCGAACTGTTCATCGGCGGGGTGTGGCTGGACATCACCAGCGACGTCCGCTACCGCGACGCCACGGTCATAATCAACCGGGGTCGGATGAACGAAGGGTCCCGCGTCCAGGCGTCCACGGCCGAGTTGGAGCTCGACAACCGGACCGGCAAGTACAGCCCCCGTAACCCGACCGGCCCCTACTACGGGCTGATCGGCCGGAACACCCCGATCCGGATCGCGGTCCGCGGGGACTACCGGTTCCACGGCGAGGTGTCGTCGTGGCCGCAGACGTGGGTGATGTCCCACGCCGAGGTGTGGACGCCGATCGAGGCGGCCGGGATCCTCCGCCGACTCGGGCAGGGTGTCAAGCCGCTACGGTCTGCGCTGTACCGGGCGATCACACGGTCCGACGCCGTCCTGTACTGGCCGTTGGAGGACGGTCCAAACTCCAGCCAGGCAGCCCCGGCCATCGGCGGCGACCCGCCCCTGCGGGTGACGTTCACGTCGGGCCCCGGCGAGTTCCCGTTCGGCGCGGAAGGGCCCCCGGGCGGCGGGTTCACCGTCGACGCCACCGGCGACGGGGACACCATCATGGGCCTGAGCGGTGCAGTAACCAGCCCGCTCGGCGCTACGCACAAACAGTTCATGCACCAGTCGGTGTGGCGGGCCGATCTGTCGTTCACCCCGTCGGACAGCACGCCGATCACGCTGTACACCACCGACTCCCTCGTGTGGTTCCCGAAGATCACCGCCGCCGGCAACCTGGGCCTGCGGGTCTTCGACCTGGCCGCTTTCGCCGAGGTGGTCACCCTCGACAGCGGCATCAGCATCATCGACTCGACGTGGCATCACATCGCGTTCTCCGTCAGGCAGTCCGGCGCGAACCTGAACGTCAAGCTGTACCTCGACGGCGTTGAGGTGGAAGACGACACACTCGCCGGCCGTACCATCGGCGGGTTCAAGCGGGTCACCCTCAACGTCGGTGTCCCGGACAGCCCGCGGGTCGGCCACATGTACCTGACGGAGTCGGCGTCAACGACCGCCGGCGCGCTGTCGGTCGACCCGGAGCACATCGACGCGATCTACGGGCATCCCGGTGAGACCGCCGCGGACCGCATGAGCCGGCTGTGCACTGAGGAAGGTATCGCCCTTCAGATCATCGGCACCGCCGGGGACACCGCGCCGATGGGCGCCCAGCGGCCGGAGAAGCTGGTCGACCTGCTGTTCGAAGCGGCCGAAGCGGACCAGGGCATCCTGTTCGAGCCGCGGGACGCGTTCGGGTTCGCCTACCGCACCCGGGTCAGTCTGTACAACCAGCCGGCGAAGGCGACCCTCGAGGTGCAGGGTTTCCACCTGACCGCGGTGCCGTTGCCGGTGGAGGACGACCGGCTGATCCGCAACGACGTGACCGCCATCCGGGTCGACGGGTCGAGCTACCGGCACATCGTCGCCGAGGGTCGGCTGTCCACATTGGATCCGCCCGACGGGGTCGGCACCTACGACATTGACCTGCGGGTCAACGTGGAAGCCGACGCGCAGCTACCCGACATCGCCGCGTGGGTGGCGCACGTGGGTACGTTCGACGACGTCCGGTACCCCGATGTGAGCGTCGGGTTGCACACGTTGGAGGTCGTGGCCGACCCGCTGCTGCCGACGAACATTCCGGCCGTCGACATCGGCGACCGGTTCGTGATGAACAACCCGCCGGTGTGGCTGCCGCCGGATCAGATCCAGCAGCTTGTGCAGGGCTACACCGAGGAACTCGGCGGGCACCTGCGCACCCTCGTTTGGCATTCGACGCCGAGCGGACCGTACGACGTCGCGGTCCTCAACGACCCGGTCCGCGGCAAGTTGGACACGGCCGGGTCGGAACTGGCCGAAGCGCTGACCTCGGGCACGACCCAGTTTGACGTGGCCACCACGAGCGGCCCGCTGTGGACCACCGACGATGCCGAGTTCCCGTTCGACGTGCGCTGCGGCGGCGAGCGCATGACGGTCACCGACATCGCGGCGTCCGCGCCGACCTTCAACGCGACCGGGGCAGCGGCGCACGCGGTCGACGCGGCCGTCACACCGACGATGCCGTCGCACCTGACCGGCAGCCTGCTGCTGTGCCTGGCCGCGATCCGCAACTCCGGTACCGGTTTCCCGGACACCCCGGACGGCTACATCCGGCTACCCGTCTTCGACGCCGGCGCCAACGTGCAGCTCTTCGCGCGGATCGCCGAGTCAGCGTCGGAGGCCGCACCGACGATCACGTTCAGCGGCAGCGTGGCCGGCGCCGACACGAGCGCGCAGATGTGCCGCTGCAACGGCAAGTGGTACGACGTCGCCAACATCATCTCGGCCAAGGCAGCCTGCCTCAACGTGTCCGCGCAAGACATCGCCTATCCGGGGCTGACCATCCTCGAGGACAACTGCATCGTCTTCTACATCGGGTGGAAACAGGACGACTGGACGTCCGTTGCGGTGATCGCCGGTGCCACCGAGATCGGGGAACCCGACACCACCACCGGAGACGACCAGGGCATGGTATGGGACCGGGTGGTGCAGACCACCGCCGCGCACATTCCGGCGGGTGCGTTCGTGGTCACCGGCGGCGCGGCGGCGATCAGCCGCGGCGCGGTCGTGGCGCTGCGCTGCGACGCGCAGGAGTTCACCGTCACCCGGTCGGTCAACGGGGTCGTCAAGTCACACGCAGCCGGCGCGGACGTCCGGCTGTGGACACCGCTCGTACTAGCCAAGTAAGGAGGTTGCCGGTATGCCGTTCCTCGCCGGCCAGACGGTCACCGCGGCGGACCTGAACCTGGCCACGCAGAAGGTCATTGCGCGGGGTCGTCGGGTCACCACCTCGGCCGGCACCACCAGCGTCGTCGGGATCATGCGTCTCGACGACAAGCCGGTCCTCGCCGGCCGCACGTACAAGATCTCCGCCGGCCCGCTGCAGCTCGACTCGACAGTTGCGAACGACCACATCCGGGCGGTGATCACGTACACGACGGACGGGTCTACGCCGACCACGGGGAGCGCCACTCTGCCCGGCGCGGTCGCCGAGGGGCAGCAGGACAACATCGCGTTCGGCGAGACGCGAACGATTGAAACGACGTACACCCCGGCCGCCGACGAGACGCTGTCGCTGCTGCTGTGTGTGCAGCGGATCAACGGGACGGGCACGGTCACGCTGGTCGGCAGCGCCGACTTCGACTTCGAGATGAAGATCGAGAACGCTGGCGAAGACGTCGGCGACACCGGCACGGACATCTAAGGGAGGTGCCTGACGTGTCGACGTGGTACCTGAACCGTGCCCTGACCAACTTCCGGGCCGCCGTCGACTTCCACTACCCGGATCGGGACCGGCAGTCCGACGGCACCGTCGGCGACCCCGCCCACCAAGAGACAACCAGCGACCACAACCCCGACCCGGCCGGCCAGACTGACGCCGGGTCTGTCGACGCGTGGGACATGGACGTAGAACTCAACGGGGTAGGGCAGCCCTACGCGGCGGACGTCGAGGCGCTGAAGGTCGTGTTTGAGGACCACGAGTCGTCGCGGTACTGGATTCACAATCGACAGATCGCGTCACGCTCCGACGGATGGGTGCGCCGGCCGTACACCGGGTCCAACCCGCACGACAAGCACGTGCACTGGAATACCCGCGAGTCCCACGAGAATTCCCACGCCCACTGGAGGTTGGACATGGAGCAAGGCGAAGAGCTGCTCTTCGAGACGCCGCACAACCCCAGCCGCCGGGTTGGGCACGTGCTCACGGACGTCAGCAACCTGCGCGACGCCCTGATCGACGAAACCGACGCCGTACCGGGCGACCCGGCCTACCCGAAGGCCGGGTCGATCCTCGGCCGGCTCCTCACCGCCGCGGAAGCGCCGACCGAGCCGGCGCACGTTGACGTCGACGAGCTCGTCGACGCGCTGAAGCCGCACCTCGAGGCGGCGGCCGAGGCCGCGGTGCGCAAGGTGCTCGGCGGGCTTGACGGCGCCGTTCCACCACCGCCGCCCACCGGCTAAGCCAATGGCACGCCGCCGCCAGCTCACCGTGCTCGTGCCGCTCGAACACAACCCGCTGGAGCTGTGGCTGCTGACCGTCTGCCTGGTCTCCGGCGTGGCCGGCTTCGTCAACGGCCCGCTCGACGACGGGATCCCCGCGTGGGCGCGGCTGCTCTGGTACGTGCTGCTGTTCGCAGGCGGCGCGGTGTACTTCGTCGGCGTGTGCGTCCGCGACGTCATCACCAGCACGCTGATCGTGCGGGCCGCGCTGATCCCGGTCGGGTTCGGCGCGTACCTGTGGGCCGTACCGGCGGCCATGCTCGGCGGTCTGCTCGGCGGCGTGCTCGTGGCCGCGTTCGGCGTGGCCGCGCACTGGCGGGCTGTGCAGCTCACCAACTACCTCTGGCGGACGAAGGTGCCTCTGTGAACGTGTTCCTGGCCGCGCTGCTGGGGCTTATCGGCACGGTGCTCGGCGGCGGCGGCGGGTTGTACGCGCTGCTGACCGTGCGGGCGGCGCGGCGGCGCATCGTGGCGCAGGCCGATGAGACGGTCGCCGGGGCGGCGCGGGTGCTGATCGGCGGGGCGGCCGACTTGGTAGAGCCGTTGAAGCGGGAGCTGGGCGAGGTGCGCGCTGATCTGCGGCAGGTGCGCCGCGACGCCGACGCGCTGGACCGCCAGTTGCGCCGACTCATCGCGATGATCCACGACCCGTACATGACCATCGACCGGCTGCGGGTGATGGTCGGCGAGCCGGGCACCAACTAAGGGAGAATGATCATATGCGTAGGTGGCTTCGGCTCGACGCCCTCAACCGGGCGTGGCGCACCGTCCTACAAGGCATCGCCGTCGCCGTGCTCGCCGCGGCCGGCGACGCCGCGATACAGGTGGTGCAGCGGGCGCTCGTAGACGCCGCTGTGGGACAACCGATGGACTGGACGCAGGTGCGGACCACCGCGGCGTACGCGGCCGGCACGGCGGCGCTGATGGCGATCGCGGCGTACCTGCACCGGAAGAAGCTCGACCCGTCGCCGATCCCGTCCGCGCAGCCCCCGGCGCCTCCCGCGCTGCGGCCGGCCGAAGCGGCTTCCGCCGCGATGCAGCCGACGACGCCACGATGAGACAGCAAAACGCCCCCGACCTCGAGGTGAGGTCGGGGGCGTTTGCCGTGTCGGGTCAACACTCACATGTGCCCAACTCACAACCGCTGGCCGGGTTCGGGTCGCCCGGCGGGATCCTGCCGTGCGGAACCTGACAGGCGCAGTCCATGTCGCAGCCGTGCTCGCGGTGATTCGCTGTGTAGTGATCGCAGGCCGGGCAACGGAATCCCTTAGCCGGCATGGGCAGGCCGCTACTGCGTACCTGCGATCTCGCCGGCTGACGCTCCAGTGCGTCGGCGATGCGTTCCAGGGCGGCAGCGATGCGGCAGAGTGCTTCGTCGTCCACGTCGTCATCCTCTCGTCGTGGGGTTGGCCTGGTGGCTCGGGCAGGTGCCGGACCCCGTTTGTCGGGTTCCGGCACCACCCCAGTCATCAGACGAGCGCCGGGCTGACCGGCGCGTCAGCCGGCACGTACCCGTCGCGCATCTCGGCCAACTCCCGCTCGGCGCGCTTGCGGGCCTTCGTGATCGCGCCCTTCTGCGCCGGGGTCAACGTCGCGGCCTTCGCGTGCCGGCGGCAGGTGCACCCCGGCTCGCAGCGGCGGGCGGTACGCGCGGGCGGCGCCGGGGCGGCGATCAGCCGACCGGAGTACCACTCGGCGAACACGAACACGCCGACCACGAGCACGCCGTAGAGCCGCTGGCCGAGGTTGTCGCCGGCCATCACGTTGCACGTCAGGGACAGCAGCCCCATCGCGGCGGTGATCTTCAGGCCGGCGCGGCGGGTCGACTCGGCGAACCGGTGCGAGCGGCCGATGAGGCCGAGGACCGCGAAGCCGTCGACCAGGAACGGGACGGTCCACGCCTCCCAGCCCAGGCCGAGGGTGTGGCTGACGTCGATGATGTGCATGAAGCTGATGCTGGCGGCACCGGCCATGAACAGGGTGACGATCGTCTTGACGGTGATGTAGGTCCAGTTGTGGGTGCGCACTGTGTGTCCTCCGGGACGTTGGCCGCGCGAGCACCGCCGAAGCGTGCTACGAGCGCGGGACTAAAAGCTTGGGGCTCGACCGGCGAAGCGCTACAGCGGGTCGCAGTTCTGCTGCGCGTTCCGGACTCACTTCGCCGGTCGAGCGTTGCTGGCCTGGCGGCCACCGCGTCAGCCCAGCGCGGCTGGGCTGCACGGAAGCGGTCAGATCCGGGTGATCGAGGTCACCGTGACGTCGAGTTTGCCGGCCGCCTCGTAGTAAACGATGGCCGCGTCGGCTGCCCCTTCGGGGTGGTACGCCATGATGTTGCGCTCCGTCCGGGTGACCCTGGCGCCTGCGTTGGGACCGCGCCCCCGGGGGTTGGTGTAGGTGACCGTCACGGCGTACTGGTCGAGCCCTGCGAACTGCATGCCCTCTCCTTTGTCCGGGGGCTTGCTTGCGTGGGTCTGGGGGGAGTCGAACCCCCGGCGTTAGGGCTTACTGGTGGCGGTCGTACCCGGCCTGACTGCCGCTTCCCGCGGACCCTTGGTTGGTGCTTGGTTGCCCCTGGCAGCTTGCTCTGCGGTGGGATCTGATCTCGGTTTCCCTGGGGCCGCTATCCTCTTGTACCTCTAGTATGACACGCCAGCGTGTCGGGCGCAAGGGTAGACGCGTGACGCTTGCCACGCTAGGGTGTCAGTATGACCGAGCCGCTGCCGATCGTCGACCGCTGGCAACTCGACGAGGACTTCCTCGCCGAATGCCCGCGGGAAATGGACGCGGACCCGCGGTGGATCACAGATGGGCTGGCCGAGACTTATGGCACGAATCCGCATCGAGGTCGACGGCAAGCTAGCCCTTACCGTCGCCCAGGTCGCCGCCGAGTTCGACCTACAACCTGAGTCGACCCGCACGGTGATCAGGCGCCTCGGCGTCGAGCCGGTTGCGCATCTCGACGCGCGTACCCCGCTGTATGCGGCTGTGCTGCTGCGGAAGGCGATGAAGGCCCGGCCGGGCAAGGGCGCCAACCTGCGGAAGAGCTAGCGGCGCTCGCAGACAACCCCGTCGCCGTCGCGGTCCTCATACCACGCGTACTCCGGATCAACACCACGTCGGTACGGCCCCAACAGATGAGCATTCGCCTCCGCGCACGTCTCAAACCGCGGATCGAGCACGGCCGCCGCGCTGGTCGGCGCCTGCGACGCCGCGGCAGTCGTGACGATGTTCACCGGGGTCGGCGGCGCGCCCGGCGGACTCGTGAACAGCGCCCGGCCGCACACCCCGCACACCACCAGAACGATCACGGTTGCGCTGCCGATAGCGATCAGCCAGGTGCGTGCATTGCTGCGGGGGCGGGGCGCGGCTGGGGGCGGGGTCACGGTCGGGGACGGTAGCGGCCGCCCGTACATGGTCACAAGAGGCCATCCGACTCGACGGTGGGCAGGGCATCGACGCGGACAAGCACCTGCGTGTGCCTCGGCGGCCGGTCCTCGACGTACCGCGCGCCCTCGATCCACACCTCCGTGCCGCCGTAGAACTGAGACAGTTCGTTGAGGACCCGCTGTACCCGCAGCCGTAGCCGCCCGTTGCCGTACTTCCACTTGCCCTCAGGGATGTCGATCAGCGTGCCCTCAGGGATGTCGACGTCGGTCATGGTGTCCCCCAGCCGAGCGCGTCGCCGATGGGCTGCAGCAGCAGCACCCCGGCGCAGATGGCGATGATCAGGGCCGCCGATGCTGCCGCGACCCAAGCCGGCACCGGTGCGGCGTCCGGTGCCGGCCGGCCCCGTTGGGTGGTGGCCATGCGGACCTCCCTCGCGGCGGTGAGCTTGGCGTAGACCTGCCGGCGGGTCTGCCACCGCATGGCCACCCCTCCCATGGGAGCGGGGGGTCGGGGCGGGCGGTATCGAGCTCTGCTATGGGCAAGAAGGCCGACCGCCCCGACCCGGGGGGCGGGCTCGCCCCGGTTTTGCCGACCTGGGCTAGCCCACGCAAGACACCTTAGGTAGCCTAGATGGAATCCGCAACGTTGGTCTTGAGGTGCTGGAGGTGATCGTGGTTAGATCAGCGGGCCGACCTGGGAGTACGTTGATCATGCCCGCGATTCCACCGACGTACCGCGAGATCGCGGACGAGTTGACCCGGCGCATCGAGGCCGGCCAGTACAAGTCGGGGACGATGCTGCCCAGCTATTCCAAGCTGGCGGACGAGTTCGAGGTGTCGGTGTCCACTATCCAGCAGGCGCTGCGGATCCTCCGCGAGCGTGGGCTGACGACGGGCCGACCCGGCCGCGGGGTGTACGTCAAATAGCGGAGCCGCCGCTCCTACAAGTGGGGGGGGGTGTGCGCCATGCAACTACCGGCGGTGATCTGGCTCCCCGACATACCTGACGCCGATGCCTGGCTGGCGCGTTGCCTGGCGTACGTCGAGCGGATGGGCTACCACCTCATCGGGATCGTCGAAGAGTCCAAGGGTGGCCGCTGGCGGGACGCCAGCCGGCTGGCGTTCGACGAGCGCGCGGTGCTCGTGGTGGGCGACCTGGCGCACCTGCCGACCGACCGGTTGCCGCGGGTGGAGTTCGTGACGCAGACCCGCGAAGCCGGGTCCCGATGGAGCCGGCCGCTGCGTATTCTGCGCCAGCAGACGAGACGTGCCCCCGACGAAGGCCGGGGGCACGGTACCGTTACATAGCTGGGTGTCTACATGGATGCTGCGGCGACGGTGGGGAGCGCGTGGACCGCAAGTCGGCGCTCCTCACCCGTGATCAGGGTGTACACGGCGGTGGTGGCCGGCGAGGAGTGCCGCATCAGTTCCTGCACCAGCCGAAGGTCGCGGGTCGTGCGGTACAGCTCGGTGCCGAAGAAGTGCCGGAACGAGTGGGCGGACAGGTGCGGTAGGCCGATCCGGTCGAGCATCGCCTGCAGCCGCTGCGACACCCACCGCCGGCCGGGGGTACGGGGCGGCCGGCCGGGGATGACCAGCCCGGCGGGGAGGTCCCGGACCGCGTCCCAGATGACCGGGTGGGTGGGCAGAATCGCGGGCCTTCCGCCCTTGCCGCGGCGGACCCGCAGGGTCTGGGCGGTGATGTCGCCCCGGTCCTGGTCAGCGATGTCTCCGCAGCGCAGCCCGGCGTACGCGGCGAGTTTGACGGCCAGGTCCCAGGGCTGCGGTAGCCGGGCCAACGCGGTGTCGAGCTCGTCGACCGTGGCCGGGTGGGGAATGCCGCCGGGGACCCGGACGCGGGGCAGGCGGGTCGTCGGGTCGAGGGTCAGCCACGGGTCGTCGGGGTCGGTGGCCCACCGGTAGAACTGGCGGAGATGGTTGCTGTAGGTGTGGCGGGTCTGCGGGCTGGTGTACGCCGCGAGCCAGGTGAGCAGTTCGCCGTGGGTGGCTGCGTCGAGGCCGTAGGGCAAGGCGCGGTCGGCTGCTCGTAGCAGGCGACCGCGGTCTTCGATGGTGCTGCCGGCGAGGCCGGCATGTCGACAATGGGCGAGATGTGCATCGATGAGGTTACTCATACCGCATCCTTTCGTCGCTGTCGTTTGTGTGACCACGGGTTGACGGTCGGTTCGAGCAATCGACGGTCCTTACTCAGGCGGCGACGGGTCGGGGGAGTAGGGCTGGACGGCCTAGGCCAGGTTTGGCGCTACTGCGTCGGGGTCCACCTTTCGGCCTGTTGTCCCTGGGCCGTGCGGCGTCGACCTGATACTTAGTGGTAAGGCGCGGCGGCGGCTCGGTGCGGGTGGCGGTCGTGGATACGTCGGCTGGCAGCAGGTCGGTGACCGGGACGTTGAGCGCGGCCGCGATCCGTTGAAGGTCGTTGACGCCGATCTCCTGGACCCCCGTCATCCGGTAGTTGACCCAAGCCGGTGATACGCCGAGCAGGCCAGCGAGGACGCGCTGGCTCATCCGACGTCGCGCGAGCAACGCTCGGACCTCCTCGGCGACCTGGTCGCTGAGCGTTCTTACGCCCTCCATGGGTGTGGTCGTCATGCCGTAAGGATGATGCCATCCCGGTATCACGTCAACCCGTTCGGACGAGTTGTGTGCCGACCACTTGACGTTGTCACGGATACCGTGACATGGTTCCGGAATGCCAAGCAATGTTCGGGACCAGATAGCGGCCGAAGTCCGGGCCGAGTTGGCCCGGCAGCAGAAGACGCAGCGTCAGGCGGGCGAGGTGCTGGACCTGCCTCAGCCGTCGGTGCAATTGCGCCTGAAGGGCGAGCGTGCCTTCCGCGCCGAGGAGCTGGTCAAGCTCGCCGCTTGGCTCGGAGTACCGGTTGAGCAGTTCCTGCCCGCCCCTGCGAGCGCCGGCCATGCGCAGTGAACGCGCGCCAGACACGTGGACCCAAGCGGTCACGCGGCGGCCGGGCGGGCAAAGGTCCCTCTGGGCCGGCAGGTCGCCGACCGGGGCCAAAGATGCTGGGCTGTCCCTTGTCGATCGTCGTCCCGGTCGGGCTGCTCGTGCTCGTCGCCGCGCTCTGCGCCGGGTGGATCGGCTGATCATCCGCGCCGCGTGCGCAGCGGTCGCCGTCATCGGCCTCGCGATCGTCGTCGCCGGCATCTACCCCTTGGCTTGGGTCGCCGACGTCGCAGGGTCACTCGGGCTGGCCGGCCTGTTCGCAGCCGGCGGCGTCACCGCGCTCGTCACCGGCCGCCGAACCAGAAGGGAAGCCGCATGACGGCCCGGACGCGCCGCACCGCGCAGGTCATGCGCGGCAACGCCATGACCAACCTCACCGGCTGGCGCGCCCGCACCTGCCCCCGATGCGGCGCCCAACCCGGCCAACCCTGCCGCCGACTCCACGCAGTCGACGACGGCGAATGGCACAAGAAAGAACCCCACCGGGAACGCCGCCAAACACCGGCCACCAGCGAAAACGACAGCGGGCCGCGTGTTCCCGCGACCCGCTGAGCCCCAGACCGCGCGCACCTTCGAGAGGAACCGGCCCAGATGCCAGACACGGTACCAACCCCCACCGACAACTGGCGGCGACACGTCCGCAACCCACTGACCTACGCCGGCCGGCACCGCGACGAAGACGACGGCGCGGTGCGGCTCCCGACCCGGTACGTGCCGAGGCATGAGCAGCCGCCGGCGGAGTTCGTGGAGGCCGGCAAGCGGGTGTTCCCGGTGGGCCGGCGGCCGGTCGTCCACTTCGACGACGACGGAGGCCAGTGATGGCGACGATCGCGGCGCGAGTGGCCGCGGGGGCGGCGTGGCTCGACCTGCATGAGCCCGGCTGGGCCAACCGGATCGACACAGAGCGGTTGTTGATGCGTAGCTGCAAGGAGTGCGTAGTTGGCCAGATATTCGGCGACTTCGACCGGCTATTCGGTACCGACCGGGTCGGCGCGGTGGTGTTCGGCTTTTCCTTGCCGTATGGGGATCCCGCGCATGCCTGGGATTACCTAGAGGCCGTGTGGCGTGACCTGATCCTGGCCCGCCGCGCTGAGGGCGGTGCCTAGTGGCTTCCATCCCCACCCCCCAAGTCGGGCTGACGATCAGCCAGCCCGGCGAGCCGGCCCAGCCCGACGCTTGTGGGGCACCGGGCTGGGCCGGCGACCAAGCTCCCATAGAGCCGCGTCCTCAGCCGGTGGGATCGGCTGAGTTCCGGGATGACGCACCGGCCGCCCCTGGCACGACGAGCGGGGGCGCGACGTCGGGTAAAAGCGGCTCGCCCATCGATGCGCACCAACCCCTGCCCGCCTCCGGTGGGCCGGCAGGGGACTCCCACCCCGACCCCGGTCCGGCTGACCCCAGCCTCGACAACCCCAGCACGCTGCACGGCCAGCCGGACCGGCTCATCTGGATCCCCACCCAACGGCGCGGCATCAACTGGCACGAAATCGGCGGCATCGACGTCGACAACGCCATCCGCGCCGCGTGTGGCCGGTCGATCGTGCAAGGGCTGACGCTGCCGCTGATCGACCCGTGGATCGCCCAGCACGCCGCGCCCTGCCCACGCTGCAGCCAAGCCACCGGAGGAACAGGTGAGTAACCCGCTTGAGTTCCGCGAAGCGCCCGACGACCGGGACGAACTCCTCGGCCGGCTTCGAGCTGCCGAGCAGGTCTGCGTGCTCTATGGCTGGACTCCATCGCAAGAGGACTCCCGTAGCACGAAGGCCTGCACTCAGGCATGGATGGACTGGCACAGCCGCTACGGCATCGGCAGCCCCACGCCGGCCTGGCGATCGCGGGTCAAGGAGCTGGCTGCGGAGCGGGATCGCGTCAGGACGGCGACCCTCGCGGGGCTAGTCGACGGCGCACCGAGGGCGCGGGTCGTCGTGTGTGCACACTGCCACGACGACCCGCCACGAGGTCACACCTGCCCGGCCTGCGGGGTGACGACCGGTGCGTAGCTTCTCGCCGTGGCCCGACCCGCCGATCATCAAACCGCCCAACGCCAGCGTCGAGTGGGAACCCCACGCACACAGTGGACGGTCCCGCATGAGCCGCAAACCCAACACACCCCGCTACCGCGGCGGCCGCGGATCCTCCCACCCAGGCGGGCGCGGCCTCGGCCGCGGCGGCGGCAACCGGCCCGGCGGTATCCGG
>DASRII010000202.1:0-22080 GCA_035650075.1 Micromonosporaceae bacterium | reverse complement strand
TTGTCCAGCACGGTACGCAGCTTGATGGCGGCCGCCCAACCCATGCTCACGTGGTCCTCCTGCATGCCCGACGTCGGTACCGAGTCGACCGATGCCGGCGAGGCGAGCCGCCGGTTCTCCGCGACGATGCCGGCGGCCGTGTACTGCGCGATCATCAGGCCGGAGTTCACGCCCGCGTCGGGGGACAGGAACGGCGGCAGATCCCGTGACCGGCACACGTCGAGCAGCCGGTCGACCCGTCGCTCGGAGATCGAGGCGACCTCGGCGGCGGCGATCGCCAGAAAGTCCGCGGCGAAGCCGAGCGGGGCGCCGTGGAAGTTGCCGGTGGTCTCGACCCGGCCGTCCGGCAGTACCACCGGATTGTCCACAATAGACACCAGCTCGCGGGCAGCGATGTCCCGGGCGAAGCCGAGCGTGTCCCGCGCGGCGCCCGCCACCTGAGGGGCACAGCGCATCGAGTACGCGTCCTGCACGGCGTGGGTCATGTCGGTCCGGTGCGAGTCCATGATGGACGACCGCTGGAGCAGCGTGAAGATGTTGGCGGCGCTGGCCGCCTGACCGGGGTGCGGGCGGATCGTGTGCAGTTCCGGCTGGAACGGCCGGTCCGAACCGAGCATCGCCTCGATCGCCAGCGCGGCCGTGATGTCCGCCATCGTGAACAGGTGGGTCAGGTCGGCGATCGCCAGGATCAGCATGCCCAACATGCCGTCCGTACCGTTGATGAGGGCCAGGCCCTCCTTTGCCGACAGTTCGATCGGGTGCACCCCGGCCTCGGCCAGCGCCTCGCCGCCGGGCACCCGGTGCCCGTCCTTGCCGAGCACCCAGCCCTCGCCGAGCAGCACGAGCGCGCAGTGGGCCAGCGGGGCGAGGTCACCCGAGGCGCCGAGCGAGCCGTGTACCGGCACCCACGGCGTTATGTCGGCGTTGAGCAGGTTCACCAGCGCCTGCGCCACGATCGGCCGTACCCCGGAGTGCCCGAGGGCCAGCGAGCGCACCCGCAGCAGCATCATCGCGCGGACCACCTCGCGCGGTACCGGCGCGCCGATGCCGGCGGCATGCGATCGGATCAGCGAGTGCTGCAGCTCGGCCCGCCGTTCCGGGGCCACGAATGTGGACGCGAGCGCGCCGAACCCGGTGGAGACGCCGTACACCGGACGGCCTGCGCGCTCGATGTCATCGACGATCGCGCGGCTGGCCGCCAGGGCATCCACTGTGGATGGAGCCAACTCGACCCGGGTGATGCCGCGCGCCACGGCGCAGACATCCTCGGCGGTGACGCCGGTTGGTTGGACTGTAACGGTGGTCATGGAATCAGCACTCCGTTGTGCATGACGTGTCGGACGAGTGGAACTCCCGGCCGGTAGGCCAGGTGCAAGTGGGACGGTGCGTCGAGGATCACGAGGTCCGCCGCGGCGCCGGTGCGCAGCTGACCGATGTCGGTACGCCGCAGTGCCCGCGCCCCACCGGCGGTCGCGGCCCAGACCGCCTCGGCGGGAGTCATACGCATCTCCCGTACCGCGAGCGCGATGCAGAACGGCATCGACGACGTGAACGACGAACCCGGGTTGCAGTCGGTGGCCAGCGCCACGGTCGTGCCGGCGTCGAGCAGCCGGCGGGCATCCGGGTACGGCGACCGGGTGGAGAACTCGGCCCCCGGCAGCAACGTCGCCACCGTCTTCGACCCGGCCAGCGCCTCGATGTCCACATCGGACAGATGGGTACAGTGGTCGGCCGAGGCCGCGTCCAGCTCGACGGCCAGCCGCACCCCGGGGCCGGGGCCGAGCTGGTTGGCGTGCACTCGGACGCCGAGGCCGGCGGCCTGTCCGACGGTGAGGATCGCGCGCGAGTGGTCGGCGTCGAACGCACCACGCTCGCAGAACACGTCGACCCAGCGCGCGAAAGGCGCCGCCGACCGCAGCATCGGCCCGCAGACCAGGCTCACGTAGTCGTCGGGCCGATCGGTGAACTCGGCCGGTACGACGTGCGCGCCGAGGAACGTCGTGTCCTGTGTGAACTCCCGCGCGATACGCAGCGATCTGGTCTCGTCGGCGACGGTGAGGCCGTACCCGGACTTGATTTCGATCGTGGTAGTGCCCTGCCGCAGCGCCTCCTCGCGCAGCCGCGCGACGTTCTCGCGCAGCTCGTCGTCGGTGGCGGCCCGGGTGGCGGAGACCGTGCGGCGGATGCCACCGCCGGTGTACGGTTCGCCCGCCATCCGCGCGGCGAACTCGGTCGCGCGGTCCCCGGCGAAGACGAGGTGGGCGTGGCTGTCGACGAACCCAGGCAGCACCGCACACCCTTCCGCGTCCAGGCCACGGTCGGCCGCGGGCGCGTGCCGGGCCCGGCCCACCCACTCCACGCGGCCGTCGGCGACACTCAGCGCGGCGTCCCGGACGATCCCCAGTGGACCCTCACCGACCGCCGGGTTGTTGGTGACCAGCTCGCCGATGTTCGTCACCAGGAAGCTCATGACCACACCGCCCCGATGGCGTCCCGCAACGCGCCGGCGACATCAGGCAGTCCACAGTGGACGCCATCGCGAACCGTCTCACGACCGTCGACCACGACGTGCGTGACGTCCGCCGCCGTCGCGCCGAAGACGACGGCCGCGACCGCGTCGGCCGGGTCGGCCCCGGCGGTGCGCACCGTGTCCAGCCGCACGGTCACCAGGTCCGCGCGGCTGCCCACGGCGATGGCGCCGGCGTCGGTCCAGCCGAGCGCGGCGTGGCCGCCGGCCGTCGCGGCCAACAGCAGCTCGGCGGCGGAGAAGTGTCCCCGGCGTTCCGACCGCAGGCGCTCGTCGAGTTCGACCGCGCGAGCCTCTTCGAACAGGTCGATGACCGCGTGACTGTCCGAGCCCAGGCACAGCGGTGAACCGGCATCGACGAGCGCACGGGCCGGCCCGATGCCGTCGGCCAGGTCGCGCTCGGTGGTAGGACAGAAGCAGACCGCCGTATCCGTGTCGCCGAGCTCGGTCCGGTCGAGGTCGCTGAGGTGAGTGGCGTGGACCGCCGTCGTGCGCGGGCCGAGCACGCCCGCATCGGCCAGGAGCTGGGTCGGGGTCTTGCGGTGGTACGCCACACAGGCGTCGTTCTCCTTGCGCTGCTCGGAGAGGTGCACGTGCAGCGGCGCGTTCCTGGTCGCGGCGAACTCCGCGACGACCGGCAGCTGGTCGACCGGCACCGCGCGCACCGAGTGTATTGCCGCGCCTACGCCGTCCAGCGCGCTGACCCGGTTGGCCCACGCCGTGGCGTCCTTGTCGCCGAAGCGCAGCTGTGCACCGACCAGCGCCCAACCGTCCACTGTGGAGGTGAGGTAGCACGCGTCGAGCAGCGTGATCCTGATGCCGGCCTGGCGCGCCGCCTCCAGCAGTACCGAGCCCATCTCGTTCGGATCGGCGTAGGGCTTCCCGCCGGAGCCGTGGTGCAGGTAGTGGAACTCCCCGACGCAGGTGATCCCGGCCAGCGCCATCTCGGCGTAGGTGGCCCGGGCCAAGGCCAGGTACCGGTCGGGGTCGAGCCGGTCGGCCAGGGCGAACATAGTGTTGCGCCACGTCCAGAACGTGCCCTTGCCCGCGTGGGTACGCCCGCGCAGCGCGCGGTGGAACGCGTGCGAGTGCGCGTTGGCGAGCCCGGGCATCGTGAGCCCGGCCAACCGCGTGGCGTGTGCGGGTGACTCGGTGGTGCCCGGGGTTACCGCGGTGAACCGGCCGTCCTCGATCTCGATCAGCACGTCCCGTGCCGGCGCGGTGCCGCTACCGCTGCCCAGCCAGGCCAGTTCCGCCAGGTAGACGGTCACCTTCGCCCACCTTTGCTCTGCGCACCTATACGCAACATATAGATGCGCGCCTCTCTTGTTGCGTATAGGTACGCAGAGCAAAGCCGTGTCAGACCCATGCCAGCTCCCGCAGCACCCGGGTTAGCGCGGCGACGCCGGCTACGCAGTCGTCGTCGGTCGCGTACTCGGCCGGCGAATGCGATACACCGGTCGGGTTGCGCACGAAGAGCATCGCCGTCGGCACGTACGCGGACAGCACACCGGCATCGTGACCGGCGCCGGTGGGCAGAACCGGCGCGTCGAGCAGGGCGGCGATCCGGTCCCGCAGCGCGGCGTCGAACTCCACCGCGCCACTGGTGGACTCCGGCACGATCGCGACCGTCGTACCGTCGCGGTCGGCCCGTTCCGTCGCGCGCCGACCGATCGCGTCGACGACCTTGTCGAGCGTTTCCTCGTCGGCGGCGCGCGCGTCGAGCCACCCCTGAACCCTGGCCGGTACGGCGTTCGTGGCGTTCGGCTCCACGCGCACCCGGCCGACCGTGGCGTGTGCCCCCTGCAGCCGCGCCTCCTTGTTGGCGGCGAGTACCGCGAACGCGAACGTCAGCATCGGGTCCCGCCGGTCGGCCATTCGCGTGGTCCCCGCGTGGTTGGCCTCACCCGTGACATCGATCCGCCAGCGGCCGTGCGGCCAGATGGCACTGGCCACGCCCACCGGCGCGGTCAATCCGCGTCCTTGTTCGATGTGCAGTTCGACTAACGCCCCCACGCGGCTCAGCCGCTCGGGATCGGGCCCGACGAGTGACGGATCGGCACCCGCGTCGTCCATGGCCTCGGCCAGCGTCACCCCGTCCCGATCCCGCAACGCCAGCGCGGTGGCGGGATCCAGCGTTCCGGTCAGCAGCTTGGAGCCGAGGCAGGCGACGCCGAAACGGGAACCTTCCTCCTCCACGAACGCGACGATCCCCAGTGGACGGTCAGGAGGTACTCCGTTCGCGCGCAACTCGTCCAGGGCCAGGAACGCCGAGGCGATGCCGAGCGGGCCGTCGTACGCGCCACCGTGCGGTACCGAGTCGAAGTGGCTGCCGGTGACAACGGCGTTGCCGGCGGCCGGGTCGCCCCACCACGCCCAGAGGTTGCCGTTGCCGTCGGTCTCCACGGTCAGTCCTCGCGCGGCGGCCTCGGCCGCGAACCAGCCCCGCAGCGAGGCATCCACAGTGGACCACGAGTACCGCAGGTATCCGCCGCTGCCGGGATCGCGGCCGATCGGCAGCAGGCCGGCCCACAGCTCGGCGAAGCTCATGACTCTCGCATCGGCACACGTACCTCGTGTTGCTCGGCCACCGTGTCGGCGAGGTCGTAACCCGCGTCCACGTGCCGGATCACGCCCATGCCCGGGTCGTTGCTGAGGACCCGGGCGATCTTTTCGGCGGCCAGCGGCGTGCCGTCGGCGACCGTCACCTGGCCGGCGTGGATGGACCGGCCGATGCCGACCCCGCCACCGTGGTGGATCGAGACCCATGACGCGCCGGACGCGGTGTTCACCAAGGCGTTGAGCAGCGGCCAGTCGGCGATCGCGTCGGAGCCGTCGAGCATGCTCTCGGTCTCCCGGTACGGCGAGGCCACCGAACCACAGTCGAGGTGGTCCCGGCCGATGACGATCGGCGCGGCCAGCGTGCCGTCGGCCACCAGCTCGTTGAACCGCAACCCTGCCTGGTCCCGTTCGCCGTAGCCGAGCCAGCAGATGCGCGCCGGCAGGCCCTGGAACGCCACGCGCTCACCGGCCAGCCGGATCCACCTGGCGAGTGACTCGTTGTCCGGGAACAGCTCCAGGATCGCCCGGTCGGTGGCCGCGATGTCGGCCGGATCGCCGGATAGCGCGGCCCACCGGAACGGCCCCTTGCCCTGGCAGAACAGCGGCCGGAGGTACGCCGGCACGAACCCCGGGAACGCGAACGCTCGGGCGAAGCCACCGGCCAACGCCTCGCCCCGGATCGAGTTGCCGTAGTCGAAGACCTCGGCACCGGCGTCGAGGAAACCCACCATCGCCTCGACGTGCTTGGCCATCGACGCCCGCGCACGGTCGGTGAACTCCTCCGGCTTCTGCGCGGCGTAGTCGGGCGCGTCGCCGAGGTCGACGCCCTCGGGCAGGTACGAGAGCGGATCGTGCGCGGACGTCTGATCGGTCACGATGTCCACCTCGACGCCGCGGCGTAGCAGCTCGGGGACCAGCGTCGCCGCGTTGCCCACCACGCCGACCGACAACGCCCGCTTCTCCCGCTTCGCCGCGATCGCCAGCTCCACAGCTTCGTCCACAGTGGATGCGACGGTGTCGAGGTACCGGGTCTCCACGCGGCGACGCAGGCGGGCCGCGTCGACGTCGATGACGAGGCAGGCACCGCCGTTCATCGTGACCGCGAGCGGCTGGGCACCGCCCATCCCGCCACAGCCGGCGGTGAGCGTGAGCGTGCCGGCGAGCGTACCGTTGAACCGTTTGGCGGCTACCGCGGCGAATGTCTCGTATGTCCCCTGCAGGATGCCCTGCGTGCCGATGTAGATCCATGAGCCGGCCGTCATCTGGCCATACATGATCAGCCCGAGCTTTTCCAAGCGGCGGAACTCCGGCCAGGTGGCCCAGTCCCCGACGAGGTTGGAGTTGGCGATCAGTACCCGCGGCGCCCATTCGTGGGTCCGGAACACGCCCACCGGCCGTCCGGACTGCACGAGCATCGTCTCGTCCCCGCCCAGCGTGGTCAGGGTCCGTACGAGCGCATGGTAGGACGGCCAGTCGCGCGCCGCCTTGCCGGTACCCCCGTAGACCACGAGGTCCTCGGGGCGCTCGGCGACCTCGGGGTCGAGGTTGTTCATGAGCATCCGCATGGCGGCCTCTTGCGGCCAACCCCGAGCGGTCAACGTGGCACCGCGCTGCGCCCGTACCTCGTGCGTCATAAACCACGACTGTAATGCTGTGCGGGAGAGGGGATTCGAACCCCTACACCCTCTCGGGCGCCAGGACCTAAACCTGGTGCGTCTGCCGTTCCGCCACTCCCGCAACCGCGATGAGTGTAGCCCCGAATCAGTCCAGTCCCAGCTCACGGCGGAGCTTGGCGACGTGCCCGGTCGCCTTGACGTTGTACATCGCCTTCTCGATCCGCCCCTGCTCGTCGATGACGAACGTCGACCGGATCACGCCTTGCACGGTACGGCCGTAGTTCTGCTTCTCGCCGTAGGCTCCGTACGCCGTCAGCACCGACTTGTCCCGGTCCGACACGAGCGGGAACGTCAGCGCGTCCCGGTCGCGGAACTTCGCGAGCTGCTCGGGCGAGTCGGGCGAGATGCCGACGACCTGGTAGCCGGCGGCCGCCAGCGAGCCGAGCGAGTCGCGGAAGTCGCACGCTTCCTTGGTGCAGCCGGGCGTCATCGCGGCCGGGTACGCGTACAGGATGACCTTGCGACCGCGCAGGTCGTGCAGTGACAGAGACGTCCCCGTGTCGGTTGGCAACGAAAAGTCTGGGGCGGCCTCTCCGGCCGCCAGGCGAACGGTCATAGGGCACCAGCCTACTGGCCACGTTGTTGCAAGAAGTTTGCAACAACGAGGGTCGAGAAATAGGCTGGGCGCTGACCCGAGGGAGGTTCACGTGGACAGCCTGGCGATGCACATCGCGAACGGGATCATCAACCTGCCGGTGTCGCTCGCGTTCGCGGCCCTGGCCGTGGGCGTTCTGGCGATCTGCGTCCAGCGCGCCCGGCACGACCTCGACGACCGGTTGGCGCCGATGGCGGGCCTGGTGGCGGCGTTCATCTTCGCGGCACAGATGCTCCCCTTCCCGGTCCTTCCCGGGGTCGCCGGTCACCTGCTCGGTGGCGCGCTCGCCGCGATCCTCGTCGGACCGTGGGTCGGCGCGCTCTGTGTCGCGGTGGTCCTCGTCGTGCAGGCACTGGTGTTCTCCGACGGCGGGCTCAGTGCGCTCGGTCTGAACATCACGAACATGGCGCTCGTCGGCACCGCGGCCGGCTACCTGCTCGTCGCGGTGCTGCTGCGGGTCCTGCCCCGCACGACGGCGGGGCTGGGCATCACCGCGTTCGTCGCGTCGGTGGTCAGCGTGGTGGTCTCGTCGCAGGCATTCATCCTGGAGTACTGGCTCGGCGGCGAGATCTCACTGAAGATGAGCCTCGCCCAGGCGGCCGGGGTGATGGGCGGGGTACACGCGCTGATCGGCATCGGCGAAGGGCTCATCGCGGCGGTCACCGTGATGGCCGTGGCCAAGGTCCGGCCGGATCTGGTGTACGCGTTGCGCGCCCTGCGCCGAACCCCGGTGAAGGAGACGGTGGCGGCATGAGGAAGACGGTCTGGTTCGTCGTCGTCGGGGTGCTGGTGGCGCTGCTGATGGCCGGGGTCGTGAGCCGGTACGCGTCGACCAAACCAGACGGGCTCGAGTCCGTGGCCACCCGCGGTTGCACGGTCGACGCGAACGGTCAGATCACCGGCGGCACCTGCATGGCGCAGAGCGAGCGGCAACACGAGGTAGGCGGGCCGCTGGCCGACTACCCTGTGGGGTCCGGGATCGTCGGGGTGCTGCTGACGTTCGCGATCGGCGCCGGCGTCTTCTGGTTGGTGCGCAAGCGCAAGCCGGTCCAAGCCGAGACGAGGGACTGAGATGGGCGCGGGCCACGTACACCCGCTGCACCTCGAGCGCGGCTCGCCGGTCCACCGGCTGGCGCCCGAGGTGAAGATCGTGGCCACGGTGCTGTTCACGGTCGCGGTGGTCGCCACCCCGCGCGAGGTGTTCTGGGCGTTCGCGGGGTACGCGGTCATCCTCGGCGTGGTAGCGGCGATCGCCTCGGTACCTGCCGGTTGGCTGCTGAAGAGGTCGCTGATCGAGCTGCCGTTCGTGGCACTCGCGGTACTGCTGCCGTTCCTCGCCAGTGGCGACCAGATCACCTGGCTGGGCGTGACGATGTCTCGCGACGGGCTGCTCGGCGGGTGGAACATTCTCGCCAAGGGGACGCTCGGCGTACTCGCGTCGCTTCTGCTCGCCGCGACCACGACGACGCGGGACCTACTCGCGGGCCTGGACCGGTTGCGCTGCCCGCGGATCGTCACCCAGATCGCGATGTTCATGCTGCGGTACCTCGATGTGCTCGGAGACGAGGCGCGGCGCATGCGGATCGCTCGGCTGTCCCGCGGCGACGATCCCCGGTTCCTGTGGCAGCTGCGGGGGCTCGCGAGCGGCCTCGGCGCGCTGTTCCTGCGGGCGTTCGAGCGTGGCGAGCGGGTCTACCTGGCTATGCTCTCGCGCGGTTACACGGGCCGGACACCGGCCGCACTGTCGGCGGACGGCGCCGCGACGACGGGTCAATGGGCGGCCGCGTCGGTGGTTCCGGTCGCCGCTGTGGCTCTGGCCATCGCCGCGGTCCTGGCATGAAAGGGGAGTACGACTTGAGGGCGCTCTCGCTCGACGTGCGCGCGGTGCGGTACGCCTACCCGGACGGGCATGTGGCGTTGAACGGGGTGGACCTCAGCATCGCCCCGGGGGAGCGGGTGGCACTCCTGGGCCCGAACGGCGCCGGCAAGACGACGCTCGTGTTGCACCTCAACGGAATCCTGCCCGGTGCCCACGCCGACGGCGCCTCGGGCACCGTCGCGGTCGGCGGGCTCGAGGTGCGGGCCGGGGACCGGTCGTGCCTCGCCGAGATCCGCCGGCGGGTGGGCATCGTCTTCCAGGATCCGGACGACCAGCTGTTCATGTCCACTGTGGCCGAAGACGTGGCGTTCGGACCGGCGAACCTCGGGCTGCGCGGTGCGGCGCTCGCGGAACGGGTCGACGAGGCGCTCGCCGCCGTAGGGATGGCCGAGCACCGTGACCGGGCACCGCATCACCTGTCGTTCGGCCAGCGGCGCCGGGTAGCCGTGGCGACGGTTCTGGCGATGCGCCCGGAGATTCTCGTGCTCGACGAACCATCGTCCAATTTGGACCCCGCATCCCGCCGCGAGCTGTCCGAGATCCTGCGCGGCCTGCCGGTGACGCTGTTGATGGTCACGCACGACCTGCCGTACGCGATGGAGCTGTGCGACCGCTCGGTGATCCTCGACAGTGGACAGATCGTCGCCGACGGGGAAACCACCGACCTACTGAGCGACGCGGACCTGTTGGCGCGGCATCGGCTCGAGCTGCCGTACGGCTTCGCCGTCCCCGCCGCTCGAGGACGAATGAACCGGCATCCGTCCTCGATCGGCGGTGAGGCGGTTACTGCGACGCGGCCTTGACCGCGTTGATGATGGCTTCCGAGGTCGCCTCGGTCTTCTTGCCGTTGACGTAGACCGTCGGGGTACCGGTCACCCCGCGGCCGCTGGCCGCGTCGGTGACGTGGGCGGCCCACGAGGTGTAGGTACCGCTTCGGATGCACCGCGCGAACGTCGGGTTCAGCAGCCCGACCGTGCCGCCGACCTGGATGAGGTCGTCGTCGCTGAGCCCCGGACCGCCCTCCGCCGGCTGCCGCGCGAACAGCGCACTGGCGTACTCGAATGCCTTGTCCCCGTCGGCCGCACAGGCAAAGGACGCCGAGGCGCGTGTGGAGTACTTCGTCGTGGATGCCGAGTCGAGGAACGCCACGGGGTGGTACGCCAGCGTGATCTTCTTGTCCTTGACGAGCTGTTTCAGCGCGGCGTTGGCCTCCTCGTCGAACGCCTTGCAGTGCGGGCACATGAAGTCGAGGTACACGTCGACGGGCACGTGCCCGCTACCCGTCGAGACACCCGTGGCGCCGCCGCTGGCGTGCCGCGGTGTGTTGTAGGAACCGGCCTTCTGCGACGCGTAGATGCCCCAGCCGATCAGCCCGGCCAGGACGAGCGCCGCCACCGCGATGACCGATGTCCACACGGTCCGGCGCCGACGTTTCTCCTTCGAAATCTGGTCGCGGACCACCCGAGCGGCTTGTTTCTGCCCCACCCGTTTGCTCATTGTTTTCAGTCCTCCCGTGAATCTCCCGTCAGCAGCGCGTCGAGGGAGAACCGGGTCCGGGGGAAGACGATCAGGAACAGGGCAAGTGCTAGGAACGCGACGTCACGCGCGATCTCCGGCCCGTAGCTCGGACTCTGGCCCGCTTCGAGCTGACCGCCGCCGCCGAAGCAGCCGCAGTCGATCGACAGGCCGCGGACCCAGGCCGATGTGATGCCCGCGACGAAGACGACCAACAGCGCCGCGGATGCGGCGGCGGCCAGTCGGGTCGCGAAACCCACGAGCAGGAGTACGCCGAGCACGATCTCCACGAGCGGCAGCGTGGCCCCGACGACCTGGGCCACATCGAAAGGCATCAGCTGGTACGCGTTGACCGCGCGACCCGATGCGGCCAGGTCACCTACCTTCGAGGCGCCAGCGACGATCCAGACCCCGGCGAGGATCAGCCGGGCCGCGGTACCGAGCCACGGCTGCACGACGCTCCACCGGCGCGCCGTCACGGCGCTGACCTCGACCACGACTCAGCTCGCGAGCGCGGCCTGGACGGCGTCGACGAGCTCGATCCTGGCTCGGGCGACCCGGGATCGGATGGTGCCGATCGGGACTCCTTCGGCCTCGGCCGCCTCGGCGTAGGACAGGCCGAGTACCTGGGTCAGCGCGAACGCCGCCCGCCGGTCCTCGGGGAGCCGGTGCAGCAGGTCGGCGGCTGACAGGGGGTCGGCCGGGTCCCCGCCGTTCGTGGTCGGCTCCGCCGTGAGCCGGGCAGCAAGCCGCCGGTGCCTGGTCACCAGCCGGATGTGGTCGGCGCAGACCCGGCGGGCGATGCCGAGCAGCCAGGTACGGGCGCTGGCCCGGCCCTCGTACGCGGCCAGTGCCCGGAACGCCCTCAGGTACGTCTCCTGGGTCAGGTCGTCTGCCGACGCGGGATCCACGAGCGACGCGACGAAGCGCCACACCTGCGCCTGCGTCGCCCGGACGAACGCCGCCTGGGCGGCGAGGTCACCCCGGCGCGCGGCCATGGCCCACGTAGAAACATCGTCGCCTATTGGTTGCCGGCCGGAATGCATAGGCCGGACTAGGCCGTGACGCTGAGCCGGGATCACGGAAACAGAGCGTACGCGGAAGATCTGGGAACCGCAGGAGGTGCCGCGCCGACTACCCGTTCATGACGTGCGACGAGGTGAGGGTGGCGCTGTCGGCGCGGCTCGACAACGAGCCGGGGGAGTGGTCGGCCAGCCAGGTGGACGTCCACCTGGTCGGGTGTTCCGAATGCCGATCGTGGCTTGCCCAGGCCGAACAGATCACCCGGGCGGTACGGGTACCGCCGGCCGACGTGCCCGACCTCACCGAGCGCGTGATGGCAGCGCTCCCGGCACCCGCCGCGTCGAAACGGCAGATCCTGCGCGTCGCGGTCGCGGTCGCGGCCGCGGCCCAGCTGGCACTGGCGCTGCCGGTACTGCTGAGCGGGCTGGGCGTCGTCGGCGAGCCGCACGCCAGCCGCGAGCTGGCGTCGTTCGATGTGGCGCTGGCGGTCGGCTTCGCGCTGGCGGCGTACCGGCCCGACCGCGCCCGCGCCTACGTGCCGATCGCGCTCGTGCTGGCCGTGTGCCTGGCGCTGACCAGCGCGGTCGATGTCGTGAACTCCACCACGGCGATCGTCCACGAGATCGGTCACCTGGCGGCCGTTGTCCAGGCGGGGCTGCTGTGGGCGCTGGGCCGAACATCCGGCGCCCCGCCCAGGGCTGCGGCGCTGACCCGTTGACGGCAGAGTGTCCGCCATGAGACGTGCTCTCCTCGGGCTCGCCGGAATCCTGCTCGGGCTCGCCGGCGTGCTGTTCGCCGCCGCGCCGGCGAGCGCGCACGCCGTGCTGACCGGTACCAACCCCGGGGCCGGCGAGATCCTGCCGACCGCGCCGAACAGCGTGACGCTGAAGTTCAGCGAGGCGGTTCGGGCGGTACCGGGGAAGATCCGGATCGTCGGGCCGGACGGCCAGCGGGCCGAGCAGGCGCCGACGATCGCGGGTGGCGTGGTGACGATCCCGCTGCGGCCCGGCGGAGGCAACGGCACCTACCTCGTCAGCTTCCGGGTCATCTCGGCGGACAGCCACCCGGTCAGCGGCGGTTTCTCGTACTCGGTCGGTGCGCCGTCGGCCACCGGCGACCTGCCGGACGAACAGGGCACCGATCCGGTGGTCGCCGTGCTGATCCCGGTCGCCAAGTACCTCGGGTACGCCGGCCTCCTCCTGCTCGTGGGGCCGGTACTCGTCCTGCTCGCCCTGTGGCCGCCGCGGCTGTCGCGGCGCGGGCCGAGCCTGCTGGCCTGGTTGGGGGTGGGGCTGGTCGCGCTGAGCACGGTGCTGGGGTTACTGCTCCAGGCGCCGTACACGACCGGTACCTCGCTCGCCGGCGTCACCGGATCGGACCTGCGGGACGTGTTCGACGGCCCGTTCGGTACCGCCATGCTGGTCCGACTGGCCGCGCTCGGCGCGATCGCGCTGCTGCTGCGGCCGGTGCTGCGGGGCCAGGGCAGCGTGGCGGACCGCGGGTTGCTGTCGATCCTGGCCGTTGTCGGACTCGCTACCTTCCCGATCTCCGGGCACCCTGCGGCGTCTCCGGTACCGCTGGTCTCCGTGCTCGCCGACTTCGCGCATCTGGGCAGCATGGCCGTCTGGCTGGGCGGGCTGGTCATGCTCATCGGGTTCCTGCTGCCGAAGGCTACCGAGGAGGAACTCGGTGCGATCCTGCCGATCTGGGCGCGCTGGGCGGCCCTGTCGGTCGTCATCCTGCTGATCGCGGGTTCGCTCCAGGCGCTGATCGAGATCGGTACGCCGAAGGCGCTGATCGACACCACGTACGGGCGGCTGATCCTGCTCAAGATCGCGCTCGTCGGTGGCGTGCTGGGCGTCGCCGCGTTCTCGCGCAAGCTCGTGCGGGACCGGGTGGCGGCGGGCCGACCGGGAACGGTACGCCGGGCGGTGGGCGTCGAGCTGGCCATCACGGCCGTGATCCTGGCCGTGACCACGGTGCTCGTGCAGACCACCCCGGGCCGGACCGCCGAGGCGAACAGCACGGTCGGCGGTACCGGGTACACCAACACGCTCACCACCGGGCTGTACACGCTGCAGGTCCAGATCGACCAGGCCAAGGTGGGTCCGAACGACCTGCACCTGTTCGCGTACACCGCCGACGGCAAGCCGCAGACCGTCCTCGAGTGGAAGGCGACCGCCGCCCTGCCCTCGGCCGGCGTGGAACCGATCGACGTCGTGTTGGTGCGGGTCCCCCCCAACCACTCGTTCGGTCAGATCTCGCTGCCGACCGCGGGAGACTGGCAGTTCAGGTTCACCCTGCGGACGTCCGACATAGACCAGGCATCCGTCACCGCCATCGTGCCCATCAGGTAGCTGGGAGGTATCACGTGCGACTCCTCCGGTTCTCGCTGGCCGCTGTGCTGGCCGCGCTCGTCGGCGCGGTGGCGGTCGCGAACCCGGCCTCGGCCCACATCTCCGTCAGTCCGGAGGAGGCGGTACAGGGTGGATTAGCCCGGTTGACGTTCCGGGTGCCGACCGAAAGCGATACCGCGTCGACGACGAAGGTCGAGGTGTTCCTGCCCGAGGACGCGCCGGTGGCGAACGTCTCCACGATGCCGGTGGCCGGCTGGACCGTGGCGGTACAGCGCAAGACGCCCGAGGCGGTCTCGGTGATCACCTGGACGGCGTCGAAGTCCGCTGCCATCAAACCGGGCGAGTTCCAGGAGTTCCCCGTCTCGCTCGGGCCACTGCCGAACGTCGACGAGATGGTCTTCAAGGCGCTGCAGACGTACTCCGACGGCAACGTCGTGCGCTGGATCGAGCCGCCCGAGCCCGGCGCGGAGCCGGAGCACCCGGCGCCGGTGCTGAAGCTCGTACCGGCAGGAGCAGCGGCCCCGACCACCCCGACGGGCAACGATGACGACGAGGACGGGCCGGGGGCGGCGCTCTGGCTGGGCATCGCGGGTCTGGTGGCCGGGCTCGGCGGCCTGGTACTGGGTGGTCTGGCGTTCGCCCGTACCCGCCGTACCGCCAACTGATTCCGGTTCGTTGCTCCCTACGTGATGCGGGTCGTGCGCGTCGTCGCGGGGATGGTCCTGTTGCTGGTGGCTCTGCCGGTGATGCTGGCCGGCATCGTCCTGTGGACGGCGTTGGCGCACCGGGGTTCGGATGGCGCATTCGGCGCGCCGATCGAGCCACTGGCCGCCGACGGGTACGCCGTGGTCGTCCCCGACGTGGACGGGCTGCTGCGCCGGGAAATGCCGTTCGCCCGTGGGGGCGGGACGGTGCTGCGGGTGACCGCCCGTACCGAGTCCGGCCCGGCGTTCGTCGGCCTCGCGCCGGCCAACGCGGTCGCCGGCTACCTCGCCGGTGTCCCGCACACCCAGATCACCGACGTGAAGCTGACCCGTGGCGACCTCCCGGTCCGCGCCGCGGCGGTGGGCGGGGACGCGGCTCCGGCTACCGCACCGACCGCACAGCGGTTCTGGGTGGCCAACTCCACCGGCGCCGCGATACCGGACACTGTGGACTGGGTGCCGTCCACGGTGCGCGGCCAGCACTTCGCGCTCGTGGTGATGAACCCCGACGGCAGCGCTCCGGTACAGGTGACGTTGCGCGCCTCGGCCACCGTCGGCTGGCTGCCGTCGACCACCTGGGGTCTGCTCGTCCTCGGCGGGGCCTTGTTCTTCGGCGGGCTCGTTGTCCTCTGCTGGCCGGTCCGACCCGTTCAGGTGGTCTACGTGGTCGAGCCGAGCCAACTGCCCGAGGTCGGCGCAGGCGTCCCGGCGCCTGTACCGCCCGCGGCCGAGCCGGTGCTCGCGCTCCCCTCGCCCGTGCCCGCCGTCCAGCGTCCCCGGCCGCCGGTCACCCTCGAGCTGGACTGGCCACCTTCTCGTCCGGGCTACGCCTTCCGCCCGGAGACATCAGGGACAACCGCGAGTGGCCCTCGCGCGGTCGGCACGGAGGGCCACTCTCACCGGGGGAACGGTGTCTAACCGGAGGGACGTTGTCCCGTTGACATCTAGGATATGACGATCTAGGTCGTACGAACAGATCTGTCTATTTTGGGACTCATGTGATATAAAGCGTCATCTGCCCGCGACCGAATCGGCAACGCGACGATCAGCGCCAGCGACAGCAGTACGACCGCGTTCCGCAGCAGGAAGTGGCCCACCGAGTCGGTCGGGAACGTCCCGGTACCCCAGTCGATGAACGACACGACACCGAACGCGCTGACGGCGTACACCCCGATGGCGAGCGCGAACAGGCCGAGCCGCCGGCGTTGCCCGCGCTCGGCGGCGGCCGCGTCGACAATGATCACGATGGCCGGAACGAACCAGTACAGGTGATGCGGCCAGGTGATGGGGCTGACGACGGCCGCGACCAGGCCGGCGAGCGTCAGGCCGGCGAGCTCGTCGCCGGCCGCCGCGGCGCGGCGGGCGCGCAGGAGTCCGAAGACGGCCACCGCCGCCACGAGCAGCAGCCAGATCAACCGGTTCGGTTGATCCGGGACGACGAGCCGGGCGAGCAGCCCCTGGATCGACTGGTTGCCCGTGTAGTCCGTGCGGCCGACCCGCTCGGTGGACCACAGCGACTCGGTCCAGAACTGCCACGAGTCGCGCGGCGCCACCGCGGCCGCGAACAGCGTCGCGCCCACCGCCGTGCCCGCCGCCACGGCGGCTGCCCGCCACCGCCGCGTGATCAGCAAATAGACGATGAAGATGCCCGGGAACAGCTTGATCGCCGTCGCCAGCCCGACGCCCACGCCGGCCCAGCGCAAATTCCTGGGTACCGCGAAGAGCAGGTCGGCGAGCAGAAGCACGATCAGCAGCATGTTGAGCTGTCCGAAAGTGATCGTTTCCCGGATCGACTCGAGCATGAACACCAGCGGTACGGCGAGCGCCACCGCGAACCACTTGCCCACGCCGTGCCGGTCGGCGACCGGGGCCACGAGCCAGTACGTCGTGACCGCGACCGCGATGACCGTGCCGATTGTGAACGCGGCGATCGTCACTCCGAGCGGCAGGTGCCCGAACGGCCACAGCAGCAGAGCCGCGAACGGCGGGTACGTGAAGTACAGGAACCCCTGCAGGGCGTCCGGCTGTGCGTAGTCGTAGAGCGCGTTCCCGTCGATCCACCAGCGCATCGCGCTCATGTAGATCTTCAAGTCGTAGTAGTCGTGGCGGTTGCCGTAGATCAGATAGAACGCCCCCACCGCGCCGGTCACGCCGGCGACGGCCAGCGCCTGCCGGGCAGTGACTGGGCTTCGCACGAGCAGACCCTACCCGCCGGAAACCTGCGCATAGGCTGTGGGATGTGAGTGACCTGCTCGTCTGGATGGATTGCGAGATGACCGGGCTGGACCTCGGCAAGGATGTGTTGATCGAGGTAGCGGCGCTGGTCACCGATCCAGACCTCAACGTGCTCGGGGACGGCGTGGACATCGTGATCCACGCGGACGACGCGGTACTGGACACGATGACCGAGGTTGTCCGGGACATGCACGCGAAATCGGGGCTGACGACGGCGTCCCGGGCCTCGATCGTGAGCCTGACGCAGGCCGAGGACATGGTGATGGAGTACGTGCTCGCGCACGTGCCCGACCCACGTACCGCCCCGCTGTGCGGCAACTCGATCGCGACGGATCGGAGCTTCCTCGCGCGGGACATGCCCCGGCTCGACGCACACCTGCACTACCGGATGATCGACGTGTCGTCGATCAAGGAGCTGTGCCGGCGGTGGTTCCCGAGGGTCTACTTCGGGCAGCCGACCAAGGGTCTGGCGCACCGCGCGCTGGCGGACATCCGGGAGAGCATCCGGGAGCTGGAGTACTACCGGCGGACGGTCTTCGTGCCGCCACCCGGACCCGATGTCGACGCGGCGAAGGGCATCGCCGCGCAACTGTAGGGGAGCGGCTATCATTGGTCGGCGCGTTCGCGTGGTGGCTGTAGCTCAGCTGGTAGAGCACCGGGTTGTGGTCCCGGGTGTCGAGGGTTCGAGTCCCTTCAGTCACCCTTTTCTTGCAGGGTCAGTCGACCGGTACGCGGTAGACGAGCTCGTACCGGTCACCCGGAATCACGATGTCCGCCGTCTCCACCGGAGTGCCCGCGGTGTAGTAGGTACGCGCGATGACGAGCACGTACGCACCGCGCATCGGCAACCGCAGCGCCTCGATCTCGTCCGCGGACGCGGTACGGGCGGTGACCCGCTCGACGAACTCGTCGATGTGTACGCCGATCGTGTCCAGCCGCGCGACCACGCCGACCGCGGCGCCGTCTTCGGGCCACTCGACCGGGGTGTCGGCGGCGATCGCCAGCGGTTCCCAGGACATGGCGAGCTGGATCGGCTCGTCGTCGGCGAGGTACCGGTACCGCGTCTGCATGACCGGTGTACCCGGCTCGACGGCGAGCCGGGCCGCGATCGTGGCATCGGCTGTAGTCCGCTCGCTGTGGTGCTCCCAGTGGGCGCGGTGGCCGGCCCGTTGCGCATCGCGGGCGAACGGTGACGTCGGCCCCGGCCCGCGCATGTTCCGGCCGTGTGCCTCGCGAACGAGCCGGCCCACGTTGCGTACGTAGACGCCGGAACCGCGCCGGCCTTCGACCAGCCCTTCGCTCTTGAGAACCGCGACCGCCCATTTGGCGACCGTCCGGGATACCCCGTGCTCGCGCATCAACTGGGACTCGGTGGGCAGCTTGTCGCCCGGCGCGAGTTCGCCAGAAACAATGCGCGCGCGAAGACCATTGGCGATGCGCAAATAGGCGGGGAGTTCGGCCACAGACACCCCCTCCGTGTCGGCCCGCTCAGTTGATCACAGGGGTAGTTGGTGTGCCAACTGTCTCGCAGACCATTGACGGGCACAAAGTTAGTGCACTAACTTAATAGTTAGACCCCCTCAAATCTGCCGAGAATGACCGGGTGCGGCGGTCGCTGCCGACCGGAGGCGCGGCCGCCGTACCCCATGTCCATTGTGGAGACTCGCGATGGTCGAGCACAGGTTGCGGCGCCTGTGGTGGGCGCCGTGGCTGCGGTGGTGCGCATGTGGCCGGCGGCAATGGCCGTGCCCGGCGGCACATCGGGCCTCGTCCGCGGAGCGCAGGCCCGACTCAGCCCCGCCAACGCAGGGCAGGCCGTCGACCAGTCAGAGCAACACGGGTCAGTGGGGTCCACCCGGAAAGCCGACGGACAACCGCGGTTCGTGGCGCGGTTGACGGTCAGGGACTCGGGCTCGGTTCGGCCGAAGGGCTGGGGTTCGGCGCGGTCGGCGCCTCGTACGGAATTGCGCTGCCCTTGATGTACTCGTCCCAGGACAGGCTCCAGTCGGTCCAGCCGTTGCCGTACTGCAGCTTCTCCTCGGTGCCCTTGACCGTTACCGGATCACCCACCTTGGTGATGCTGAACAACCAGGCGGCGTTGTTCTGGGACACGTTGACGCAGCCGTGCGATACGTTGCTGCGACCCTGCACATCCTCCGACCACGGCGCGGCGTGGACGTACTGGCCGCTCCACGTCAACCTTTGTGCGTATTCGATATCAATCTTGTAGCGGTCCGCCGGGTCGGGAGCGGATGTGGTGTCGAAGACCGTCTTGCGCAGCTTCTCCATTACGACCATCGTGCCGCTGGACGACGGGGTCTTCGGCTTGCCGAGGCTGACCGGAATCGTCTTCAACACCTTGCCGTCCTTGGTGACGGTCATCATGTGCGTCCGGTTGTCCACGGTCATGATGAGCGCCGAGCCGATGGACGCGTTGTCGATGGTGAGGTCCCGCTGGCCGTACCAGTTGCCGCCCATCGGCACGCCGCCGGTCAGCACGCGGAAGTTCAGCTTGGTCCCGGGCTTCCAGTACGCCTTGGGGCGGTAGTGCACCTCGCTGTCGCTGAACCAGTGCCACGCGCCTTCCTGCGCCGGAGTGGCCTCGGCGAACAGCCGGCGTTGGATGGCGGCGCGCGTGGACTTGGGAACGCCGCGGCCGAACCGCAGTACCAGCGGCATGCCGACGCCGACCACGTTGCCGTCGCCGATGTTGGAGGTGATCCGGACGAGGTTGCCCGGCTTGGCCATGGTGGTGAAGGTGCTCGTCGCGGTCGCGGTCGAGTCCTTGTCATTCTTGGCGGTGACGGTGACGGTGTACGTCGTACCCCACTTCAGCTGGCCGGCCGGCAGCCACGACGTACCGTCGGCTCGCATCGCACCGGAGACGGCGTTGCCGGACGCCTCCTTCAGCTCGACCGTCGCGGACGTCGCGTTTTCGGTCGTGTAGGTGACTTCGGCGGACGTGGGAACGTTCTTGGCGGATGCGGCAGGGCCGGTCACCGACACGCGCATCTCCGGACCCTTGGTTTTCTCCGCGTTCTGCCACGTCGGGTCGGCGGGGTCAGCTCCGCAGGCGGCCGCGGTCAGGCCAGCGACCGTGGCGAGGGCGACCACCCGTAGACTCTGGCGGCGCGTGATCCTTCGATCCATGCTTCGCCACCTCCCAATCCCGCCGTCCATGGTGCCCTAATGACGCGCGAAGATAGGGTCCCGGTTTCATCGGGTGAGGCATGTCCTATTGATTGGCGGCGAATTATCCCGTTAATCCCCTGGCTGTCCGACCGCATTGCCGCGGCCGGTGCCGAACTCGGGGTGAGCCAGCGCACTGCCTTTCAGATAGTCGGCCCACGGCAGGTCCCATGCGGTCCAGCCGTTGCCCGGCTCGAGCTTGCGCTCGGTGCCGCGCACGGTGACCGGGTCGCCGATCATCGTGCGGTTGTACAGCCACTGTGCGTTCGGCGTTGAAAGGTTCACGCAACCGTGTGAGACGTTGCGCCTGCCTTGGTCGTCCACCGACCACGGCGCGGCGTGGATGAACTCGCCGTCCCACGTCAGCCGCTGGGCGAAGGCGATGTCGATCCGGTAGCGGTTCTCCGGGTCCGGGTCGCGCATGGTATCGAAGACCGTCTCCTCCTGGCGATCCATGATCACCATGGTGCCGCTCGACGACGGCGTGCTCGGCTTGCCGAGGCTCACGGGCATCGTCTTGAGCAGGGTGTCGTTCTCGTAGACCTTCATCGTCTTCGTGGTGTTGTCGACGTCCATCACGAACTTGCGGCCGATGGTGACGCTCGCCCGGCGGTCCATGTCGCCGTACCTGCCGTTGCCGATCGGCTGCCCGTCCAACGCGATCCGGACAGTGACCTTCGTCCCCGGCCGCCAGTAGTTGGGCGGGCGGTAGAGCGCCTGGCGCTCACCGAACCAGTGCCACACGCCCGGCTGCGGGGGGTCGGACGTGACGAACATGCGCCGCTCGACATCGGCTCGGCCCTTCTCCGGGATCTCCGATTCGAACTCGACGACCACCGGCATCGCGACGCCGTAGGTCAGGCCGTCGAAGAAGTACAGCCCCGTGCCGACCCGGTCGCCGCTGGGCCGCTTCATCGTCGTGAACGTCGTCGTCTGCGAGGCGGTCTCACCGTTGGCGGTCGCGGTGACGATCGCCGTGTACGTGGTCTCGAACTTCAGCGGCCGGTCCGGGACCCAGCTGCTGCCGTCTTCCCGTCTGGCGCCCTGGACGGCGTTTCGTTTGTTGTCGGTCATCGTGACGGTGGTTGTCGCGCCGTTCGTGACCTGGATTCCGATTTCAGCCGAGATCGGAAGATTCTTGGCGTTGGCCACCGGGGTGATCGCAAGGGTGAGGGGCTCGGCCGGCTTGCTGGACGCTGCGGGCTGGTCGCGCCAGTGCGCCGTCGGTGACTCGCCCTTCGCGCAACCGGTCAAGATCAACGGTACGGCGACCGCCGTGACCAGGTAGCGAACCCCCCTGTTCATGCGCTCATGGTGCCGTACGGCGGTCGGTCGTGTGGCCCGAACTCTGGGTGATTGGGGCTCGTGCTATCGTTCTTCGCGTTGTCAGCGAGCGCCGCTAGCTCAACTGGCAGAGCAGCGGACTCTTAATCCGCGGGTTCGGGGTTCGAGTCCCTGGCGGCGCACTTACCATGAGCAGGGCGTCCTTTCCGGGCGCCCTCGATCATTTTCGGGCGTATAGCCGTTCGTACAGCCATCATCCGAACAGCCTCTTGGCGGCGGTGTCGATGGCGGTCCGCTCGATGTCGGCCAGGACGTGAGCGTAGGTGTTCATCGTGAGCGCGATCTGGCTGTGCCCGAGCGTCTCCATGACTGTGCGCGGCGAGGCGCCTGAGGCGAGCAGGAACGTGGCAGGCGTGTCGTAGATCATGAAGCCTCAACCATTGCAGGCCGGCCCGGTCGCGTTGGGTGTGCCTGGCCCGGTCGACGTTGCGCGGCTCGATCGGAGTGCCGATCGTGGAGGCGAACACCAGGTCG
>DASRII010000201.1:0-6830 GCA_035650075.1 Micromonosporaceae bacterium | reverse complement strand
CGGCCACCAGAGCCTGTACCCACGGACCACGCTCAGTTTCGATCCCGACCCGCACCCGGGCGGCGGCCTCGGCCGGCGCCAGGTCGGCCCACTCATCCGGCAGGTGCGCGGCGATCAGCTCGTGCAGTCGGGTGATGCCCTGAAGCCCTTCCGGCAACCGGGCCCGGGCCAGCCGGTGGCCGGCCGCGTCGACCAGCTCGACATCGTGATGGTCCTCGGCCCAGTCGTCGCCCACACACAGCACCAACGTTCCTCCCCTATGGACAGTCCTATCAGGACGATAGCGGCTGTCGAGGAGACTGCAGCGATCTAATGGTCAAGTACTCACCACAGCGTGGGGTACGTCATCCAGTGAGACTTGAGGACGGCACGCACCCGCGGTGAGCGCTGAGATGGCGGGGGTGCTCCTGGCGGGGTTGACCCGACGACATCCCGGCCCGCATGGCGGTGCCTTTTGATGGATCTGTCGCCTCGGCCGGGAGCCCCGCGTGGTGCGTGCCGCGGCAGTCTTGCGTGGCCTGATAGGAGCCTGACCGTGGTCCCGTCACTGGTCTGCCCGCCGGCCCCCCCGGCATCACAGCACCGTCCGCGACACTTTTCCGACGAGGTAAAGGACGAGCATGGCCAGCAAGCCCAGACGGCAACGCATCATCGGTGGTGTCGACACCCACGGCGATAGGCACCATGCCGCGGTGGTTCTGATGAACGGCCGCCGGCTGGCCGATGCCGGGTTCCCGGCCACCGCGGCCGGGTACGTCGATCTGCTGGCCTGGATGCGTTCCTTCGGCCGACTACACGCGGTCGGGGTAGAAGGCACCGGTTCCTACGGCGCCGGCCTGGCCCGCTATCTGCGCACCAAGGCCGTCACGGTGGTCGAGGTTGACCGGCCCGACCGCCGACAACGCCGGACCAAGGGCAAGTCCGACCCGCTGGACGCCTACGCCGCTGCCGAGGCGGTGCTGGCCGGCAGGGCCACCGCCGTGCCCAAGGCCGGCGACGGGATCGTGGAGTCCATCCGGGCGCTGCATCTGGTCCGCGCCGGCGCCGTCAAGGCGCGCACCGCCTGCATCAACGAGATGAAGGCTCTGGTCGTCACCGCCCCCGCCGCGCTGCGCGAGCAACTGCCCACCCGGTCGGCGGGCCAGCTCGCCGACGCCTGCGCCGAGCTGCCCCTTTCCGGTGACCTGGCCGACCCCACCATCGGCATCGCCGCCGCGCTACACCGGCTGGCCGCCCGCTACCACGCCCTCACGGCCGAGATCACCGACGCCGACAAGCAACTCGCCATCGCGGTCAAGCAGGCCAGACCCGACCTGCTGGCCATCCGCGGTGTCGGCGTCGAGACCGCCGCCCAGCTGCTGTCCACCTGTGGCGACAACCCCGACCGGCTGCAGTCGGAGGCAGCGTTCGCCGCGCTGTGCGGTGTCAGTCCGGTGCCCGCCTCTTCCGGCAAGACCACCCGCCACCGACTCAGCCGCGGCGGCGACCGGCAGACCAACCGCGCCCTCTACATGATCGTCATCACCCGAATGGGACACGATGCACGCACCCGCGCCTACGTGGCACGCCGCACTACCCAAGGACTATCCACAAAGGACATCATCCGCTGCCTCAAACATTATCTAGCCCGAGAGATCTACAAAACCCTCACCCGGCCGCAGCCACCCGCCAAATGATCTTCCGGCGGGGACTTGACAGACATAGGAGCATCCATCAGCCGTCTTGGCCGGGTCCGTTGCCTTGAGCGCCAGCGTGATCGAGACAGACTTGGGCTGTGAAGGTGTCGAACCGTCCTCGCTCGTGGCTGCCGCCGAAGTCCGCGTTCGCTGGCTTCCGGTTCCCACCAGAGGTGATCGTTGTCGCGGTTCGGTGGTATCTACGCTTCAGCCTGTCCTACCGAGACATCGAAGAACTGCTGGTCGAACGCGGTGTCGAGGTCGACCACGTCACCGTCTACCGGTGGGTGCAACGCTTCACGCCGCTGCTGGCCGACGTCGCTCGCTTCGCCCGGCACGCGCCGGGCAACAGATGGTTCGTGGACGAGACGTACGTCAAGGTCAACGGGTGTTGGCGCTACGTGTACCGCGCCATCGACCAGCACGGGCAGGTCATCGACGTACTAGTCTCAGCCCGTCGAGATGCAGCCGCGGCTCGCCGGTTCTTCCAGCGGGCGATCGTCACGCTCAAGGTCATGCCGGCCGAGGTCGTCACCGACGCCGCCGCGATCTACCCCGCCGTGCTCGCCGACATGGTTCCCTCGGCGTGGCACCACGTTGACCAGTACGCGAACAATCCGATCGAGGCAGATCACAGCCAACTCAAACACCGGCTGCGGCCGATGCGCGGCCTACAAACGGATCGGACCGCGCAAGTAGTCATCGCCGGACACGCCTTCGTCCAGAATCTCCGACGCGGCCACTACCAGCTCGGTATCGAGGCGCCGCCCATCAGGCGGCTCGCCGCTGTGTTCACCGAACTCGCACGGGCGATCTGACGCCCGCCCAAAGACGGGTTCAATGCGCCCGCCGATCCGACTACGCAACAGCGCCGGAGCCGATCCCTTCGTCATCGCCCTCGCCCGTGTGCACGGTGGTGTCGTCGTGACCGAGGAGACGCAGAGCCGGAACCTCACCAAACCGAAGATCCCCGACGTGTGCGACTCGATGGGCGTACCCTGGCTCAACCTCATGGGCTTCGTACAGGAGCAGGGCTGGGTGTTCCGACAACCCCACGCGTGCGACCCGAGCTTTCAACCCGTCCCTCAAGCCGCCCACACGAACAGCCAACCGACCTGCGACGAAGTTGCCACGATCGACTCTTCTCGGGCGATCCCGGCACGGGCTGAAAGTTGGCCCGCTGGCGGAAGCAGGTTGGTGCGCACTCGGCACGGCGACTCCGACCGCGCCATCCGGGAGGAGATCACGCGGCCAGCGCGGGCGGCCAGGTCCCGAGACTCCAGCCGAGTCAGATGGAAATCAGAAGGCCGATGACGCACCGCACCACGCGAACTCACCGTCAGCCGGCATCGAGGCGACCACCAAGATCCAGACTGGTCGGCGCCTGTCGGCAAAATGGCCCGCTGGCTGGACAAACGCCCCACGGAAGTCTCCGCGTCGGACGAGCACCGTAGGAGCACATGATCTTCCACTATGGACATTTGAAGATCGACTCAGAGCCAGTGTTTCCGCAGGTCAGATGCGTGATGATGTCGCGCGCCCGAAGGGACTCGAACCCCTAACCTTCTGATCCGTAGTCCTCTCCCGAGAGATGCTTTTACGCTCCGTGACTGTGTCGCGGAGCGTGTTGCTTCTTGGGTTCTCTGTCCGGATTGGACGGTCGGCGTATCGGCTGGTCCGGCGCGTGGACTCTGTTCGGCGACCAGATTGTGGGAACGCTGTTGGCTCGTGGACGGCGGGCGTGCCGGAATCTCATTACCGGTGCCAGTTCGCTCGTGAACTTCCGAGCACCATCGGAGCACACGAAGATCCACATTGCGGGCTGTGTTCGGGCGTGGCAGCGCGAATCGGCCGCCTGTCGACGGCGTGGCGGCTATGGGACTGGGGCGGGCGGCGATGGGTGGGTGGTCAGAGCAGCGATGGCGGTGCACAGCTGATGGGTGTCGGTTATGGCTTGCCGAGTGAGGTGTTCGGTGACGACGGCGCCGCTGCGGTCACGGCGCTGTCATCCGACCGGTCAACGCGGCTGTGTACTTGGCATCGCGGTCGCGGACGAGGAACCTTGACTGCCGGAGGCGATCGCCGACGTCCATGACTGTGTTCGGCCTGCTGGGCGCCCCATTGCCCGTGGGTGTGCGGGTGGCACCGAGGACATGCACCCGGCGGGTGTGCACCTCGATGAGGAACAGCACGTAGATGCGAGTGAGCCACACGGTCTCCACATGCAGGACGTCGCACGCCAGGATGCCCTTGGCCTGCGCGGTCAGGAACGGACTCCACGACGGGCCGGACCTTCGCGGGCTGGCTCAACGCCGGCCTTGCTCAGAATCGTCCACACCGTGCTGGCCGCGATGCTAACCCCAAGCCGACTCAGCTCGCCCTGCACGCGGCGGTGACCACAAACTCGGATTCTCCCGGGCCAGCCGCAGTACCAGCGCCCCGGACCTGCGCCGAGGTCGGTGGGCGGCCCGGTCTCCTTGGCAGGTCCATCGTCGAGCCACGAGGTCGCGGTGGGTCACGAAGAACGCCGACCACCGCCGGGCGGGCAGCAGCCGCGACAACGCCGCCAGCACCGCGCGATCGCTGGGCTGCAGGTCAAGTCGGCGGACCTGACAGCGCAGCACCGCCACTTGGTGGCACAGCACGAGCAGTTCGACGTCCTTGGCGCGCTCATCACCCGTGCGTTGGACCAGCAACTGCAAATAAGCCGCCGCACGAATGCTGTGCCCGGGAGATCGCCGAAGAGTGGGGCATTGAACTCGCTGTTGGTCGACTCCTGGTCGTTGACTGGGTTCCGCCCAGTGCGCAGCGCCGGGCGTGGTTGGGGTACCGCGCGAGCCACCGCCCTGCTCAAACACCACGGCGCCGACAACCTTCGACTCCTGGAGGGGCGGTCGGGACCTGAGGTGCCCGGTGATGATCCGGGTGCGGCGTCGCCGGCCGAGGTACGCCTACCACAGATGACGCGGACGGTGGTTGACCTGCTCGGGACGCGTCCACAGCCGCCCGGACGGATAGACTACGAAACTGACGCCAACGAGCACCGTGGGAGAACTACAGGGCCCACAGTGGACATACGTCGCCCGAACTCGTCGCGCGAGTTTGTGCAGGTGGACGGCCACTTGATCTTACCCGCTCGAAGGGTGTGAACCTCAATCTTGTGATCCGTAACAGGCACCGTAACCGAGCCGACTTTACGAGAGGCACATGTTGTAGGCTTACGCGTGCCGGCCGACGTCCGTAGCTGCGGCGGGTGCGCGGTCAAGTCTGTCGAATCGTGACCTCGACGTAACCGACGTTATCGGTGTAGCATGACGATTTTCCGGCCGACTGATCGCATTTGTCCGGCGGCAGTTCGTTCACAGCGAGGTAAAGCGAACCAGAGGTATCGGCCACCATTGAACCTACCGCAAGACTTGTCCACTGACCGGTGGGACCTACTCGCCCCATTAATGAACAGAGCGGGGCATCGGTAAGCGCGTACTTCTCCTTGTTGGCGGCGTAGTGCTGATACCCACCGATTCCAGTGCGCCCCATGTCGGGATCGTCACCGCATTCCCATTGGCCGACTGGGTCCACAACGAGGATCGTACGGCCTTCGACCACAACCAGCCCTGGGACGAGGGATCCGTTCCAGTTGGTCGGGTCAACTCGGACCCGGTAGGAAGGGGGCGGGTTGAGGTCCTCACATCGACCGCCGGTCGGAGTGTTGTCGTCTCCCCTGACCACCTGCACGTCGGTGAGCAAGCGGAAGCCTGGAGGCAGTGCGTCGAAGCCGGTGTCTCCTTGCGTCGGGACGTTGGCCGCACGGTCCACGGCGTACACCGAAATCCAGAACGGCCTCCCCTTGCCGCCAACGTCGCCGAGCGTCATGAGGGCGGTTTGCCATCGCCCCCGTGACCCGGGCGAGAGCTCTTGCATAAGCCAGAACGGGCCTTGTCTGTTGTCGTCATCCGGGGTGCGGATGACCAGCCAGAGTCGGTCGTCCTGGGCCAGGTGGTCCGCGTGACCGGTCGCGGCAAAGCACCGTGGCACAACCTCGCCGGCTTTCGGCGAGTCCACAGTCACCGACGTCCGTGGGCTTTCACGCAGTAGTGCGAAGGCCGCTCCAAGGACGAGTGCGGCAGCGAATATGAGGGCGCCCACTCGCAGCCACACCGCGCGCCGGCTTGCCGGGAAGGGGGTGGTCAGCAGCGGCATGGCGTACAGCACGTTCGTCGCCGGCGGTGGCCCGGCGCCCGCTCGCTCGCGCCGTACCCGGACCTGCTCGGTCAACACGCCGATCGCCACGTTGCGGCGCCACCGCCTCGCACGCATGACGGCACCGCCGGAGTACCCCTCGAAGCCCTGGAGATGTTGAGCGACGTCGAGTTGCATGACAGTGATGTCGTGCCCCCCGGCGCTGGTGATGGGCTTGTCGAGTGCCTCGACGGTTCCGGTCAGGCGTGGATCGTTCCGCAGCGTCCGTGTGTCGACATACCATCGCTCGCCGAGCCTGGCCCGCCGCACCCGGATGTCGGTCGCGACGTCGCGGGTCAGACGTAGAAAGGCGACATCCAGCTCCGGTTTGTGATCGATGTCTTGGACAGCCACGGCTTCGCCGGTGACGTCTTCGACGAACGACAGGTCCGCCGGCTTCTGTCCCGCAACCACGTGGCCGGCTGTCACCACGATTCTGCCGTTGATGGCGAACCCGGCACCGCTCCTGCGCCCACCGCGGATCCTGCCTAGCCCGCGATGCCGAGGTGTCCGGGTGTTGCCCGCCGGTGGACGCGGCGACGACCCTTCTGAGTCCATCCCGGTCGTAGCGCTCGCAAGGTCGGGTTTAAACTCAGCGGGGTCTGCTGCGGTCGGCCGACGGTACGTGTTGAAGTTTCGGACCAGGGCAAGGTTGGCGGCGGTGTTGGTGTTGAATTGTTGCGGCTCTGGATAGCCGGTACCTCTGAGGCGACGTCGTAGTTGTTCGAACAGTGCTCCCATCGACAGCAAATCGTCGGCCGTCTCGACACCGGACTGGAGGGCGCTGTTGCATTAAGCGATCCGCGTTCTACCAGCCGAAAGAGTTCCTGCAAGATCGATTACCGCCTTGCCTCGACAAGCCGCCGAGCGGGGCAAAGTACGTTCTTTGGACGTGGGACCAGGGACAGCGCAAAG
>DASRII010000200.1:0-4288 GCA_035650075.1 Micromonosporaceae bacterium | reverse complement strand
CGTTGGGCGGATCACCAGCCCGGAGGCACGATCCACGGCTAACCATAGGCGGGTGATGTAATGGTTGGTGAGTGTCGGCAGGATGCGGCAAGAGAGCGTTTAACTGGACGCCAACTGAGCGTTTCCCTACCGCATCGACGGTCGGACGCGACCTGGGCGAACGGCGCCTAGCACAGCGGTTCCCTGTGTTTTGCTGACACGGAAGGGGTCACAGGTTCAAACCCTGTCGCGCCCACCAACAAGGGCTCTGACCAGCGGAAACGCTGTCGCGCTCCCCCATCACGGCCCTGTCTGGCCGAAACGCTGGTCAGTTCGCTGTCCGAGGGGCCACTCCAGGGACTGTGTAGCGGATGAAGAGCGTTTCCCATGCTTAACCTCCCTGTTCATGGACCCGGCCGGCCTGGACTCGCTCATCCGCGCCTTGGCCGGGCTTGTGGTTGCCGGGGTTATTGGCCGGGTGCTGGGTGAGCTGGCCGATACCACGCACGCCACGCGCCGTACGCTACCGCCGCGATCATCGGCGGCATGACGGTAAGCCCGTCCGACAGCGGCAGGGTGGCCAGCCGCACCGAGGCGATCGAGAGCTTGAGCGTCACCGCCGTGGTCCGGGGCAGGCACGTCAGCCCTGGCCAGGCGGACGGTGCAGACGCCGAGCCCGCCACCGAGGGCCATCAGCGGTGCCTCGGCTCCGCCGGGAGCAGGCCCGTCGCGGCAACCGATAGCCATTAGCGCAGGGGTACCGCTGATCCGTCTTGCCGGATAGAGTCCGGCGACCGTAGCCTCCCACCGGTCAGGAGGGTCCCATGGCAACGTCGCCCACTCACCACTCCTCTGGCCGCCGCCGCACGCGGTACCGACTGCTCGGCGCGGCTCTCGTGGTCATACTGCTGGCGCCGCTGACGGCACTGCTCGCCCCGACCGCCAGCGCGGCGCCCAAGCGCGAGAAGCTGGAGATGTACACCCTTGAGGGCACCGCCAGCAGGATCGCCGCAGCCGCCGGGGGTGTCGAGCTGGCCGGCGTGCGGCAGACGGCGTCGGGGATCCGTGCCGACGCCGTCCTGACCGAGAGCCAGCGCGCGAAGGTGGCCGCCGCCGGCGTCAAGGTCACCCTGAAGCGCAACAACAAGGGCCAGACGGTCAGCGAGCAGGCCGCTGCTCAGGCGGCCGGGGGGTTCCAGGTCTGGCGGTCCTGGGACCAGCCGGGCGGTATCCGGGACGAGCTGTTCGCCGTCGCTCGCCAAAACCCGCAGCTGGTGAAGCTGGAGGTCCTCGGCAGGTCGCATCAGGGCCGCGAGCTGATCGCGTTGAAGGTGACCCAGAGCGCTCGTGAGGTGCCCGACGGGTCACGGCCGGCGGTGCTGTACTCGTCCAACCAGCACGCCCGCGAGTGGATCAGCCTGGAGGTGAACCGGCGCCTGCTGCAGTACTTCATCGGCCGCTGGCGGGCGAACGACAAAGCCATCAAGGACCTGCTCAAGAGCACCGAGCTGTGGTTCGTCATCTCCGCCAACCCCGACGGCTACCAGTACACCTTCGACGTCGAGCGGCTGTGGCGCAAGAACCTGCGCGACAACAACGGCGACGGGCAGATCACCGTCGGCGACGGGGTCGACCCCAACCGCAACTTCGCCGAGCACTGGGGCTACGACAACGAGGGGTCGTCCCCAGACCCGGCCGATGAGACCTATCGCGGCCCCAGTGCCGCCTCGGAGCCCGAGACCCGCGCCCTGGCGGGCCTGATCGATCGCATCAAGCCGAAGTTCCAGTCCAACCTGCACTCCTTCGGCCAGTGGCTGCTGTACCCCCAGGGCTGGCAGGTCGCCACGCTGGACGCCGACTACCCGATCTATGTGGCGCTGGGTGGCACCGACGGCGCCAAGTCCGCGATTCCGGGCTTCAACCCGGGCCAGTCGGCCGACACCCTCTATGTCACCAACGGCGAGACGACCGACTACGCCGAGACCAACGCGGGCACGATCGCCTACACGCCGGAGCTCGGCGAGGGGATCCCGGGCGCGGGATTCGTGTTCCCCGACGACGAACGGCTCATCCAGGCCGAGTTCGAGAAGACGCTGCCGTTCCACCTGGGACTGGCCAGGTCGGCCCAGCACCCCGCCACGCCGGAGTCGCCGGTCGGCATCGGCGTGGACCCGTTCTACCTGGACGCCGACGACATCGACCCCCAAAACGGCCAGCAGTCGCTGTTCGACTTCAGGTTCGGCGTCTCCTACGGCGACCCGCAGGAGGTGCGGGTGCTCGCCAAGCGCAGCCTGGGCGCCGTCACCTTGCGCTACCAGGTCAACGACGGTCCGGCGCAGAGCGGCTCGACCAGCGAGTGGACCGGCGGGGAGCGCTACGGCCCCGGCAACGGGGTCTACTACCACGTCGTGCGGGGCAACGTGACCGGGACCGCGCCGGGCGACAGCGTGAAGGTGTGGTTCACCGGTGGCGGTGCAACCAGCGACTCGTTCACATACACGGTGGAGTCCGACAGCGGCCGCAGGGTGCTGGTCGTGGCGGCAGAGGACTACACCGGCGCCTCGCCGGCCAAGACCCCGATCCCGACCGCGCCGCAGTACCTGTCGTTCTACACCGACGCGCTGACCGCAAACGGCGTCGCCTTCGACGTCTATGACGTGGATGCCCACGGCCGCACCGCCCCCGACAACCTGGGCGTGCTCGGCCACTACGACGCTGTCATCTGGTACACCGGCGACGACGTGGTGACCCGCGAGCGCGGCTGGGGTGCCGGTAACGCCTCGCGGCTGGCCATGCAGGAGCTGCTCGAGGTGCGTGACTTCGCCAACGCCGGCGGGCGCGTCCTCTACACCGGCCAGCGCGCCGGGCAGCAGTACACGACCGCGCTCGGGACGCAGCGATACGACCCCTTCGAGAACCGCCAGTGCAGCGCCGACCCGGCCGTGCAGGCACGCTGCCTGGCCCTGTCGGGGTCCGGTGACTCCCAGGGCGACCCCATCGAGTACCTGTTCGGCGCGACCATCACCACGCCGTTCGGCGGCAGCGATCCCCAGACCGGGGAACCGTTCGACGTGGCCGGCATCGACACCCCCCTCGCCGGCCTCGCGCCGTGGGGGTTCAACGGCGCCGACAGCGCCCAGAACCAGACCGCGAACTCCTCGTTCATCGCCACCGGCGACTTCCTCAAGGTCACCGACCCGGCCCACAGCTTCCCGCAGTTCGACAGCTGGCCGGCGGCCGAGTACCAGAGCGGCCTGGCGGGTCCGTTCGACCCGCACAGCGGGCAGTCGTTCATGTGGTCCGAGCGTGCCGACGAGGCCTACAAGCGCCTGACACGGACGATCACGGTCCCGGCGGGCGGGGCGACGCTGTCGTTCTGGACCAGCTTCAACCTCGAGCTCAACTTCGACTACCTGATCGTCGAGGCCCACGCCGTCGGGCAAGACGACTGGACCACCCTGCCAGACCGGAACGGTCACACCAGCAGCGACCTCAGCGCCGACCAGGCGTGCACGGGCGGATGGAGCAACCCGGCCGACGCCGCTAACGTCCTGCACCCCTTCCTCACCCACTACCAGACCTTCGATCCTGCCGCCGGCACGTGCAGCTCGACCGGCACGACGGGATCCTGGAACGCCGCGAACGGCAGCTCCAGTGGCTGGCAGCAGCTGGAGTTCGACCTGTCGCCCTACGCGGGCCGGCAGGTCGAGCTCTCGATCACCTCGGTCAGCGACTGGGGCTTCCAGCAGTTCCCCGGTGTCTTCATCGACGACATCGCGGTCTCGACCGGCGAGGGCAGCACCTCGTTCGAGGACGACGCCGACCCGCTGGACGGCTGGACCGTCCCCGGCGCGCCCCAGGACCCGCAGGGCATCGAGGGCACCAATCGCAACGACTGGACGCGCCGCGGCGGCCTCGGCATCAAGGAGGGCGCGGCCGTCGCGACCGGCGACACCCTCTACATGGGCTTTGGCTTGGAGGGCATCACAGGCGCCTCGACCCGAAACCAGATCATGCGCCGCGCCATCGATTACCTCCTTCGCTGACGGCCCTCCCCTGGGGGCGGGCACGCGCGGTCCCGCCCCCAGGGGAGGTCGGCGGAGGTAGGTGAAGCGACCCTGCGGCTTGACGTGCGCCGCTCGGCTCCCCTTGCCTACAGGAGAGCATTTAAGGACAGTTGCTGAATAGGGTGACGGATGGTCATAGGGAAAGCCCGGTGCGGTCAAGGAAAGCGAACAGCAGCCGTGGCCGGCGACGGACGCGGGTGATGCCCCGGCGGGCTTGCCAGGTAAGGTCGTCGATGGTGTCG
>DASRII010000199.1:0-5000 GCA_035650075.1 Micromonosporaceae bacterium | reverse complement strand
ACCGCCCGGATCTGGGATAGCGCTACCGGCGCCATCCGGCACACCCTGACCGGCCACACCCGCGAGGTGAACGAGTGCACGCTGTCGCCGGACGGAACGTCCCTGGTCACCGCCAGCCGTGACGGAACCGCCCGGATCTGGGACACTGCCACCGGCACCACCCGACACACCCTCACCGGCCACACCGGCGAGGTGACCGAGTGCGCACTCTCCCCTGACGGCACGTTCGTGGTCACCGCGAGCTGGGACAGCACCGCCCGGATCTGGGATAGCGCCACCGGCATCACCCGGCACACTCTGACCGGCCATGCCGGCCCTTTGATCACATGCGCGATCTCCCCCGACGGCACCTTCGTGGTCACCGCCAGCGGCGATGGAACCGCCAAGATTTGGGAGAGTACCACCGGCGCTACCCGACACACCTTCACCGGCCACTCTGAGTGGATCATTGGTTGCGCGGTCGCCCCCGACGGCAGCTTCGTAGTCACCACCGGCCACGACAACGCCAGGATCTGGGACACCGCCACCGGCACCACTCGGCATACCCTGACCGGCCACACCGGCGAGGTGACTGGGTGTGCACCCTCCCCCGACGGCACGTTCGTCGTCACCGCCAGCAGCGACGGCACGGCCAGGATTTGGGACACCGCCACGGGCACCACCCGCCACACCCTGACCGGCCACACCGACCAACTGAACGGATGCGCCGTCGGCCCAGATGGCACCTTCGTGGTGACCATCAGCCAGGACAACGCCGCCCGGATGTGGGACACCGCCACCGGCACCACCCGACACATCCTCGCCGGCCACGCTGACCTAGTGCTCGGATGTGCCGTCGGCCCGGACGGCACACTCGTGGTCACCGCCAGCAGCGACGGCACGGCCAGAATTTGGGACACCGCCACGGGCACCACCCGCCACACCCTCACCGGCCACACAGGCGAGGTCGGCGGAATCGCGGTCGCTCCCGACGGAACGTTCATGGTCACAACCAGCTATGACTACACGGCCAGGATTTGGGACACCGCCACCGGCACCACCCGCCACACCCTCACCGGCCACACACGCCCGGTGCTCGGGTGCGCGGTCGCTCCCGACGGCAGCTTCGTAGTCACAACAAGCCATGACGACACGGCCAGGATTTGGGACACCGCCACCGGCACCACCCGCCACACCCTCATCGGCCACACAGGTTCGGTGGTCGGGTGCGCGGTCGCTCCCGACGGCAGCTTCGTAGTCACAACAAGCTGGGACGGCACCGCTCGGATCTGGGACATCGCCACCGGCACCACCCGACACACCCTCACCGGCCACACCGGATTGGTGACCGAGTGTGCGCTCGCCCCCGACGGCAGCTTCGTGGTCACCGTCAGCCACGACGGCACTGTCCGGGTCTGGGACGCCGTCACTGGATACCCACGCGCCGCGATCCGCGTTGACACTTGGCTCATCAGCTGCCGGTGCCTGCCCGACGAGAGCGGCATACTTGTCGCTGGTTATGCAGGCGCTTACCTATTCGCCATCACCCCGCCTTCTGGCGTGCAACGGCCAACCAGCAAAGCGAACTGGCCCCACCGCCGACAAGGAAGAGGCGTCCGCCCGACGGCCCCGAGTCGGCGTCCAACGCCATAAACACTCCAACATGTACGGACACCGACGGACTTGCGGCCAGCCATTCGTTACCGGTGTCGATGTCGGGCGTCCGTCGCGGTTGGTGCTCGCAGCTCCCGCCGCACCGGTCGGGCCGTGGCCGGCCCTTCCTTCCACCTCCGCCCCCACGAAGACCGGCTTGCCTCCGGCGGATTGCTCGGGCTCCGGGAGCGGCCCGCCCAACCGTCGACCCGGGCAAGCCCAGACGGAACCTGGCCCCCGCGCGAGGGTCGTACGGCAAGTGTGGCGCTCCACCCTTGCGCGAGGGCCAGAACCCGTCTGCCAAGATGGCTGGTCGATGGCAGACAGTGAGGATGGTGTGGTGGGTCGCCGGGTTGGTCTGACTCACCGGCAGACCGACGTTGCTGTCCTTGTCCCGATTCGTCGGCTGGCCTGGTGGCCCCGGCTTGGTTGCATGTCACCACGCCGTCGCGACCAACCGCGGCCTCGACGAGAGGGAGGAGTTCTGCGCCGTAACCGGGGGACACGAACCACACCCAGAGAACGCAGATCTCTGCAGCAAGTGCTTAGCTCCGCTCAACCGAGGGTCGCTTACCCCCGTCCTCTTGGAACGGCGCAATCGGGCCGCTGACCTGCAGGGACACAAGTGCGACTTATGAAGCACTTGACTGGTTTGGCGGTCGATCGCATGCCGGCGATGTGACAGTCCGCGGTACCAGTCAAGCGGATCATTTATCACATCTATGTCTCAGTACCGTGAGCAGGCGAAACGTTGGTGCACGCCAGCTCGCTCCAGTCGGCTGTCACCCGTCCGGCGAAGCGCCGAGGTAGGTATCGGTGGGGTGACGGCGTGCGCATTTGGCATCACGGCGAGGCGGTATTGGTGAGTATCGAGGGCATGACGGACCTTGCCCCTCAAGATCCGCAACCGACAGCCGCAGTGGGTGGTCAGCGAGCACCCGGCGCCGTCGTGGCAGCCGCGCTGATCACCGGCGGCCTGCTGGTGGCCGGCGGACTCATCGCCGCCTATACGGCGCTCATCGCCGAGGTTGCGGCTGCTTCCATGGTTGGCGCGCTGATCGCAGCCGTGGGCGTACTCGTCGCCTACGGACTTTGGCGAGGCTACCGGGGCGCGTTTGTGGTGGCCTTGGTGGTCGTCGGCATCATGACCGTCGCCGGGTTCACTCAGACCTACCCGGCTACCGGGATGTGCGCTCTGGTTGTCGCAGTCCTGGTTGGTGGTCTTCTGGTAGTCCCCATGTCGTCGCGGAAGTGGTTCTGGGGCTGAGAACTCGTTCGAGTCGCACACGAGGCCACGATCGCAGTCCTGATGCTATCGGCGACTGGAACATGACCGATGATCCTCTCCAGGCACGGAGACCTAGATTCGATCGCTGGTAACGAAATCCGTTGTTTCCTGATACCGGATTACCCACGCGAGCGACACGGCGATGCGCCTGCGGCACCTAGGATAGGCAGCGTGGGCGCTCTCAAGCCATGGCACCTCATCGTCCTACTGCTGTGCATCGGCGGCCCTGTTGCGATCGTCGCTGCCGTTGTGACTCTCGTCCGGCGTAAGCGGTAGCGCTGCCATCGTCGCGGCTTGGTCGATCAAGTCAGCCAGCCCTCCGATACGACGCCTGAACGCGATCATCGGATTAGGGAGCACTAAAGGGTGTCGGAGATTTCAGATGACGAATCACACGTTAGCGCAGGTCATCCATGAAGGAACGGGGCCGGTCAAGTCTTCGCGGGTGGGGTACTGACGTTCTTTTCGGGCGGCTTCCGGCTGGTTGTGGGCAGGCGTGTTCGAGGCGTCGGGTCAAGGTTGGCCGTAGGCCATCCCGCAGGGACTTGGCCTTGACGCTGGCGCCGGGCACGCCACGCTATGGGAGCCGGAAGAGCATGAGCTCTGTTGGGTTGGTCGCGTTCACCAGGTTCCGGAGCTGGTGCCGGAGGGCAGGCCGTGGGTTCGGCTGCCGGTCATCCATCCGCCCCGCGAGTGTTCGGGGGCGTGGTGAGATGCGACCGTGACCGGGCGGGGTCAATCAGAGCGGCGACCACGCCGTGGTACTCGGGTGGGGGTCAGACCTGCGCCGACCTCGCGTCCGGTCACGTCCGAACCGCTCACGCCGCCGCCGCGGCCTGGCCGAGAACACGGATGTGCCCGTCGCGCAGACCGTAGTAGACGAGGGTGAGCAGCTTGCGGGCCACCGCAACGGTGGCGATGTTTCGGCCGCGGCGCTCGGCGAGGCGGGCGCGGGTGGACACCAGCCAGCCGGCGGAGGCGGGGATCTTCTGGGCGGCCTCGACCGCGGCCCACCGCACCAGGCCGGAGCCCTGCTTGGTGATCGGGCCGCGGCGCACGGTGGTGTCCGACTCGCGGTGCCGCGGGGTTAACCCGGCCCAGGACACCAGCCGGGTCGGGTCGGCGAAGCGGTGCACCTCGCCGATCTCGGCGACGAACACCGCAGCCAGGGTCGGCCCCACGCCGGGCAAGGCTTGCAGGGCCAGATAGCCGGTGTGCCGGCACAGCCGGCCGCGCAGCTGGGAGGCGACCGCGTCGATCTCGAAGCCGTACGCGTCGATGAGTCGGCAGTAGGCGCCGACCGGGCCCGATACGGCGCGTCCAACGCCGCCGCGGCCAGCAGCTGCCGGCCGCCCACCCCGAACAGATCGCTGACCGGGATGCGCACGCCCTGCTTGGCCAGCACCGCGTGCACCCCGGCCTTCAGACCCGAGCGCAACGCGACCAGCTTGGCCCGATGCCGCACCAGTTCCCGCAGTTCCCGCACCGCCGGCGGCGCCACGTACGCCTCGGGCAGCCGGCCCATCCGCAGCAGATCCGCCAGATCCGCCGCATCGCGGGCGTCGTTCTTCACCCGCCGGTACGCAAAGCCCTTGACTCCCAACGGATGCGCCAGATGCACCCTGGCACCGGCGGCCTGCAACACATCCACCGCCCAGTACCAGCCGTAGGTCGCCTCGAGCACCACCTCCGGATCCGGACCGGCCTTGGCAATCTCCAAACCCAACGCCACCGGATCGTTGTCGATACGCACCGTCTCCAGCCGCTGTCCAGCCTCGGTCATCCGCACAATCACCGACCGGCGCCGATGCAGATCGATACCAACGATCTGCCTACCGTCGTACGCTGCCTCCACAGGGGCCTCCTTCGTCGATTGACGTGAGCACCCCGAGCATCCCGCCGGGAGTCACGCGGAGCGAGGCCCCGCTCCTTCATCGCATCAGGCCAGTTCACGACGCCGGCGGAATCGCAGCCGGACCAAGGCCACCGGTAGGCACCCACAAAGCAGCCACCGTCCACACCGGACAGACAACTGACACGCTCCACGTGGAGGCTCGTGAGGGCTTCGCGAATCCGCCAT
>DASRII010000198.1:0-4472 GCA_035650075.1 Micromonosporaceae bacterium | reverse complement strand
ACCTGGGTCCGGAACGCGGTCTCCTGGTCGTAGCCGCGGAACCGCTGATAGTCCACAGTGGACTCCGAGATCTCCCGCGTGATCGCGCCGAGCTGGACCTTCATGGTGACCGACTGCCCGGGGTCGAGCGCCAGGGCGCGGGTGAGGGTCGTACCGCTGACCGCGAAGCCGTCGCCGGACAGCCGCGGGAACAGGGTCGTCACGTTGTAGCGCGTGTTGAGCGTGCCGGTCAGCTCGGTACCGTCGGGCGAAGGCGTCGTCGCGATCGGCGAGGCGGCGGTCAGCGTGGCCGTGGTGGGTGCCGCGCCCGTGTTCGTGACCGTCAGCGCCGTGACGGCCACGTTGTTGTAGGTGATGAACTTCCGTTGCGCCACGCGGAGCCCGGCGGCGTCGGAGGTGTGCACGCTCGACCAGTGACTCGGGTACTGCTTCCGCTCCGCGGTCGCTTCGGTGAGGGTGACTCCGGGGATCGTGACCGTGAAGAGGTTCGTCACCGTCGGGGCGATCACCTCCCGGTACGCGAACCCGCCGCCGCCGTTCGCGCCCGTACCGGCGCCCGCGAAGCCGAGCGTCCCGGCCGCATGGGTGTACATGTACAGTGCGCGTCCGCGCGTGTACAGATGGGAGTCCTGGTTGCTCAGGAAGGGTCGCTCGAGGATCCGGTCGAACCAGAAGGAGTCACCGTTCGCCGCGTCCGCATCGTAGATCTTGGCGAGCATGTTCGTGGCGGGGTCGAACGGTACCGGTTCGGCAGGTACCGGATCGGGCGATCCGGCGAACACCGGTGTGCCCGGATCGATGTTCGGTGGCAGCCCCGGCTCGTACCGTGACTGCGCCGGACCGGACCCGAACACCAGAAGCAGTAAGCCGATCGACGCTATGACAAGAGGCTTCCGTGCCATCCCCGATCTCCTTTGACCGTTCGGCATATCGAACAACGTTCGTTGCACCGAAATAGAGCCTCTTCGCTGCGATGGACGTTGTCAACTCGTGCCGCGTCTGGAGTTGCGGCGGACGGCGGTGCGCTCGAGGATGAACCATCGACGTCGCATGCGTGAGGTGAGCCGGCCGTGGAACTGACCTACACCGCCGATGAGGTGGACGGCGAGCTGAGGCTGCGCCTGGTCGGCGAGCTCGACATCGACAACGCCGACGAGCTTCGCCAGTTGCTCATGGGCGCGATCGACACACCAGGGATCTCGGCGGTCCGGGTGGATCTGCTGGCGGTGACGTTCCTCGACTCGTCGGCCATCAGCACGCTGCTCACCTGTTCCCGAGCAGCAGACGAGGCCGGCTGCCGTTACCGGATCAGCCGACCTCGTGGCTTCGTACGGAAGGTCCTGGACGTTACCGGCGTCCTGCCGGCCCTGGGTACCCCGGACTGATCAACTCGACTCGATCAGTACCCAGTCGATGTCGCCGGGCCAGTAGTCGCAGGTGATGGTGATCTGGTCGCAGTTGGTCTTGCCCGCGATCGACAACGGCCGGTTGTTGTCGATATTGCCGGTCGGGCCGAGTGCGCGGGCGGTGACGACGCCGTCGACCGTCATCGTCACGGCGCTGGCCGTGCGTTCACAGCGGATCACGTGCCACAGCCCGTCGTTGAGCGCCCGGCCGGACCCCACGCCACGCTGACCCGCGGAGCCCTTGAAGAGGCACTGCACCACACCGCTCGGCGCCTGCCACTTGAACTGACCGCCGGCGGTGTTCGACTGTCCCTTTTGGATGATGTTGCCGAAGTTGTGCGTCCAGCGCAGCCGCAGGGTGATCGCGTAGTCCCCGGTGCCCGGGTCCACGTTGGCGCTGTCGGGGATCGTGACGAGGTGCTCCGGATGCGCGGGCGGCGTGTTCGGCTTGAGCCACGAGAAGTGGTACGCGGTGGCACCGTCGACGACCCACTCCGTCTTCACCTCGGACCCGATGATGCCGTTGCGCCCGTTGCCACTGCTGTCGAGCATCACCGTCGCGCCCGTGGGTTCGTTCATCTCCCACCGCGCCACCGTATTGGTCGCCGCCGCGTTCGCGTTCGGCGCCGCGGCGACGAAGACAGCACCCGCCGTCGCCGCGATCACCACCGCACGTAGATAAGCCATTGTGCCCCTCACCCGTCCCCACACACACCAAGATCCAGAGTAGCCAAAACGCTATGCCTGGCGATTTAACGAGTGGAATCGGCCGTCCGGGCAGGAACTCTTGTCTGCAGGCCGCGATCCCGCGATGATTTTCCGGCGCTCAGCCGCTGTTCGAGGGATCGCCGCCCCCCGGCCTACCGCCTGTGATCGTGGTGACGACCGCCATCGCCGTGTCGATCGGGATAGCGAAGCCGATTCCGATGTTGCCGCTGTCCTGGCCCGCGGTCGCCATCGCTGTCGTGATACCGACAACCCGGCCGGCCGTATCGACCAGCGGTCCACCCGAGTTGCCCGAGTTGACGGGCGCGTCGGTCTGAACGAGGCCGGTGAGGTGGACGTCACCGCCGGACACGTCACGGTCGAGCGCCCCACCGGGTACCGACGCCGCCTCTTCTTGTTCTTTTCCTTGGCCGGCGTCGGGACGGTCTGCGGTCGTTCCATCATCTGTGTCATGCGTCCACGGTGGACCGTCCGGCTGCCGGCGTACTTCGTGTCAGCTGTGGGCGCCCTGTGAACCCGTCACCCGTTCCATGGCATCGTCGGGAACCAGCCGTAGCCGAAGCGCGCCGGCAGCCGCACGTCCCAGTACACGACCATGAACGCGCCCAACAGCAACAGCGCGCCACCGGCCAGGACCGCGGCCCGGCGCGGCTCGGACAGCCAGCGCCCCAGCCGGCTGCCGGCGAACAGGCTGAACAATCCGGCGAGCACGGCCATCAGCAGGATGTTGCCGAGTGCCTGCAGCGCCAGGGCGAGCGAGCCGTACAGCGGGTTGTGCGTGTCGGCGGCGTACGTCAGCAGCTTCTGGAACAACGGGTACGGCCGCCCGACGAGGAAGCCGCCGATGAGCGCGCCCAGCGTGAACAGTCGCGCCCGCGGCCGCCCGGCGAACGGATCGGGTACCACCGAGAGGCTGGCCAGCCCGAGGTACAGGAACGCGATGCCGATGACACCGAACACCACGATGGATTGCAGTAACCGTACCGGGACGTCGTTGCCCACCCGGGCCGTCGAGAGCTGTGGCAGCGCGCTGCCGAGGAGTACCGAGACGAAGCCATAGACGACCGCGACGGCGAGCAACCCGACGCTGAGCCAGCCGAGTGCGCTGGCGATACCACGAAGCCGGGCGCGGCGCTCGTGCGACCGCGCCGTGACCGCCGGCAGGGCGCCGAACACGGCCACGTTGCAGGCGGTGAAGGTACCGGCAAAGCCAGACACGAACGCGAACACCACTCCTGCCACGGATCCGGCTATCGCGGTGTTACGGGCGTCCGTGCCGAGTACCGAGTTCGCCACCGTCATACCGATTTCGCGGTCGACCAGCTGGGCAGACCACACCACGGCGAGCGCGACGCCAGCCACGAGGCTGACCACGATAGTCGCCACGCGCGAAGGAGGACGGGCGGGAACCTCGGGCATCACGGGCGCCCGGCTCGTCACGGTCGTCATAGCCTCGACGCTAACCAGCGCCGGTCTGCGCGGCTTCTTCGAGACTGCCTACCCCCCTGTCCGTCGATCAAGGAGTTGTGCACATGGTTCGATCTCAAAACCATGTGCACTAGTCCTTGATCGACGGAGGTCAGCTGGTGGTGATGGCGATGCGCCGTGCCTCGGTCCCGGCGTACGCCCCGGTCACGCGGACGGTCAGCACACCCGCCTCGTACGACGCGCGCAACGCGTCCGCGGTCACGTGCTCCGGCAAGGCGAACGACCGCCGGAAGGAGCCGTAGCGCACCTCGCGGAGGCTGCGCCCGTTCTCGTCCGCGGTCCGCTCGTCGCGACGCTCGCCACGAACAACCAGCCGCCCCCGGTCCACCTCGACCGTGACGTCGTTGTCGATGTCGAGGCCAGGCAGCTCCAGCCGGACCACCGCGTCGTCGCCGTCACGGGCGATCTCGGCGGCGGGCACGAACGCGGCGGGGCGCCTCGTCGTGTCGAAGACGTTCCGTACCACCGCGTCGAATTGCGCAAACGGGTCACGCCGGGTCCACAGCGTCAACGTATCCATTGATGTTGTCCCCTTGTCTCGTTCAGTCCGGCCACGCGGCCGACACAAGTCCAAAACTTGAGCGGACCCGACTCAATTCCGCGCCGCTCGGCCTCGACTCGGTGACCTGCGTCACGGTTCAGTGCCCTTGTTACGAGGGCGCGCGCCCCAGTGTGGGACGCGCGCCACTCGACTATCTACTTTGGACCTCGGCTGTCTAGTCCTCACAACCGATCATGTCCCGGTCTCGGTCGAAGTCATGGGGATCCGGCGACTGCTGTGCGAAGTTCCGCTGTGGAACGTCCGAGCAGTCCAGATCCGGCTCGTCCGGAGTAGGAGACGGTACCGGCTCG
>DASRII010000197.1:0-9496 GCA_035650075.1 Micromonosporaceae bacterium | reverse complement strand
AACCCGCCGGGCGCAACCCCACCGGACATCACCGCGGACGTGGACGCGCTGGAGCAGGCCGGCTGGATCGAGAAGAGACTACCCAGCAGCGCCGTCTATCAAATCTCCGATGCTGGACACGAGGCGCTGACACGAGGCGCTGACACGAGGCGCTGACACGAACCCACCGATAGACGGCCACCGGTTCGGATACGGCACCATCCAGCGCCGCGTGGCCAGTTCGAACCCCTCAGGGGCGACGACGGGTGGCGCCAAACGAACGCGGCGCCGATCCGCAGTGGACAGACCCATCCAACCGGTCGACCACGATCGTCGGCACCACCCGCACGCGTGGCGACAACCACCGCCGCCGAAGGTCTACGGGCGACCGTCCCGGCGGCTGTGACCTTCAGCAGTACTTGTCACCAGTGTGAGGCGGTGGGCTGCTGCCTCAGCCGTCGCGGTCAGGGATGGTTGTCACCGGTGTTCACGGACCAGCTGTCACCATCGAAGGTGTCCAGGCTTGTTGTCACCGCTTCGCCTGTCGGAGGCTGCCGGTCATCTTGGGCCGGCTCAGACGGTAACGAGGGCCGTTACGGCCTATACGGTGGATGCCCCTTCAGACCGTGGTGACGGTAGGCACCAAGCGTCGAAGTACCCGCTTGTTGCCGACGTCCCTTACCTGAACGGTGCCGGCCCGAGACGCGGACACCAGCGTTGTCATGTCATGCGAGACTGCGAGTGCGCATATCGAACCCTCGTGCTGACCACAAATCTGAGGAGAGTCTGGGGCATCCGGATTCAGCAGCATGATCTTGTCGTCCCTAGTGGTGCAGAGAATCTTCGGCTATGGCCCGTCATATGCAGCGACCAGCGGCCCGTACGGTTCCTCGGGCACCGGCAGGACAGAGCTGGTCACAGTGCCATGACGCGATCGATCGTGGCCACGGCGGAACCGTGATCGACGGCACGTAGGCGAGCCGGCATTTCCTGCATCCTCGGACGGGCGCCAGCAGGTTAGCCGACTCGGGTTGGCCTCCCATCGTTGAGAGCACGGCATTCCACGACCTGGCCCGTCTCGTCCTTACCCGTGTGCAACATCAGGTCATCACGGGCGACGACGATCGACTCGTCAAAGAACCTGATCACGAGGGTCCCGTCCGGACTCATACTCATTGAAGCGATAAGCGAGTCGTCGAGTGCTCGCTGTTCACGAGTTCCCCATCGGCGAGATCCCAGTGTACGACCTCGAATAACGTCGATGCGGCCAGCAGCCCCGTGCTTTGTTCAACGGCGAGGTCCGTCTCAGCCGTTGATGGTGGACGAGCGTGTGCAGCCGTTGGCCGGATGCGAGGTCCCAGACGCAGGCGACACAATCGCCGCCGGAGGTAACCAGGCGGGTACCGTCGAGGGTAAAGACGAGATCCGCGATGTAGTCTCTGTGGGCCGTCAAGGAGTGCCGAAGGTCACCTGTGGCTGCATCCCAGATCAACAAGTACCCGTCATCAGTGCCACCCGCGATCACCGTGCTGTCCGGGCTGACCGCCGGTTTGGCAACCATTCGCCACACCACGTCAGGACCCCGCTGCCGGCGAACGTTGATCCGGCTCAGGCCGTTGCGTCGCCGCCAGGTTGGAAGGCGTCGGGGAAGTCGCCCGCCGGCTGCCAGCACTGGGTCGCGAGGTTCGTGCGGCGCGCCTGCTCCGGCGCCCACACCGGCAGCAACGGGATGCCGCACGGCTCGTTCTTGCGGTTCCACCAGCGTCGCCAGTCGTCGGCGTCGGGCAGGCTGTCGAAGTCCTTCGGGTCGGTCGGCACCTTCTCCAGGCCCGCGAAGCGGTACCAGAACTCCTCGTCGGCGTCCCGCATGACCGCGAGCTCGCGCAGTTTGCCCAGCAGGTCACCGTCGGGAACGGCCCAGACGTACGGGTCGGCGCCGGCGGGCCGCTGCCCCACCAGCAGCTCGAAGTGCCAGTGGTCGTTGTGGCCCTTGGCGTCGATAACACCGTCCATCCGGGCCGGACGGATCACCTGGAAGCGCGCGCGCAGGTGGGCGTACGCCTGCTCCACCAGCCCGGCGTCGCCGTACAGGTACTGCGTGACGCCGATGATGACGAAGCTCTGGGTCAGGATCCATCCCACCAGCCGCTCGGTGAAGCGCAGGCAGTCGGCGTTGTCGCGGTTGCCGGCCATCTCGCTCTCGGGCAGCGGGTGCCCGACGTAGTCCCGCTTGACGACGTTGCGGACCTTGTCGCCACGCCACACGAGCCCGGCGTCGATGTCCAGGCTGCAGCCCTGGCGATGGACCCGGTGCGGTGGATGGTTACCGCCCCACCGGTTGTTCGCGGCGTTTACCCACACCCGCACCCCGGACTGGTTGGCCAGCGCGACACCCGTGCCCAGCGCCGGCCAGAGTCCAGGCAGGAGCCAGAAGATCTCGCTGTCGTCGTCCCGGGCGTTCCCGACGTAGGAGAGCGCCTCGGCCGCCGTCCGCCTGACCGTGGTCGTGGAGCCGTCCGCGGCGACCTCCGGGATGGCGAACTCCCACTGCCGGTTGCGGGTGAACTGGACCGGCGTGCGGACGCGGGCACCCTGGTCGGCCGCCACGGTCAGGAGCCGGGCGAGCGAGCCGCGGATCCCGGCGGCGATCGCCTCGACGAACGCCGCGAACGCGTCGAGCAGCGGCGTCGTGTCGGCGTCCTCGACCTGACCGCGGCGCCGGCGGAGGTCGGCCAGGATCCGCCGCAGCGGCCCCCTCGCGAACTCCGTCATCGCGTCGCTGCTGGCCAGCAGCCTGGGCACCACGTTCTCGATCGCGCAGGTGCCGTGGAACGTGTCGTACAGGCACGTGACCGGGACGGTGGCCAGCGCCAGCACACCGTAGGCCACGGCGGTCAGGCCGCTGGCGAGGCCGAGGCCGCCTCCGGCCGCGACGAGGACCGACCGCAGCGGGGCCAGGTACTCCGCGACGAGTGGCGCCGCCTCGCTGACGTAGAGGTTGGCCGGCGCCTGCCGGCCACCGACGACGAGGACCGGCAGCAGCCCCGCGCGTCCGGCCTGGTTGAGCGCCCGCAGCGTGCGCGCCTGGGCCGCCGAGACGTCGGCGGGGACGGCGAGCGGGAGCGCGTTGGGCTCGCTTCCCACGAACGCGCCGGCGGCGCGCCGCCTGGCGTTGTACGCCTCGAGCTTGAGCCGGTAGTCCTGCTCAGCCGCGGCCCGGGCGGCCCGGCTCGCCTTCGGCGCCAGCTGTGCCTTGACGGGTGGGGCGCCGGCCCAGCGATCCACGAGGTCGCGGTCGCGGGCCTGCTCGCGGGCGGCGACGCTCAGCGGCACCGCCCCTGCGGACCCCGCCGCACGGAAGAAGACGTTGTCCAGAGCCAGCCGCTCGAGGAACCGTACGAACTCGGCCGGGTTCAGCAGCGGCTCCAGATGGGCGGTGACCAGCGGGCACGCCTCGGTCCGGTCGAGCTTGCGGATGAGCGGCTGCGGACCGTGGCCGTCGATGAGGGCGCGGACCGTGGTGGGCAGCGGCACGGTCCCGAACCGGGCGTCCCGCAGGGCTTCCGTCAGGGAGCGGCGTGCGGCGGCGTCGAGCCGCAGGCGCTGCGCGAAGGCGAGCAGCAGCCCGCCGTACTCCATGCGCAGCCAGCGGTCGCCGACCTGCTCCGGCGGCTGGCCGGGCCGGCCCCCGGCGGGCGGCCGACCGGCCCCGGGCCGGCGCGGCTGCCGCGCCGGGCCCGTCCCCTCGGGGCAGAGCGGCAGCCGTGGCGGCAGGTCGGGCCGGACCCTGGTCCAGTCGGCCGCGGTCCGCGCGAACGCGGTGACGACGTCCCGGGGCGGCGGGTCGTCCGCGGCTACCGGCGGCCGGAACGCCATCAGGCCGGCGGTCGGACGGCCGGGTCGCCGATCACCACGGTCGTGGCGGGTGCCGGCCGGCCGGCGAGGCTGTACTCCAGGAACGCGCGCGCCTCGTCCACCTCGCGCGCCGCGTCCGCGGAGGCGAGGTCGGAGCGGAGCGCGGCCGCGCGGAACTCGTCCACGCCACCGCAGGCGCTGAGGCCGGGCTCGACGTGGACGCCGTCGGTGGGCAGCAGCTCGCTCCACTCGTCCAGGACGAGGAACTCACGGCGCGCGCGCTCCCAGTCGTACGCCCACGCGGACTCGCCGGCCGGCGTCGCCCTCGCCGGGCCGATGTCCAGCACCTGGTCGTACGTCGGGAGAGGGTACGACACCGGTGCGAAGTTCTCGTCGCGCCACTTGACGAAGTCGTCCACACAGGCCGACAGCGAGTGACCCTGCAGCGACGGGCGGCGCAGCACGAAGGCCAGCGCGTCGCGCTCCTGGCCGGGCCGGATCGGCAGGTAGACCCGAGCGGCGGAGGCGATCAGCATGTCGTCTATCACCGCGTCACTGCGGGTGTCGCCGGGCAGGGCCAGCAGCAGCTGCCGCAGCCTCTCCCGGCGCGCCTTGCCCGCAGGTGTCAGCCACCACGGCAGGTACTCGACGATCGCCTCGTTCCAGTCGAAGAAGTTGCGGACCCGCTCCAGCAGGTCGGCCGGCGGGTTGGTGCCGATCGAGTAGTAGTCGTGCAGCAGCACGGTCTGGAACAGCCGCTGGTAGACCAGCTCGAGCCGTCCCGCCTTCACCTCCTCGAGGATCTGGGTCACCCGCTCGGGCGAGAACGAGTCACGGATCTTCTTCTTCTCCGCCTCGATGCAGGCCTTCACCTCGTTCGTGATGGTCTCGGTGGGCACGTAGAACCACGTCATCCGGGCCGTCACGTTGACCGTCCACCAGCCGGCGCCGAACGCCTCCGGCATCAGCACCTCGATCGTCGAGGCCAGCGGGCCGGCCAGGCCGACCTGGGGCATCGACGCGTTGGTGAATCCCCAGCGGCCGCCGCTGGACAGGAACTGGCTGGTGTCGGCGCTGTAGACGGTGCCGCTGCCGTCGTCGACCATCCACGTGACGATCTCGAGGTCCCACGCGGACAGCACGGTGTTGGGTGGCAGCGCCGTCTCGAAGTGTCCCCGCCCCCACTCGTCGCCGCCGTAGTCGTACGCGTTCTGGTTGACGATCAGCTGGTCCTTGGAGATCGAGCTGCCCTGCGGTATCAGCGGGCAGGCGCCGGGCGCGACCTTGGGGTCCAGCTTGGCGAACTCCTGCTCGATCTCCGCGCGCAGCTCCTTGCCCGGGTCGTCCAGGCCGAAGCCGACCGCGAGCTTCGCGTCGTAGCGTTCCAGCAGCACGCGGTGTTTGCGATAGAGCTTGTAGAAGTTCAGCGTCAGCGCCCGCGCGGGGTTGAGGTTGCGCAGCACCCGCTTGGATCCAAGCTCCTCCGTGAGGTCGGTGGACACCTTGAACGTCGTCTTGTGCTGCTCGCGGGCCTTGGCGGCGTACCGCCCGGTGGTCTGGAAGGCCCGTGCCCGCTGGAAGTTCGCGCTGATCGTGCTGGAGCTGCCGGAGCTGATGCCGGCGTTGACGCCGATCTCGACGCTCTCGATGGGTATCCCCACCGAGATGCCGAGGTTGCCCCCGACCGTGCTGGTCTGGCTGGTCTGGTCCTCCTGCGTGACGTCCGTCGACCAGGTGCTGCTGAACTCGAGTTCGCTCTCCGCGGTCCGGTCGATCACGTCCTCGAAGGAGCGGCTGCGCTTGGTCTCGCTGCGCTGGGTCAGCGTCGCCTCCTCCCCCGGTGCGAGCGCGAGCGAGTACACCTGTTCGCCCGCCACCAGCCCGCTGGGACGGAACCGCAGGCGGTCGTAGAACAAGGTTCCCAGCCACCCGCTCAAGGTGTAGGCCTCGAAACCGTCGACGACGCCGACCTCCTGGCCGGCGGGCGTGCCCAGGGTTCCCTCCAGGCCCATGAACGGGTTGCCCGTGGGTTCCTCGCCGTCGGCGGCGGACGGGTCGAGCAACCGCAGCTCGAGCCCGCCGCCCAGCTCTGCCTGGACGCTCGGCCGGGCCTTCTCCGCGGCGGCACGCCGCCGGGGTGCCGCACCACCAACCCCGCCCGCGCCCAGCGCCGACCGAACCTCCGTGCGAAGGCGACGGGCGGCGGCGTCCACGGCACGCCGGAACACGGCCGACGTGACGGGCGACTCCTCGCTCCCAAGTTCACTCTGGACCTTCGTGCCGGACGTGCTCAGCTCCTCGACGAATGCCGCTACGGCGTCGTACGCCTGGCGCCGCGTGAGCCCCACCTTGGACATCGCCCGCGCCATCCACGTCTGGTGTGTCATCGGTGGGTTGAAGTACGAGCACACCAGCGGCACGTAGAACCGTGAGCGCACCAGGCGGTCCGCGTGGCCCGCGACGAAGTGGTTGCGGCCCTGCTCGAAACCCGCCTCGCACGACCCCGGCTCGGCCGGTAACGGCACGGTCGTCCCGCTCAGCGCGACGGTGACCGCCGCCGTGGCCGAACACGGTCCGCCTCCGGAGGCCGCGGCATGCAAGCGCGCGGTCGTACCCACCGGGACGCCCGGGTTCAAGGGCGGGAAGGCGCACGTCCACGACTTGGCCGCGGTGACATTGACCTGCCGGCTCGCGGCCGGTTGGCCGGGAAGCGTCAACGTCGCGGTCACCTTGCCGCTGCCCCAGGCCAGGCCCGACACGGTGACCTGCCGGATCGTGCTGCCGGCCGCGGTGTTGTCGAAGTCGAAGTGGACGTCGGTGATGTCGACCTGACACGTCGGTGCCGGTGTGGTGGCCAGCAGCGCCGCCCGGTCGTCGATCACGAGGGCGACGGCGCCCCCTCGCGCGGTAACGGCGTTTGCCATCGTGATGCCTCCTGGTGGTCGCGCGGCTGATGTCGCCGACCTCGGTCAGGCCGAATCACAATCGTCCCGATTGGTCGAGGTGAAAGGCAAGAGGTAGCGTCCAGCGGCAGCATCTACGGTTCCGGGCGTGCCACTTGCAACACCGGGCGAAGCCTCGCCAACGCGATGACTGCTCGCGCCGCGTCACTCGCCCAGTAGGCCGATAGTGCCCTGCGGTCCAGCACCTGCTGTGCAGGGACATTCTCCAGTCGCTGCATCAACGGCTCCTCATACCGGCGTGAGGCTACGACGGCACCGAGCAACCGGCCGGCCTCCAGCGATGCGGCGTCAGCTGAATGGAGGAGCAACAGCACTGCAGGCAACGCGACCAGCCACCACACTGACGCCCGGACGGCGAGTACGGCGAGAAGCGCCAACAACGGCCATGCCATGCCCGCCCGAAAATCGGACTCGCTGGTGAGCCGGTCATATTCGGTTGCGGCTCGGTCGTCCCGGCTCCGCATTCGCTGGACCATCAGGGGAATAAGATCGCTCAACTCGCCCATACGCCGTGAGTCCTCGTCGATCGCCTCCTTGACCGCGTCACGTCGCGTCCCAGCGTTCTTTAGCAGGAGCTCGTCGAGCCGACTCTCGTCGATCTCGGCGCCGCCGAATCGTCCAACCTCCACGCCGTGCCGTACCAAGGCGGAGCGAAACTCGGCGTCGTCGCGTACCCGATCCGCCAAACGATCGACCGAGACCTCATCAAAGACCTCCTTGATCCGATCTTCCGATGACTTGCCGGGTAAACGATCAAGCAGTCGGATTCGGCGCCACCGCAGGACAAGGGTGGTTACCCGTGAGGTCACTGGCAGGATAATGACGCCCGCCAGGTAGGCGATGACGCTCGCGCTCGGCGCGTCGTAGAGAGGCCAGAGCAGTCATCCGCTTCGATGGCCTGGTGTCTGCTGTCGACCGCGACGCACGCGCCACTAGCCGGATGGGCGAACCAAGTCCGGCACGAGTATGGTCTCACCGCTGCGGTTGGGACGACCTGCTGGTCCGCTGTGACGGACTGGACGACGCCCGCGCTGCGCTGGACGTGGGCCGGGACTGGATGCGGCGCTGGACGGTGACGTGGCGGTACGCCGGCGACGAAGTGACGTCGGCCGCTCGTGATCTGAGTTCGATGCCGATGACGGGGTGCGAGCCGGTACGGCGGTTCTCCTGGAGGCGAACTCAGCGGCACCGACCCGGGTTGCAGCTCCTCGTGAGTACCGGCCGCCATCACGGCTTCGAGTCTCTGGAGGAGGCCCGTCTGCTGCTCGCGCTGGACTTCGCCAGTGACCTGGTCGACGTGCTGGCGCAACCATTTCGGCTGCGGTACCGGACCGGCGTGGGTCATCGCGAGCACGTCCCGGACTTCCTCGCCTACACCAGGACGGGGCGGTGGCTGATCGACGTGCGGCCGGCGACCCGGATCGTGCAGGAGGATCTGGTGGCCTTCGCCGCCTCGGCGGAAGTGGCGTTGGCGCTGGGCTGGCGATACGTGGTGGTGACGGGCTGGAAGCCGCACATTCTGGCCACGCTGGACGCGTTGTCGGCGCAGCGTCGTCCGCTGACCGACCGGTTGGGCCTGGTGGACCAGCTGCTCGCGGCGGCCACCGCCGGGCCGTGCCAGTTCGGGCAGTTGGCCAAGGCGACGGTCGTGCCGGCGGTGGCCCGGCCTACCTTCTGCACCTGTTGTGGCACCGGCGATTGGGCATCGAGCTGGGCCACCCGCTTGGGGATGCCACGCTGGTGGTGTCCGGCGCGGACTGGCCGCGGTGAGCGCGGTGGACGGGACCTTGGACCTGACGCCCGGCGCGGGCGTGGTCCTCGACGGCGTCGAGTGGCTTGTCGAGCGCGCCGAGCCGCAGTACGGGCGCGTCGTGCTGGTGACGGCCGCCGGCGACCGGATGCCGGTGACCTTCCGGTTCCTGGTCAACCATCCAGGCTGCCACGCCTTCGAACAAGCCCTGGCCGATCTCGCCGATCACCTCGACCTCGACTCGGTCGGACACCTCATCGACTTCGGCGCACGCCGCGACGTCCTTGCCGCGTGGTCCATCCCAGACCCGGACTGGGGCACGCTGGTCGACGGACTACCCACCGTCTGCATCATCTACAACGAGCAGCGACGCATCGCCTGGGACGAACCCAAACGACTACTCGCCTCGGTCTGGGTCTGGTGCACCGTCACCCACGGCGCTCACATCTACGCGCCGTCACTGCGCCCTGATCTCCAAACCCTCCACCGGCGCACCGCGACAGACAGACTCATCCAGTCCCGCTGGCCCTTGATCACGCGCAGCCCGCGCGGCATCTACCACCAACTACGCCAGCGACTCGCGCCCTACGCCGACAACCTCGCCAGCCGGATCGACGAGCGCACCGGAACCGAGCCTACGCGGTGACAACTACCGCTGAGAAGTGACAAGTACGGCTGTCCGTCACAGCGGCGCGGCCGGTACGGCCAGCCCGCGCTGCTCGGGTCGGACTTGAAGTCCTTGCGTACCAACGGTTCCATGTGTTCCGAGCCTGCACACCTGCACCTCCGGGGTGCGTCGGCGCGCCAGCTCGCGGAACCGCCCGCTCGGGGCTGGCAGGTTCCCGTCCACGCAGCGAGGAGACCCCGATGACGACGACCGGCTCCGGACCCCGGCCGCCGCAACCACCCGACGGTGACACGTTCACCGAACTGGCCGACGAGTTGGAAG
>DASRII010000196.1:0-3199 GCA_035650075.1 Micromonosporaceae bacterium | reverse complement strand
GCCACCGTCGGAGCATTCACCAGCACCGACAACGGATCCGACGAACCCACCACAGTGGTGAGCCGGCGGTCCCCGCGCACCAGCTCGAGGCCGGTGTAGAGCTCGACGCTGTCCCAGTCGCCGAGCGCGTACGACGCGCGGTGCAGGCGCTTGGTCGCCGGCCGCTCGTCCGGGCTGGAGCGCTGCCAGACCAGCGTGCCGTTCTCGCTGAGGTCGGTGACGACGAGCCCGCCGTCTGAGCCGATCTCGAGTCTAATGTGGACGGCGTCGATCCAGGCCTCCGCCGCCTCGTGCAGCCAGGCGCCGACCGAGATATCCGTCGTTTCGTCCTCGTCCGGGGACTTGCCGACGTGTACCGGGGCACCGGCTCGAACCGTGAACCGACGGCGGGCCAGATCGTCGACGACCACCGAGACGGCGTACGCCGGCGGCCGTTCCCCCACATCGGTGATCTTCTCGCCGTGCCGCGGGCAGACCGGCTTGCCCTTGTGCAGGGTGGGTACCGGCTGGCCGGCGGTCCGGAACTCGCCGAACATCGCGCAGTCCGGTTGCTCGCACCGCCACTGCCGGGCGAGCAGGGGCGCCCCCGCCGCGCTCGGCTCGGCACGGGTAAATCTCCGCCGCGCGATCAGCGTGTGCGAGAGCCGGTGCGCGCCGCGGGTAACGAACGCGTCTACGTTGCCGGTCTTGTCGATGTCCCCGGCTACCGCGGCCTTTCCGACGACCACCGCGCGGGCCGTCTCCCGGTCGATGTCGCCGAGGCCGGTCGGGGTCAGCACGGCGAACCCGCTGCGCGGCGCCAGCCGCAGGATCCGTTCCGGCGTGTCGACGAGCCACGGGAAGCGCTTGGCCAGCCCGTCGTCAACGGGCTCGACGGCGATCAGCGGGAGCCCGGTGAAGTCGGCGACCTCTACGGCCCGCCCGGCCACCTCCCGGGTGACCTCGATCAGCCCGTCCTCGGCCCACCGGCCCAGGACCATTCGCTCCTTGGAGGTCATTGCGGAGTCGGAGAGCAGGTCGCGGCCTGCCACGGCATAGAGCATCGCCCCGGCGTCGACCAGGAAGCGGCTCAGCGCGTCCACCGCCATCCCCGCCCGGATCAAGCTGATCGGGCGCCCACCGTCGAGACCTGTGCAGCGCACGACGTCACCCAGATCCAACACCGCCTGCGCGAGCGTCGGATCAGTGGTGAGCCGTCGCTCGATCGCATCCATGACCTGGCTGACCTCGAAGCGCACGCATCCTCCCCAGCGTCGTTCCGCGCGTGAGAATACGCCCCAACACGAGGGCACCCCAAGCCCTTACGGAGGGTCTACCGTAAGGTGCGGAAGCGCAGAGCCCGGAGAGGCAGGCGGGGTGGCGGACCCGATGGCCAAAGCCGTGGTCGGGGCGATGGCCGTGGTGTTGCTGGCCGGATGCACGTCGGCCGGCGATACGCCGACCGCGGCGCCCTCGACCGCCCACGAGTCGACACGGGCGTCCGGCGGGGCGCCGCAGTTGGGGCTCGAGACGTTCCCGGTGCCGGACGGGGCGGGGCCGCACGACGTGGCACCGGCCGCCGACGGGGGAGTGTGGTTCACCGCACAGCACGCCGGGTACCTCGGCCACCTCGCCCCGGACACCGGCCGGGTCCGGCAGATCCCGCTCGGCCCGGGCTCGGCACCGCACGGTGTGATCGTCGACCGCGGCGGAACCCCTTGGGTGACCGACGGCGGGCTCAACGCGATCGTCCGGGTCGATCCCACCACGTTCGCGGTGACCCGGTTCCCGCTACCGGCGAACCGGCCCGGTGCCAACCTCAACACGGCCACCTTCGACAAGCGCGGAGGGCTGTGGTTCACCGGACAGGCCGGTGTGTACGGCCGGCTCGTGCCCGCCACGGGTCGGCTGGAGGTGTTCGACGCCCCCGGCGGTCGAGGGCCGTACGGGATCACCACGACCCCGACCGGTGACGTGTACTACGCCTCGTTGGCCGGCAGCCACATCGTGCGGATCGACCCGACCACCGGCGCACCGACCGTGCTCCAGCCGCCGACCCGCGGCCAGGGAGCGCGCCGAATCTGGTCGGACAGCCTCGGCCGGGTCTGGCTGACCGAGTGGAACGCGGGCCAGCTCGGCCGGTACGACCCACCGACGGGGGAGTGGAAGGAGTGGCACCTGCCCGGCGTGCATCCCCAGCCGTACGCCGTCTACGTCGACGGCCGCGACCAGGTGTGGCTGAGCGACTTCGGCGCCAACGCGCTGCTGCGCTTCGATCCGGCGACCGAGCGGTTCACGACGTTCGCCCTCCCCGACGGCCGCGCCGACGTCCGGCAGATCCTGGGCCGGTTCGGCGAGGTGTGGGGTGCCGCCTCGGCTCAGGATCGCCTCGTGGTGATCCGTCAGTCCTAAGTAGACGTTGACTCTCGCTGCTCGATCGGTGCGATCTTGCGTTCGCCCGGGCCGACGTACACCTGGCGGGGCCGGCCGATCTTCGTGACCGGATCCTCGATCATCTCGCGCCACTGCGCGATCCAGCCGGGCAGCCGGCCGATCGCGAACAGCACGGTGAACATCTTCGTCGGGAAGCCCATCGCCTTGTAGATCAGCCCGGTATAGAAATCGACGTTGGGATACAGCTTGCGGGAGACGAAGAAGTCGTCGGACAGCGCGATCTCCTCGAGCTCGATCGCGATCTCGAGCAGCGGGTCGGCTCCAGCCATCCGGCCGAGGACATCCTGTGCGGCCCGCTTGATGACCGTCGCCCGCGGGTCGTAGTGCTTGTAGACCCGATGGCCAAAGCCCATCAGCCGTACTCCTTGGTCACGGTTCTTGACCCGGGTGACGAACGCAGGGATGTCGCCGCCGTCCGCCTGAATCCGCTCCAGCATCTCGGGCACCGCCTGGGCCGCGCCACCGTGCAGTGGGCCGAACAGAGCATTGACGCCTGCGGATACCGACGCGAACAGGTTGGCGTGCGCCGAGCCGACCAGCCGTACGGTCGACGTCGAGCAGTTCTGCTCGTGGTCGGCGTGCAGGATCAAGAGCTGCTTGAGCGCGTGCACCATCGTCGGCGTCGCCTCGTAGGGCTCCGACGGGACCGCGAACGTCATCGTGAGGAAGTTCTCGATGAGGTCGAGCTGGTTGTCGGGGTAGAGGAACGGTTGGCCGATCGACTTCTTGTAAGCGTACGCCGCGATCGTCGGGATCTTCGCCATCA
>DASRII010000195.1:0-44597 GCA_035650075.1 Micromonosporaceae bacterium | reverse complement strand
TGCGGTTCGGTGTCGTCGATCAGCACGGTGACGTTGCGCCAGGTACGGCCGCCGTCGTAGGAGGTGAGCGCGGCGATGGTGTTGCGAGGGGAATTGGCGTCGAATGGCAGTGCGCTGCCGTACACGGTCCCCTCCGGGCCGATGCTCACCCACGGGTCGGAGGCACGTTCGTAGTTGAGTCCGCCCGGCGCGCACCGCGAAACCGGCCAGACCGACCGCTGGAAGGTGCGGCCGCCGTCGCGGGAGAAGGCGGAGACCAGGCCGCGCGCACCGCCGTCGTTCCAGCGGTCCTGCTGCCATGCCCCGACCACCTCGAACGGCAGGAACCGGTTCGTCGCGACGGACGGCTCGACCTCCGCACCGGGGTACACGACAGAGTCCGGCGCCGCGCCGACGGTACAACCGGCGAAGGGATCGCCGCGGGACACCTGGACCAGACGGTCGGTGGACGCGCCTGCCGGGCCGGGCGTGGCGAGGACGAGCAACGCCGCAGCGCCGACCGCGACGACTGGTCGGATTGTTCGCATGGGCACTCCTTCTGCAGGGAGCCGAGCCGACAATGATCCCGGTCTATCGAAACGATCACGATCTGTAAATCACCCACGCCGCCACATTTGCGGCGGACGACGTGGTTCCGTGGGCGGGTCAGTTCATGGTGCGGTAGAAGCCGAGGCCGTACGTGGCGGCGGTCAGGACTGTGGTGGTTCCCGACGCGACGGCGTCCACGTCGGAGACCGGCACCAGCCCGGGCGCAGCGCAGCGTGTACTACGTCGCGGAACAGGCGGAGTTGAGCGATACCCGGTGGTGGTGGCCGTAGGTGTCAGAGCACGTGCGGCGGCGTGTTGCCGGCGGCGATGATCGCCCGCCGCATCGGTACCGCCAGCAACAGCAGGAACCCGACCACGAAGAATACGATCAGCGACACGATGCCGAACCGGTAGCTGTGCGTCAGCTGGAATACCAGCGCGAAGGTCGCCGTGCCGAGCCAGGCCGTGCCCTTGTCGCTGATCTCGTAGAAGCTGAAGTACTCCGCCTCCTTGCCGCGCGGGATCAGCTGGCTGAACAACGACCGGCTCAACGCCTGGCTGCCGCCGATGACGATGCCGATCGCCGCGCCTATGACCATGAACTGCAGCGGTTCCCCCTTCGGCAACCAGTACGCCACGACGACGATGACGATCCAGAGCACGAGGCTCAGCAGGACCGTCCGCTTGGCGCCGAACCGCCGAGCCAGCCCGCCGAGGCCGAGCGCGCCGACAACGCCGAGAAACTGCACGATCAGCACGGTGAGCAGAAGCGTCGTCGTCTCGAGCTCCAGCTCCTGCGTCCCATAGACCGTTGCCTGCGCGATGACGGTCTGTATGCCGTCGTTGTAGACGAGATACGCCGCGAGAAAGAACAGTGTCAACGGGTAGGCGCGCAAGTGCCTGACGGTGTGAAAGAGCTGCCGGAACCCTTGGGTCAGCACACTGCCGGAGGCGGCCACCGCACCGACAACGGGACGATCCTTCAGCCACCGCAATGGCAGCAGGGTAAAGGCGGCCCACCAGATCCCCGCCGAGACCATGGACCATCGCGCCACGTTGCCGGCGCCGTAGGTGTCCTCCAGAAACGAGAAGGCGATGAAGTTGAGCAGCAACAAGATCCCACCGCCGAGGTACCCGATAGCCCAACCGATGCTGGACACCCGGTCGCGGCCTTCCTCGTCGACGAGCTGTGGGAGGAACGAGTTGTAGACGACGACGCTCGCGGCGAAGGCCATCGTGGCGAGGATGAGCAGCACCGCGCCGAGCAGGTAGCGGTCGCCGGTGACGAAGTACAGCGCCATGGTTGCGCCGGCCCCGGTGAACGCGGTCAGCGCCAGCAGCCTCCGCTTGTGATACGTCCGGTCGGTGATCGCCCCGACGATGGGCAGGAGCAGGACGTTGATCACTGTCGAGACCGCGACGGTGGCTGGAAAGAGGGCGCCGGTGGCCACCTGGAAACCGAACACATCGACCGTGGCGATCCGGCACGCTTCGTCGCCGACGCAGCCGCTGGCGGTCTCGGCGACGGCGGTCAGGTACGGGCCGAGGAAGGCCACCACGACCGTCGTGTAGAAGGCCGAGTTCGCCCAGTCGTAGAAGTACCATCCGACCCGCTCGCGGCGGGTGCTGCTCGCCGCCGGTCTAGCTTCGACGTCCGTCGCCATGCGCGCACAATGCCATCCGGCCCAGCTATTGTCGACCATCCCTTGGGCCGAAAACCCGCAGCGCATCCGCGTCCGACGCACGGGATCGGACGAAGTAGTCAGCGAACGCGGCGGCGTCGGGATAGTCCGACTCCGCCGCGATCCGGGCACAGGCCGCGTCGAGGTCGAAGTCGGTACGCCGCAGCGACACTCCCACCCCGCTGCCGAGCAGCGCCCAGTGCCCGCCCGCGCCGCCGTACGGCATGCCGATGCTGCCCGGGTTGGCGACCAGCCGGCGGTCGGCGAGCCGCACGTACGGCATGTGCGTGTGTCCACACACCACTGTGGACACTCCACTGTCGAGCCCGGTGAACACCTCGGCCCAGCGGTCCAGCGAGCTGTCGACGAGCGTGACCTCCTCGTCGTCGCGCGGGGTGGCGTGGCAGAACACGGTCCGACCCAGCTCGGGAAGCGTCAGCTCGGCGGTCAGCGGTAGCCCGGCCAGCAGCTCGACCTGATCCGGTCGCAGTTGAGCGGCGGCCCAGGGCGAGATGGGGTCCGGACTCGGCGCCGGTCCACGAGACAGGGCCACGAGTTCCCGGTCGGCGTTGCCGCGTACCCACACCGCGCGGTCTCCGAGGTCCCGCAACGCGTCCAGCGTCGGTACCGGCATCGGCCCCGCGGCAAGGTCGCCGGTCAGGACGATCAGGTCGGCGGATCGCACATCCGGCTCGGCGAGCACCGCCTCCAGGGCCGGCAGCACGCCATGGACATCGGACAGCACGGCGACGCGCACGGCTACCTCCATCGTCCGGCGGCGATCCGGCGGGCGTACCGCCGTTGCTGTGCCCGGCCGTAGGCGAGCACCAGGCCCGCCGCTCGCATCGACAGCGAGGGGAACGCGTCCAGGAACCGCACCTGCCACCCCCGCCACGCCGGTATCGCCACCACCGGCCGGGGCCGCCGGGCCAGGCGGGCGACGCGGGCGGCGACCCGCTCGGGACGCAACAGCACGCCGGTATAGGACACCGCTACGCCCTCGTCGTCGATCCTCTCCTGCAGCATCGGCGTCCAGATGCCGTCGGGGCACACGCACGAGATGTGTACGTCACGGACTCCCGCCGCCCGCAGCTCGGCGAGGGTACCGAGGCTGAACGCGATCAGCGCGTGCTTGCTGGCCGAGTACACGGTCTCGCCCGGCGCCGCGACGAGTCCGGCCAGCGACACGATGTTGATGATGTGGCCGCGTCCCGCCTCGCGCATCACCTCGAGTGCGGCCAGCGTTCCCGTCATCGCACCGAGTGCGTTGACCTCCAGGATCCGCTGCCGCGTCTGCGCGTCGTGTGTCCACGATGGACCTGTCGCGAGGATGCCGGCGTTGTTCACCCACAGCGTCAGATCCTCGGCCGACGCGGCGACCGCCCGCACCGCGGCCTCGTCCCGCACATCCAGCTCCGCGCCGGTACAGCCGAGCGACTCCGCCGCGGCCCGCACCGCCGCACCGTCCACATCGGTCAGTAGTACGGCGTACCCCTCGCGGTGCAAAGCGGTTGCGATGGCCAACCCCAGTCCGCGCGCCGCACCGGTCACCACTGCCGTGCTCATCGCAGCAGACTAGTCCTCGGAGAGCGGTTGCGGCCTGCCCTCCCATTTCGTCGACAGCGCAATGGTCGTCCGGGTCGAGGCGACGCCGGGTATCCGGTTGAGCCGGGTGATCAGCTGCTCGAGCTCGCCCATCGTGCCCACCCGGACCTTGAGCAGGAACGACTCGTCGCCAGCCAGGAAGTAACACGACTCGATCTCGGCCTGCTCGCGCAGCGCGGACACGACGTCGTCGGTCTCGGTACCGCTGGCCTGCACGACGCCGATGAGCGCGGTCACGCCGAGCCCGATGACCTCGGGTTCGATGTCGGCGCGGTAGGCCCGGATCACGCCGGCGACCTCCAGCTTGCCGACCCGTTCGTGCACCGCCGGAGCGGACAGACCCACCTGTCGAGCCAGCTCGGCGTAGGAAAGTCGCGCGTTCCCCCGCAGCAACTCAACGAGTCGCCGGTCTATGTGATCGAGGGCCGTAGAACGCACTGGCCGAAATCATACCCTCTAACCTCCCAAGAGAGGGCGATTTGCCGTTTCTAGGACACGGCACTCTGACGGTGCTGTAATGGGCGCATGCCCTTCGTCGACGCTTAGGAGGGGACCGTGGACACATCTGATCGTCTGTTGACCCCGGGCGAAGTGGCCGCGCTGTTCCGCGTCGACCCGAAGACCGTGACGCGGTGGGCGGCGGCAGGCCGGATCGGGAGCATCCGTACTCCCGGCGGGCACCGCAGGTTCCGGGAGTCCGAGGTACGCGCCCTGCTCGAGGGCGAAGGCGAACTTCCGGAGGCCGCCGAGGCGGCCCGGCCACAAGAGGCTAGGGAGCACCACTCCGCCCACCGCTGAGGTCTCCGGACCATCTGCGGAACAACGTGTGCTCGACGCCGAGTACATCCAGCACCTTGCCCGCGACGAAGTCGACCAGCGCGGCGGCAGTGGCATCGGCGCCACTGCCATAGAAACCCGGGCTGGCCGGCAACACGACGGCTCCAGCATCGTGTAGCGCGAGCAGGTGCACGAGGTGGCTGCGAGTCACCGGGGTCTCGCGTGGCACGACCACAACCGGCCGCCGCTCCTTGAGGTTGACCTCGGCTGCGCGCTGCAGCAGGTCCTTGGAGAGGCCGATGGCGATGCCGGCGCACGCGGCGGTGCTGGCCGGTACGACCACCATGCCGCGGGCCGGGTAGGAACCGCTGCTCGGCCCGGCGGCCAGGTCACCGGCCGGCCAATACCCGATGTCGCCGATCGGCCGGTCCAGCCACGCGGCGAGGTCGTCCTTCCAGTGCGCGTCCCGGAACGGCCGGCCGGTCTCGTCGAGCAGCGTCAACCTGGCCGCCCGGGATACCACCAGATCGACCGCCTCGCCCGCGTCGAGCAGTCCGCGTAGCACGGCGGCGGCGTACGGCGTACCCGATGCTCCGGAAACCCCGACCACCCACGGCCTGCGCGCGCCCGTCACGCCGCAACCAGGTTGAGCGCCGCGAAAGCGAACAGCGCGATCCCCACGAACCCGTTGGCGGTGAAGAACGCGCGGTTGACCCGGGACAGGTCGGCGGGCGAGACAATCGAATGCTCGTACACGAACGCCGCGCCGGCCAGGGTGAGCCCGATCCACCACAGCCAGCCCAGTCCGACCAGTTCGCCGAACCACAGGAAGCCCGCGAACGTCACCACATGCACCACACTGGACAGTCGCAGCGCGAAAGGCACACCGTAGCGGGCCGGCACCGACTTCACGCCGATCTCCCGGTCCACGACCGCGTCCTGGCACGCATAGATCAGGTCGAACCCGCCGATCCACAGACCCACCGAGGCACCGAGCACCCAGGCCGGTCCGGAACCGGCGAAGGTGCCGGTCACCGCGATCCACGCGCCGATCGGCCCGATCGCCTGCGCCAGCGCGAGAATCGCGTGCGGCCAGTTGGTGAATCGCTTCGCGTACGGGTAGATCACCAATGGTGCTATCGCCAGCGGCGCGAGCATTCCGCACAGCGGGTTCAAGGCCACGGCCGTGCCGAGGAAAACCACCAAAGCGACGCCCGCGCCGATCCAGGCCGTCCGCACGCTGACCGCCCCGGTGACGAGCTCTCTGGATGCGGTACGCGGATTCCGCGCGTCGATGTGCCGATCGATGATGCGGTTGGCGGCCATCGCGAACGTCCGCGCGGCCACCATCGCGACCGTGATGAGAAGCAGGTCGAGCCATGTCGCTTTGGCGACGATCGCCGAGAGGTACGCGAACGGTAGCGCGAAGACGGAGTGTTCTATCGTCACGAGCCGCAGGAATGCCTTCATCAGATTCCGTACTCCCGCCACCGTTTGTCCACTAAGGACACCACCTCCGGAGACATCACTGCATCGTCCGGCCACCCGCGCGAATACCCCTCGGTCGGCAGCTTGCGGGTCGCGTCGATGCCCGCCTTGCCGCCCCAGAACTGTTGGTACGACGCGTGATCCAGGTGGTCGACCGGACCGCTGGTGACCACCAGGTCGTGTGCGTAGTCGACATTGCCGAACGCGCGGAAGGCCACCTCGCGGTAGTCGTGCACGTCGCAGTCCTCGTCGACCACGACGATCAGCTTGGACAGCGAGAGCAGGTGCGCGCCCCAGATCGCGTTCATCACCTTGTGCGCGTGCTTCGGGTACCGCTTGCGGATCGAGACAAGCACGCAGTTGTGGAAGACGCCGGGCTCCGGCAGGTCCATGTCGACGATGTCGGGAATCAACAGCTTGATGAGCGGTAGGAAAATGCGTTCGGTCGCTTTGCCGAGGCCGTAGTCCTCCTGCGGCGGCCGCGACGTGACGATCGAGTGGTAGACCGGGTCCCGTTGCATCGTCATGCACTCGACGTGCAGTACCGGGAACGGCTCGACCGGTGTGTAGAACCCGGTGTGGTCGCCGAACGGGCCTTCGGGATGGCGCTCCCCCGGCTCGACGTAACCTTCGAGCACGACCTGGGCGTGGGCCGGTACCTGCAGCGGCACCGTCAGGCAGTCCACCAGCTCGACCCGCTCGCCCCGCAGGAAGCCGGCGAACAGGTACTCGTCGATGTCGGCCGGCAGCGGCGCGGACGCGGCGTAACACACCGCCGGGTCCGGGCCGAACGCCACCGCGACGGGTAGCCGCTCGCCGCGCCGCTCGGCAACCGCATGGTGTGCGGTCGAGTCCTTGTGGATCTGCCAGTGCATGCCGAGCGTGCGGGCGTCGTGCTGCTGCAGGCGATACAGGCCAAGGTTGCGCTTGCCGGTCTCCGGATGCTTGGTATGGGTCAGCCCGAAGTTGTGGAAGATGCCACCGTCTTCCGGCCATGTCTGCAGGCCCGGCAGCCGGTCGAGGTCGACGTCCTTGCCGCGGTAGACCACCTGCTGGCAGGGCGCGGTCCGGACCTTCTTCGGCGGCGCCGACTTGAGCTGCATGAGCTTGCCGAGTCCGTCGCGGATACCGGCCCAGCCAACCGGCAGCTCGGGCTTGACCAGCTCGCCGATGCGGTCGCCGATCTCGTCGACCTTCGTCACGCCGAGCGCGAGCGCCATCCGCTTCTCGGTACCGAACAGGTTGATGGCCACCGGCATCTCGCCCCGGGTGGGCCGGTCGAACAGCAGCGCCGGGCCGCCCGCCCGTACCGTCCGCGTCACGACCTCGCTGATCTCCAGGGTCGGGTCGACCGGTACCGTCACCCGCCGTAGCTGCCCTGCCTTGTCCAGAGCGGTCAGGAAGTCCCTCAGGTCGTCGTACGGATACCCGCGTGCCATGCCGCAAGTCTGTCTCGAGCACGCCGGCAGCCCGCCGCGGGGCCTCTGTGGTATCAAGTTGACCATGGACCTCGCCGTCCAGCGTTCCGTTGTCGCCAACCTCCGCCAGCGCCCTCGTGTGCTCGAGGTTGGACCCTTCGTGCTCGGCTACGACCCCACGACCGACAGCCGGTTCATCAACTACGCCACACCGCGACCCGATGCCACGGTCAGTGCCGCCGACGTGACCGACCTCATGGTCGCCTTCGGCGAGATTCAGCGCGTGCCGCGCCTGGAGTACGTGGTCAGCAGCTCACCCCAAGACCCTGTCCGTGCCACCCACGCCTGACGGCGCCCAGGTCGACGTGCCCGCGGACGACGAAGAGGTACGGATGCTCGTCAGCGCGCAGAACGAAGCGTTCGGCGGCCCGCCTTCGGCCTCCGATGCGGACGTGGCACGCGTTCGGCGTACCCAGTCCCTGGGCGGTGTGGTGATGCTTGCCCGCAACGACCACGGTGTGATCGCTGGCGGCCAGTCCTCCCCGCCGAGCGCTGGCCTGGTCGAGGTCGCGGGCATCGCCGTCCGTGCCGCCTTCCGCGGGCATGGGATCGGCGGGGCGCTGACCGCCGCGATCACCGAGCGCGCGCTCGCGTCGGGCGTCGAGGCAGCCTGGCTGGAGGCGTCCGGCTCGGACTCATGGCGCGTCTACGAGCGGGTCGGGTACCGACCGCGTGGTAAGCGGCTCTACATCTCCCTCGAGCAGTAGACCGTGGGGTATCTCCCAGCTCCTATCCTTCGGCTGTGGCGACGCAGTGGGACCGCTCTGATGGCATCAACCACGCCATCCTGATGGAGTCCGAGTTCACTCGGTCCGTGCCCCCGCCTGATCAACGCCGGTCTCATCGGCGCTCGGCCCGAAGTCGACCGCTACTGGCACACCGGGACCGGCCAGCAGCTCTACCAACGACGGATGAAGGGACGCGGTATGTTCGGCTAGGCCGATGCGATACTTCCAGCGCTGCAAAAGCTCGGCGAGCCTCGAGACGTCGCCTGGTCCCTTCCGCGCGGTGCCCTCGACCACGCAGTACACGACCACCACGTCCGGCGGGTCTCCCAGATCCTCGAACGATTCGGCGTCCGGCTCGAAGATCTAGGAGACACGCCTAGAACGGTGGTAGATCGTCATCTGGTGGTGGGGGTGGTGGTCTGGCTGGTTCGGGTGTCGGTGGTGGCGGGGGTAGGAGGTGGCTGGTTTGCCAGCCGTGGTCGCTTCGGGTCCACAGTGGATCGTGGTGGGGTCGGGGGTCGATCGGGTCGGGTAGTGCTTCGATGATGACGCTGGGTGGCACCTGGTAGGTGTGGCCCAGTGGGCTGGTCCAGGTGAAGTGGCCGGGCCTTGGTTGGTGCAGCCGCCAGCCGCCGTGGTGTTTGACCCGGTGGTCGTGTCGGCAGACCGGGCCCAGGTTGGCCGCGGCGGTGGGGCCGCCGTGGGCGTGGTCGTGGGTATGGTCCAGGTCGCTGTGCCGGGCCGGGATGCGGCAGCCGGGGAACACGCAGGTGCGGTTGCGCAGCCCGACGAGTCGGCGTAGTCCGGCCCGTGGGCTGCGGCGGCGAGGATCGTCGGTGTTGCTGGTGTCGGCGGGTGGGGTGATCTCGGCGAGTACCGGGGTCCAGGGGTGGTCGGTGGGCAGGTCGGCCAACGTTGCCATAGTGGCGGGGTCGATCTGGATCTCGACGGTGCCGTGGCCGGTGCGGGGCATCCCGGTGGGGCGACGGCGCAACACACCGGTGTGGTCAAGGTGCCCGTCGCTGGTGGTGGTCACGTAGCGCCAGGTGCCGCCGGTGTGCCGGGCGACCAGGGTGCGGGCCAAGTCGGCGTGTATCGGCCCCCAGCCGGCCAGGTCGCCGGGGTGTTGGTCGTAGCCGAGCAGGGTGCTCAGCTTTACCCGCACCTCCACTCCCCGATCCCGATACCGCCCACCACGACGACCAGCCGCCCCACCGCCGTCAGCGGTCGCGGGAGGGGTGTCGGGAACGGCGCCCGCGCCGGTAGCGGCGGGCATGTCGTCGACGGGCCGGCTCACGGGCGCGGGTACATCGCTGTCGGGGGCCGGTAGCCCGGCGGTCAGGGTGGCCAGGATCGCGGCATCGTCCAGGCCGGTGTAGCTGCCATCGGCCATGCCCAGGAACAGGTCGGCGCGGATGTGGTCGATCGGGTCGGGGTGCCCGGCGTGTTTGGCCGCCCTGGCCAACGCGTCGATGCGGGCACACGCCGCGGCCACCTGCTGGACCGGCAGGTCGTAGCCGCACAGGTTCGCCGTCCCGTCCGGATTACGGCTGCCCACGATGCGCCGGCCGGCCACCGCCTGCTGGTAGCGCCGCCGGGCCCAGTCCGGATCGACCGCGATCGCCCACCGTTTGATCCGCTCGATCAACTGCCCGGTCGTCCACTGGGCTGCCTGCGGCAGCAGCGCCGCACACACCGCCGCCGTCTGCACATCGGTCAACCCGCCGGTCCACTCGGCGAAGATCCGCGCCCGCGGCTCGTCCAACTCCCCGGCCAGCATCGCCGCATGCACCAACGGCAGCCGGCGCAGCACGTCCACCGCCAACCCACACTGCGCCTCTGCCGCTCGGCGGGTCCACACCAACGCCGCCCGCACCTCGTCGACCGCGAACTCGGCCAACCCACCGGTGTCCGGATCATCGTCGTAACAGTCCAACACCGCCACGATCGCCGACATCAACACAGCCCGCTCACGAGCCACCCGCCGGTACTGCGCCCGCAGGAACTCCACCGCCGCGTAATCCGACGCCGAAACCCCCGCTTCGTTCACGTGTTCGATTCTACCTCCACCCACCGACAAAACTAGATATGTCTACTGTGGACAGAAAACTCACGGCGGTGACAAGACGTGACCATAGCGGCGACCAACCCGTTGGGTACGGCATGCGCCGGCTGGGAGCGACAATGCTGACCGCCGTACTCGTCGGACTTGGCCTGCCGAGCACGGCGACGGGCCAGTGGCGGGCGGAGCCGCTGCCCTGCCGGAGCGGCGGCCAGCCGCCCACGACCTCGCCCACCCGGCTACCGAGCCAGGGTGCGCGGACGTGCCGGGCCGAGCCGATGGCGACGACTCGAGGGCCACGGCCGAGCCCCGGGTACCACCATCTCGGGGCGACCACAGTGGACACCTGGGCCGGTGTGGTGGGCCGGTTCGCGGTGACCGACCCGAACGTGCGAAAAGGCACCTACGACTTCGTAGCTACGAGGTTCCTGGCCAAGCGAAGCGAACAGAAAACCGTGCATTGGCTCGAGGCCGGCTGGGCCGAGACGGGCTGGGCCGGCGCCGGCCGCCAACGGGTGTACACATTCGACAGTGTCCGAGACGAGTGGCGGTTCTTCGACCAGTACGAGCTGACAACAAGAACGAGAGTCTGGTTTCACCTGGAAGCGAACACGAGCCAGTGGCGCGCCTGGCTCTGGTGGGGTGACGCATGGCACCTGCTCGCCGCCGAGACGCTGCCCGGGACCGGGCCACCCCAGATCGAGCAGTACGTCGAGGTCTACGTGGACCCGGCCGAGAGCGGCGGCATCGAGTTGCCGCCGACCGATGTCGACAACGTCCGGCTCGTCGATCGCGGAGGCGAAACGAGGTTCTGGCGGATCGGTGCCGTAGCGACCCAGCCGGGCGGAAGCACGGAAGAGTACTGCCTCGACTGGCGGATCAGCTACGACACGTGGACGGCCAGAACCTGCTAGACCCCGGCGTACGAGTGGAAGCCGACGAAGAAGATGTTCACTCCGAAGAGGTTCATCAGCATCGTGAGCCAGCCGACGATCGCGATCCAGGTCGCCACCGTCCGGCGTACGCTCGGCGTCGCGCGGGCGTGCAGGTAGCCGGCGTACACGACCCAGGAGATGAACGCCCAGATTTCCTTGGGGTCCCAGCCCCAGTACCGCCCCCAGGCAGCCTCGGCCCAGATCGCTCCGGCGGCCACGGCGAACGTCCAGATCGGGAATGCGACCGTGTGCAGGCGGAACGCGAGCGGCTCCAGGACGTCGGCCCGCGGCAAGCGGGCGGCGAAGGCGAACTTGTTCGCGTCACGCTCGTGTGCGTTGCGCACGAGGTACATCGCCGCCACCACGAACCCGACGAGGAAGATGCCGGTCGCGAGCACCGCGGCGGTGACATGGATGACGAGCCAGTACGAGTTGAGCGCGGGCACGAGCGGCGAAACCGCGGTGTACAGCAGCAGACCGGCCACGCCCAGCAGCAGCATCAGCGTCAGCGATACGTAGAGTCCGAGCCGGCGCACCTCGGGTCGGCGCACCACGAGCACCAGCCACGCGACCGCGCCGACGAACGTCACCGCGAGCACGAACTCGTACATGTTGCCCCACGGCACGCGTCCCGCCGCCACCCCCCGGGTGACCAGGGTCGCCAGGTGAGCGGCCACCCCCACCACGGTCGCGACCAGAGCCGCCCGACCGGCCAGCTCGGCGGCGCGGGAGCCACCGGACGCCGCGGGGGCGGCGGGGACGGGGGCGCCGGCACCGACCAACGCTCTGTCCAATGTGTACACCGAGGCGTAGCACACCATGGCCGCCAGGTACGTCAGGATCGTGGCGACGAGGAGCTGATCAGACAGAGCGGACATCACGTACTCCTTCGACGAGGCGTGCGAAGTCGGCACCGAACCCGGGGTAGTCGCCGCGCGCCAGGCCACCGGCCTCGACCTCGCCGGACGGCAGCACCCGGAACCATACCCGCCGCCGGCGGCCGGTCAGCGAGCCGAGCAGACCTACGAGCAGTACCGCCACGCTGACGAGGACGATCCGCTCACCAGGATCGTGACGGATGGACAGCGACACGAACTGCCGGGTACCGAGGAACTCGACGCGGGTACCGTCGTCGAGCGTCATGCTCTCGCCGACCCGCAGCACGCCCTGGCCGACCGACGTCATCCGGCTGGTGTCCAATGTGTACACCGACCTCGGGATGCCGGCGTCGATGCCGAGGTCGCCGCGGTACGCGAACAGCATCAGCATCGGCGCCTGCTCGGTGGGGTGGCTCGACCGCACGAACGGCGGAGACGAGGCGGTCGGCAGGTACAGCCCCTGAAAGCCGACCTGCAGCTTGGTATCGCCGCCGACGTTTCGGTTCGCATCCGGGAACGTGACCACGCCCTCGCTGGTCAGCATCCCGTCCGACGGCGGGAACGGGGTGACGGCAGTCTGCGCCTGGCCGGAGCGGTCGGTGTACCGGATCACCGGCGCGTAGCCGTGGCCGAGCAGGTAGACGTTCGCACCCGGCAGGCGCAACGGGGAGTTGACGGAGAAGTCGGCCGGCCGCGAAACACCACTGGGAGAAGACACCACCGCCGACGCGCGGTACGACGTCGGCTGCCCACTGTCCAGATAGGACGCTTGGAAGTCCGTCAACTCCAAGCAGAACCGCGGCAACTGAGCAGAGTCGACACGAGGGCCCAGGCCGTACTCGTCGTATTGCTGGATCGTGTTGCAGAACGCGCCCTCCGGCCCGGCGACGAGCAGCCGGTTCGCGTGCCAGCCGTACCACGAGCCGAGCGCGACCCCGACCAGTACCCCGACCAACGCGAAGTGGAACAGCAGGTTGCCGGTCTCCTTGACGTACCCCTTCTCCGCCGCGACCGTCTGCCCGCGGACGGCGACCCGCCAGCGGCGCCGGCGCAGCGCGGCGCTCAGAGAAGCCGCGTCACCACCAGACAGGACAGCGTGAAAAGGCAGGCGGTCCAGCCGCTGCGGCGCGTCCGGCGGTACGGCGCGCAGCGCCCGGATGTGGTCGCGCAACCGGGGAATCAGGCAGCCGGCCAGCGAGGTGAACAGCAGCAGGTAGATCGCCGAGAACCACGGTGAGGCGAAGACGTCGAAGAACCACAGCCGATCCAGCACCGGCGCGAGGCTCGGATGAGCGGCGAAGTAGCGCCCCACCGCGGCGGCGTCGACGTTGCGCTGCGGTAGCACCGAGCCGGGGATCGCCGCGACGGCCAACAGGAAGAGCAGCACGAGCGCGGTACGCATGCTGGTCAGCTGTCGCCATGAGTTGCGGAGAAGGGCGAGTGCGAGGAGCGAGCGGAGCGAGCCCCGCAGCCGCGAGCGAAGAGCAGGCCCAGTGAGCATCAGATGCCCACCTCGCCCACCCCTACCGAGGCCCGCAGCCAGTTGATGAACAGCGTCCACACATCGGTGACGAGCGCCAGGCCGACGAGGACCAGCAGCACGCCACCGACAACGGTGACCCAGCGGTTGTGCCGGCGGACGAACGCGGAAACCCCCAGCAGCCGCCGGAAGCCCAATCCGAAGGCCACGAACGGCAGTCCGAGGCCGAGGCAGTACGCTACCCCGAGCGTCACCGCCCGCCCGGTCTGCCCGCCGACGGTGGCCAGCCCGAGGACGGCGCCCAGGGTCGGGCTCACGCACGGGATCCAGCCGAGCGCGAAGACCGCGCCGAAGACCGGTGCGCCGGCCAGCCCCGCATCGGGCAGGCGCGGCCGCCACTGGCGTTGCAGCCCGGGCACGAGGCCGAGGAACGCGAGCCCGAGCACGATGATGAGCAGGCCGACGACGACCTGAACCACTCGGGCGTTGCGCAGCAGGGCCAGACCGATTCCGGCCGCCAGCACGCTGGTCAGGGTGAAGACCACGGTGAAACCCAGCACGAACAGCAGCGTGCCGACAAGCATCCGACCGCGCCGGTGTCCACTGTCGACATCCGCGCCGGCCAGACCGGTCACATAGGACAGATAGCCCGGTACGAGCGGCAGCACGCACGGCGACAGGAAGCTGAGCAACCCGGCGAGCGCCGCGACGCCGACCGCCAGCAGCAGTGGGCCGCCCTGGGCGATCTCGGCGCCACCCATCACTGTGCCCCGGGCTCGGCGGCTATCTGCGCCACGACGGGTTCGAGGTCGGCGCGCCGGACCGGTACCCGGAACACGTGCGCCACCCGACCCAGCCGGTCGACGACCACCGTGGCCGGGATCGTGGTCGCCCCGAACTCGCCGAACCCGATGGACAGCCGCCCGGCCGGGTCGTAGACGCTCGGGTAGCTGGTCCGGCCCTCGACGAACGCGTGCGCCTTGTCCTTGTCGGGGTCCCGGATGTCGACGCCGACGAACGACACGCCCAGGTCCCTCGTCGCCACAAACGTCGCTTCCAGGTCAGCGATCTCGGCGCGGCATGGCGCACACCACGAGGCCCAGAAGTTCACCACGACCACCTCGCCGCGGTGGGCGGCCAGATCGTACGAGCCACCGTCGAGCAACTCCCCCACCAAAGCGGGCGCGGGACGCCGTTCCGGGTCGCCGCCAGACGTGCAGCCGCCGAGCGCGATCAGCGCCAGGAGCAGAGCAATGAGCCGTGCTGGCCCGGGCGCCTGGACCTTCGGTCGGCGCAGCTCGAGCCCAAGGAACCCGGGCATCACGCGCCCTTGCCCGTCCCGGGACCGAGATGGGCCGCCGGTTCGCTGTAGCCGATACCGACCACGCGATCCTCGTCGAAGTGGAACGACGTGAGGCTGGCCAGGCCGCACTGGCGGCGCCGCGGGTCGTGCCAGAGCCGGCGGCGTTCGACGTACCGACGCAGGGTCCAGATCGGCAGTTGGTGCGACACGAGCAACGCCTGCCGACCCTGCACCGCGAGCCGGGCGGCCTGCAGGGCGGCGAACATCCGCTGGGCGATCAGCGTGTACGGCTCCCCCCAGGACGGCGTCACCGGATCGCGCAGCACCCACCAGTTCCGTGGATCGCGCAGTGCGCCGTCGCCCACCGAGACCCGGCGCCCCTCGAACCAGTTCGCGCTTTCGATCAACCGATCGTCGACCTGGATCGCGAGCCCGAACTGCGCGGCGGCCGGTTCCGCGGTCTGCACTGCCCGTTCCAGCGGGCTGGAGATCACCTGGGCGATATCGTGCTCGGCCAGCGCGGCCGCGGCCGCCTTCGCCATCTGGACGCCCAACTCGGAGAGGCGGTAGCCGGCCAGCCGGCCGTACAGGATCTTCGCCGGGTTGTGCACCTCGCCGTGCCGCAGTACGTGGATCACCGTGCGCGTCATCCCGCGGCCTCCGCGGCGGCGAGTGCGGCCGGGCGCAAGGCGACCGCGATGCGGTCGAGCGCCTCTTCGTCGAGCGCCGTCGAGACGAACCACGCCTCGAAGGCGCTCGGCGGCAGGTAGACCCCGCGGGCCAGCATCGCGTGGAAGAACGCCCGGAAGGCCGCGACATTCTGGGTACGGGCCGACGCGTAGTCGTGCACCTCGGCGTCGGTGAAGAAGATCGAGAACATGTTGCCGGCGTACGACAGCCGATGGGGTACGCCGGCCTCGGTCAACGCCTCCGAGGCGAGCCGGCCGATCAGCGTGGCGGTCTCGTTCAGCGCGGCGTACACCTCGTCGGTAGCCAGTCGCAGCGTGGTCAGTCCGGCGGCACAGGCCAGCGGGTTGCCGGACAGGGTACCGGCCTGGTACACCGGCCCAGCCGGCGCGAGGTGTTCCATGATCTCGGTACGACCGCCGAACGCCGCGGCCGGCAGCCCCCCGCCCATGACCTTGCCGAACGTCCACAGGTCGGCGTCGACGGGGTCGAGACCGTACCAGCCGCTCCGGCTGACCCGGAACCCGGTCATCACCTCGTCGACGATGAGCAGCGCGCCGTTCGCGTGGGCGATCTCGGCGAGTGCGGCGTTGAACCCGGGTCGCGGGGCGATGACCCCCATGTTGCCCGCCGCCGCCTCGGTGATCACCGCGGCGATCTTGTCCCCATTGGCCGCGAACGCCGCCTTTACCGCGTCGACGTCGTTGTACGGCAGCACGATCGTCTCCGCCGCGGCCGCCGCGGTCACTCCGGGCGAGTCCGGTAGGGCGAGGGTCGCCACCCCGGAGCCGGCCGCGGCCAGCAGCCCGTCCACGTGCCCGTGGTAGCAGCCGGCGAACTTGACCACAGTGGACCGACCGGAGAACCCACGGGCCAGGCGCAGCGCGGACATCGTCGCCTCGGTACCCGAGTTGACCAGGCGCACCTGCTCGACCGCGGTACGCCCGACGATCTCCTCCGCGAGGGCGATCTCGGCGGGTGTAGGCGTACCGAAACTGGTGCCCGACCCGGCCGCGGCCGCGATCGCCGCGACCACCTCGGGATGGGCGTGCCCCAGCAGCAAGGGACCCCACGAACAGACCAGGTCGACGTACCGGCGGCCGTCCGCGTCGATCAGCCACGGCCCTTCGCCGCGGACCATGAATCGCGGGGTACCGCCGACCGCGCGGAACGCGCGCACCGGCGAGTTGACCCCGCCCGGCACGATGGCGCGAGCGCGGTCGAAAAGGGCCTGCGAGGCCGGCGCCTCGGTGGGGTAGGTATCGGTCACGGCGAGGCTCATTGTGTCAGCGCAGGACGGACGCCGTGCACGCACCCCTATAGGCTTGGCCCCGTGGATCGTCCGGAGCTCACGGTCACCGGCCGGCGCGCATCTGCCGAGGCAGTGGTGACCGTGGCCGGTGAGATCGACATGATGACCGTGGGTCAGCTGGCCAATGTGATCAACACGATTCTCGCCGACTCACCTCCGCCCCGGATCGTGCTCGACCTCGGCGGCGTCACGTTCTGCGACTCGCAGGGGCTGGGCACGCTCGTGGTGCTCAGCCGCAAGGCGACGACCGCCCAGAGCTGCCTGGTGCTGGTGAACGTCGCCGACTTCCTGTTGCGGGTGCTCGACATCACCGGGCTACGGTCCGCTCTCATGATCAGAAATCTAGGTTAGCCGCCCGGCCTCCAAGACCTCGATCACCCGCTGCGCGTCGGGGGCGGGGCCGCGCAGCACGCTGACCGCCTCCTCGACCGCCGCCGACAGGCGGTGCCAGCGCGCCTCCTTCTCGTGTACCGCCTGCGTCTTCGTCCACAGGTCCACGAACACCGAGACCTTGGCTCGCAGGACCCAGGGGTCGAAGGGCTTGGTCAAGTAGTCGACCGCGCCGACGGCGTAACCGCGCAGCGCCAGTTGCGCGTCCCGGTCCATGGCGGTGAGGAAGATGATCGGCACGTGCCGGGTACGCTCCCGCCGCTTGATGTGGCTGGCTGTCTCGAAGCCGTCCATATCGGGCATTTGCGCATCCAGCAGGATCACGGCGAAGTCGTCCACCAGCAGCTGTTTGAGCGCTGCCTCGCCGCTCTCGACCGCCACCGCCTCGACGGGCAACCCCTGCAGCATCGCCTCCAGCGCGATGAGGTTGTCCCGCCGATCGTCGACGAGCAATGCCTTGGCCCGCGGTCCGAGTACCGGCGCCGTCATGTCCTATACCTCCCGACCGCCCCCGGTCACCCAGGCCGCCATCAGCTCCAGCAGCTCGTCCAGGTCAACCGGCTTGGTGATGTAGTCAGTGGCGCCGGCGGTCAAGGCGGACTCACGGTCTCCCGGCATCGCCTTGGCCGTCAGGAACACCACCGGCAGGTGAGCGAACCGCTGGTTGCGGCGGATCACCTGAGTCGTCTCGTACCCATCCTGGTCCGGCATCATCGCGTCCATCAGCACGATGTCGACGTCGGGGTGCTCGGCGAGCAGCCGGACCCCGTCGGCGCCGTTGTCGGCGTACAGCACGGTCATGCCGTGCAGCTCGAGGGCGCTGGTGAGTGCGAACACGTTGCGCACGTCGTCGTCGACGATCAGCACCGTGGCGCCGTCGAGCTGGGCGGCCGCGGTACGGCTGCGCTCGGTGGGTACCGAACGGTCCGTCGTCGGCCGCAGCATCGGCAGCGACGAGCGGGGCGGCAGGGCCGGCATGGCGATCGGCAGTACCGGCAGGTTGTCCGCGGCCAGGACGTCCGGCAGGTACAGGGTGAACATCGAGCCCCGGCCCTCCTCGGAGGCCACCGTGATCGTGCCACCGAGCAGGCGCGCCAAGGCTCGGCTGATGTTCAGGCCGAGGCCGGTACCGCCGTACTTCCGGCTGGTCGTACCGTCCGCCTGCTGGAACGCCTCGAAGATGAGCGAGAGCTTGTCGTCGGAGATCCCGATGCCGGTGTCCGCCACACTGAACGCGATCACCCGTTCGGCGTCCATCAACGTCCGCTCCTCGAACGGCATGCCGGCCGGAGCAGGCCCGATCCGCATCGTCACCCCGCCGCTGTCGGTGAACTTCACCGCGTTCGACAGCAGGTTGCGCAGGATCTGCTGGAGCCGCTGGGCATCGGTGACGATCGCTTCCGTCAGCTCCGGGGCCACCATGACCGCCAGCTCGAGCGACTTCTCCTCGGCCTGCGGGCGGAAGGCCTGCTCGACGTACGCCTGTACCTCGTCGAAATGGATCTCGATGGGCTCGACGTCCATCCGGCCGGCCTCGATCTTCGACAGGTCCAGGATGTCGTCGATGAGGGCGAGCAGATCCGAGCCGGCACTGTAGATAGTCCGGGCGAACTCGATCTGCTTGTCGGTCAGGTTCGCCTCCGGGTTGTCGGCGAGCAGCCGGGCCAGCAGCAGCAGGGAGTTCAACGGAGTACGCAGCTCGTGGCTCATGTTCGCCAGGAACTCCGACTTGTACTGCGATGCGGCCGCCAACTGCTGTGCCTTCTCCTCGAGACCGAGCCTGGCCATCTCGATCTCCCGGTTCTTGATCTCGATGTTCCGGTTCTGCTCGGACAGCAGGGCCGCCTTCTCCTCGAGCTCGGCGTTGGTGCGCTGCAGCTCGGCCGACTGCTCCTGCAGTTCGTGGGCGAGCCGTTGGGACTGGGCGAGCAGCTCCTCGGTGCGGCGGTTGGCCAGGATCGTGTTCAGCGCGATGCCGATCGTGGTGATCAGCCGCTCGAGGAAGTCGATGTGCAGCTCGGAGAACGCGGCCACCGAGGCGAACTCGATGACCCCGAGCAGCTCGCCCTCGAAGACGACCGGCAGAACGACCAGGTCGACGACCGGCGTCACGGCCAGCCCGCTGCGTACCCTCAACTGGGCTCCGTCGGTACCCACCCGGATGGTCCGGCGGGAGACGGCGGCCTGGCCGACGAGGCCCTCGCCCCCGGCGAAGCTGATGTCCTCGCCGCCGGCGGCGTAGCCGTAGGCAGCGGCCAGCCGCAGCCGTAACCCGCCCTCGTCCCCGCGAGCCACCTTGAAGAACGCGCCGAGCTGAGCCTCGACGAGCGGGGTGACCTCGGACATGATCATGCGGCAGACCTCGTCGAGGTCGCGCTGGCCCTGCAACAGACCACCGATCCGGGCGATGTTCGAGTCGAGCCAGCCCTGCTCGGCGTTCTTCTTCGTGGTCTCGCGCAGCGTCACGATCATCTGGTTGATGTTGTCCTTGAGCTCGGCGACCTCGCCCTGCGCCACGACCGTGATGCGCTGGGTCAGGTCGCCGCGGGTCACCGACGTCGACACCTGCGCGATGGCCCGCAGCTGTGTGGTCAGCGTCAGCGCGAGCTGGTTGACGTTTTCGGTGAGGTCCCGCCAGGTACCGGAGACGCCGCGGACCTGGGCCTGGCCGCCGAGCTTGCCCTCCGAGCCCACCTCGCGGGCCACCCGGGTCACCTCGTCGGCGAACGACGACAGCTGGTCCACCATCGTGTTCACGGTGTTCTTGAGCTCGAGGATCTCGCCGTGCGCGTCCACTGTGATCTTCTGGGACAGGTCACCTCGGGCTACGGCCGTGGTCACCTGGGCGATGTTGCGCACCTGGGCCGTCAGGTTGGACGCCATGAAGTTCACGTTGTCGGTCAGGTCCCGCCAGGTACCGGCGACTCCGCGAACCTGGGCCTGGCCGCCGAGCTTGCCCTCGGTACCGACCTCGCGGGCCACCCGGGTCACCTCGTCGGCGAACGAGGACAACTGATCCACCATCGTGTTCACGGTCGACTTGAGCTCGAGGATCTCGCCGCGCGCGTCCACCGTGATCTTCTGCGACAGGTCGCCGCTCGCGACCGCCGTAGCCACCTGCGCGATGTTGCGCACCTGCGCGGTCAGGTTCGACGCCATGAAGTTCACGTTGTCGGTCAGGTCCCGCCAGGTACCGGCGACGCCCCGCACTTGGGCCTGGCCGCCGAGCTTGCCCTCGGTACCGACCTCGCGGGCCACCCGGGTCACCTCGTCGGCGAACGAGGACAGCTGGTCCACCATCGTGTTCACGGTGTTCTTCAGCGCGAGGATCTCGCCCTGGGCGTCCACTGTGATCTTCTGCGACAGGTCGCCCCGGGCCACGGCCGTGGTCACCTGGGCGATGTTGCGGACCTGCGCGGTCAGGTTGCCGGCGAGCTGGTTCACGTTTTCGGTCAGGTCCCGCCAGGTCCCCGATACCCCGGACACCTGGGCCTGGCCGCCGAGCTTGCCCTCCGAGCCCACCTCGCGGGCCACCCGGGTCACCTCGTCGGCGAACGACGAGAGTTGGTCCACCATCGTGTTGACGACGTCCTTGAGCTCGAGGATCTCGCCCTGCGCCGCGACCGTGATCTTCTGCGACAGGTCGCCCTTGGCCACCGCGGTCGCCACCTGAGCGATGTTGCGGACCTGCGCGGTCAGGTTCGACGCCATGTAGTTCACCGCGTCGGTCAGGTCCTTCCACGTGCCGGCCACGCCCGGTACCTCGGCCTGGCCGCCCAGCTTCCCTTCGGTACCCACCTCGCGGGCCACCCGGGTCACCTGCTCGGCGAAGACCCGCAGCGTGTCGGTCAACGAGTTGATCGTGTCCGCCAGCTCGGCCACCTCGCCCTGCGCCGAAATATTGATCTTCTGCGACAGGTCACCACTGGCGATGGCCGTGGTCACCTGGGAGATCGACCGCACCTGCGCGGTCAGGTTGGACGCCATGTAGTTCACGTTGTCGGTCAGGTCCCGCCAGGTGCCCGCCACACCGCGGACGGCGGCCTGGCCGCCGAGCTTGCCCTCGGTACCCACCTCGCGGGCCACCCGGGTCACCTCGCTGGCGAAGCTCGACAGCTGGTCCACCATCTTGTTCACGGTGCGACCGATCGTGAGGAACTCGCCGCGCAGCGGCCGGCCCTCGATCTCCAGCTCCATCTTCTGCGAGAGGTCACCTTCGGCCACCGCCACGATGACCCGGGCGATCTCGGTCGTCGGCCGGCCGAGGTCGTCGATCAGGCTGTTGATGGCGCGTACGCCCTCGCCCCACGCGCCGTCGAAGTTCTCCTCGTCGAGGCGCTCGGTCATCCGACCTTCCCGGCCGACGACCCGGCTGATCCGCAACAGCTCCCGGTTGCGCCGTTCCAGCAGCGCCAGCACGTCGTTGAACGAGTCGGCGACCTCACCGGTCAACCCGGAACCGCGCGGCAACCGGGCCTTGAAGTCACCGTTTCGCACCCGCACGAGCGCATCAGCTAGCTTGCGCAACAACGTATCGGACGTGGCAACGGTGTGGTCCACGGTCATGGCGTCCTCGCAAAAGGTTGGTCCGCGATGCTGTTCATCATTGCCTGACAACCTGGACGAATGCGAGCCACCTGGTTGGATTGACCGGCCCGTTCGGTGGAGACTGCTCGTGTGCGGGCGGCGACATCACAACACATTCGGCGGGTCCGGCTGCCAGCCGACCGCCGTACGCCGGCTGCCGCCCGAGCAGTGGTCCGCTCCGTGCTCGCGGAGGCGGATCTGACCGAGTTGCTCGACGAGGCGCTGCTACTCACCACTGAGCTGGTCACGAACGGCGTCCTGCATGCCGGTACCGACCTGGACATCGAGGTCATCGCCGACCCGACGGGGCTGACCGTGACCGTCGCCGATCACACGCCGGGCGTCATCGACAACCCGCGACCGTTGCGCGAAACCCTCGACGGACCGACCGAACGCGGGCGCGGATTGCTGCTGGTCGACCACTTCGCGACCGCGTGGGGCACGACGCACCACAACGGCGGCAAGGGCGTCTGGTTCCGGCTCGACCGGCCCGGAACGACCGGCGACGCGCCATCGCAAGGCCCGCCGGACGCCGGCCTCCGCGCGCTGCAGGCGCTGCTGGAGATCAGCAACAGCATGTACGAACCGGATGCGAGCGCACATTTTGCCGATCGGCTGCTGGCGATCCTCGCCGAGCGGATCGGCGCGCAGGGCGTGGTGTTGGAACTCGACCGCGGCACTGGACCGGTCACGTTCGCCCGGTACGGCGCGGCCATTCCGCCCGACACCGAGGTGCAACGGGTACCGCTGCCGGTGAGCCGACCCTGGTCGGGTGAGCTGGTACTCATGGCGCCGAAGGCGTCGTACGCGCTGCCGCTGGCGCGGCTGGTCGCCGAACGGCTCGGGCTGGCCTGCGAAGCCGACCGGCTACGCGAGGCGGACGTACGCCGGCAGACCTGGCTCACGTTCCTCGCCGAGGCAGGCGAACTGCTGGCGCAGTCGCTGGACGTCGACCTGACGATGGCGCTCATCCCGCGTCTCGTCGTTCCCCGGCTGGGCCAGTGGTGCTCGGTACACATGGCCGACACGTGGGGCGAACTGGCGCGGGCCGCCGCGGCGCACGAGGACGAGGCGTCCCTGCCGGCGCTCGTGGAGGCGCTCGACGCCAAGGATCCGGAGGCGGCATCGGTGCGCATGCGCGACGCACTCCGGCTCGGTACCCACGCGTTGCTGGCGGCGCCGATCGATGGCATCGCGGTCCCGCTCGTCGCTCGTGGGCAGCAGCTCGGCGTCCTGGCAGTCGGCCGGCACGCCGATCACCGCCAGGATGCCGACGAGATGGCCATCATCGAGGACGTCGCCCGCCGGGCGGCTCTGGCCATCGACAATGCCCGCATCCACGCCGATCGCCGCAAGGTCGCGCACATGCTGCAACAGTCGCTGCTGCCACCCGAACTGCCCACGATCGAAGGCCTCGAGCTGGGCGCGGAGTACGTTCCGACCGGCGACGACATCGAGGTCGGCGGCGACTTCTACGACGTGGTACCGATGCCGGATGGGCGGTGGCTGCTGGTCATCGGCGACGTCTCCGGCAAGGGCGTGCAGGCCGCCGCGGTCACCGGCCTCGTCCGCGACGTGATCCGGGTACTCGTCCGGGAGGGCAAGCCACTGCCGGCCACACTGTCCACATTGAACGACACGTTGTTCGAGCGGGGCGGCGGCCGGTACTGCACGCTGGCGCTCGCCATGGTCACTCCGGTCGAGCGCGGGTTGTCGGTGTCGCTGTACCTGGCCGGGCACGATCTGCCGGTGCTCGTCAGGGCCGACGGCAGAACGGCGCTCGTGGGTCTCGGGGGGACCGCCCTCGGCCTGCTGGAGCGGGTGCGATCACCGATGTACGAGGTGTCGATCGCCCCCGGCGACGCACTGGTTTTCTACACCGACGGGGTCACCGAACGCCGGCGCAGCGGCGAGCTGTTCGGCACGGAACGGTTGCGCGCGGCCGCCGGCCGGCTCGCCGGCTACTCGGCCGATGTCGTGGCGGCGCGGCTGCGCGCGGCGACGCTCAGCTTCTCCGCCGAACTGCCGCGCGACGACATCGCGATCCTGGTGCTGCGGCACAGCTAGCCGCGCAGCGCACGGTCGAGCAGTTCGACGGTGTGGAGAACGGTGGGGATCGGGTCGGGCTGGGCGCGGCGGAGCGCGGCCGAGATCTGCAACAGGCAGCCGGGGTTGCCTGCGACGATCGCCTCCGCCCCGGTAGCCACCAGCGCCTTCGCCTTGCGGTCGCCCAACTCCGTCGCCGCCTCCGGCTGCACGAGGTTGTAGATGCCGGCCGAACCGCAGCAGGTGTCACTGTCCACAGGGGACACTACGGTCAGTTCCGGGATCCCGGCCAGCAGTTGACGCGGCTGCGCCCGGATCCGCTGGCCGTGCGAGAGATGGCAGGCGTCGTGGTAGGCCACCGTCATCGGTACCGGATGCCGGTGCGCCACCGGACCCAGCTCGGCGAGCACCTCGGTCACATCCCGCGCGCGCTCGGCCACTGCCGCGGCCCGCGGATCGTCGGGCAACAGTTCGCCGTACTCCTTCAGCAGCGAGCCGCATCCCGCCACGTCCGTGACGATCGCGTCCACCCCGGCGTCGGCGAACTGCCGGACGACCCGCCGCGCCTGCCGCCGGGCCATCGCGTCCCGCCCGGCGTGCCGCGCGAGCGCGCCGCAACACCCCTGCCCCCGCGGGATCACCACGTCGCAACCCTCCAACGCGAGCACCCGCGCGGTCGCCGCCGACACGTGCGAGAAGAACGCCGACTGCACACATCCGGTTAGCAGGCCCACCACGGCCCGCCGCGCTCCGCGGGCCTCGATCCGCGCCGGCAACGACACGCGCGGCCGCAGCGGCGGTGCCAGCTCGCGCATCGCCGCCAGGCTCGCGGGCAGCCGGTTCGCGCCGGGCAGCCGCCGCGCCAGCCGTAGCGGTCCGCGCATCGCCTTCATCCGGCGGGGGTACGGGAACAGCGCGAAGATGCCGGCCCGCAGCAATCTGTCGGGCAGCCGTCGTCGACCCTCGAGCAGCGGCCGCGTCTCCTCGATGATCCGGTCGTACCGCACTCCGGACGGGCAGGCCGGCACACACGCCAGGCACCCGAGGCACGCGTCGAAGTGCCCCACCACCGGGCCGGTCAGCGGCGCCCCGTCGAGTAGCTGGCCCAGCAGGTGGATCCGGCCCCGGGGCGAGTCCATCTCCTCACCCCATAGCTGGTACGTGGGGCAGGCGGGCAAGCAGAATCCACAGTGGACGCAGGTGTCGGTCAGCGCGCGCAGCTCGGTCATCAGATCCCCCCGACGAAGCGCCCTGGGGACAGCGTGCGGGCCGGATCGAACTGTTCCTTCACCCGGCGCATCAGGTCCAGCCCCGGTACCGGGCCCCACAGGTCCACCGCACCGCGCATAGCGGGCGGGACACTGAGCACGACGCACGAGCCGTCACGGGCCAGCAGTACGCTGCGCACCGCGTCGACGATCGCGGCTACCGGACCGGCCGGCATGCTGCCGGGGAGCGTGGCGTAGACGACACCGGCACCGGCCGACCCGCGTACCGGCACCGCCGCGCCGGCCGCGTCGTGCAGCGCGTAGACCGCTGCGTGCAGGGCGTCCACCGGTGCCACCAGCTCGAGCGCAACGTCGCCGGGCTCGAACGGGTACGTGTTCCACCACGGCGGCGCGGTGTCCGCAGTGGACACGTCGCCGGCCAGCAGCTCGCGGCACGACTTGGCGCGCTTGGTCACCCCGCCAGCCGTACCCTCGATCAACACCGCCAGCGTGCCCGGCCCCAGCGCCGGCAGATCCACCTCGACCGCCGTCGGTTCCACAGTGGACTCCAGTAGCGCGCCGACCAGGCTGTGTATGTCCTGCGGAGTCTGTACGGTCCGGCAAACCCAGACGCGCGCGGCGGGCAACGGATGCAGCCGGAAGGTGGCCGACGTGATCACGCCGAGGGTGCCGTACGAGCCGCAGAGCAGCTTGCCGACGTCGTACCCGGCGACGTTCTTCACCACTCGGCCACCGGAGTGCGCGATCACGCCGTCGGCGCGCACGAACTCCACGCCGATCAGCAGATCCCGGCCGGTACCGTGGCGTACCCGCAGCGGGCCACCCTCCCCGGTCGCGAGCATGCCGCCGACGGTGGCCGCGGTCGAGCCGACCTCGACCGACAGCCGCTGTCCCGCACCGGCGAGCGCGGCCTGCAGGTCGGCCAGCGGTGTCCCGGCTCCGACGGTGGCGACCAGATCGGCCGGCGCGTGCTCGGCCAGCCCGCGCAGCTCGCGGAGGTCCAGCACGAGGTCCACTGTGGATGGCGCGTCGCCCCAGTCGAACTTCGTACCGGCACCCCTCGGCACGACGGTCTGCCCGGCCGCCGACGCGTCCCGCAACACCTCGGCTACCTCGGCGGCGGACGACGGCTGGACAGTCTTCACCATGCCTCGATCCCGGCGCGCTGGGCGGCCTGTTCCACCGCGTCGCCGGCCGACCGGTGCCGGGGTGCCTCGCCGCACAGCCGCGGGGTCGGGAACACCTTGCCCGGGTTGGCGCGGCCGGCCGGATCGAACGCACACCGGACGAGCTGCATCGTGTCGAGGTCGTCTGCGGTGAACATGCGCGGCAGCTTCGCCGCCTTGTCTACGCCCACGCCATGCTCGCCGGTGATCGACCCGCCGCGCGACACGCACAGATCGAGGATCGCCCCGGACACCTCCTCCGCGGCCGCGTGCTCACCCGGAACCCGCTCGTCGTAGAGCACCAGCGGGTGCAGGTTGCCGTCCCCGGCGTGGAAGACGTTGGCGACCCGGATGCCGGCCCGGTCCGCGAGCGCCGAGATCTCCGCCAGCACCTCGGCAAGCGCGGTACGGGGAATCACTCCATCTTGGACTATGTACTGTGGACTGATCCGCCCGACGGCCGCGAAGGCCGACTTGCGCCCCTTCCAGATCTCGGCCCGCTCGGCCGCGTCGGCCGCGACCCGCAGCTCGAAGGAGCCGGACTGCGCGCACAGCTCGCGGACGGCGGCCTCCTCCTCCGCCACCTCGACCGCGGAGCCGTCCAGCTCGACGATCAGCACGGCGCCGGCACCGGCCGGATAGTGGCAGTTCACGGCCTTCTCGGCGGCCTGGATCGCCAACGCATCCATGATCTCGGCGGCCGCCGGCGTCAGCCCCGCCGCGATGATCGCACTGGTCGCCGCGCCGGCGTCGGCCACGGTCCGGAACGCCGCCAGGATCGTGGTGACCGCCTCGGGGCGGCGCAGCAGCCGGACCGCCACCTTCGTCGCGATGCCGAGCGTGCCTTCCGAGCCCACGAAGACGCCGACGAGGTCGTAGCCGACGGACCGGGCCGACTTCCGCGCGCCGAGCCAGACCAGCTCACCGTCGGAGGTGCAGACCTCGAGCCCGGTGACGTGGTGGACGGTGAACCCGTACTTGACGCAGTGGGCTCCGCCGGAGTTCTCCGCGACGTTGCCGCCGATCGAGCAGACGAGCTGGCTCGACGGGTCGGGCGCGTAGTACCACCCGGCCTCCGCCACGGCCTGGCTGATCGCCAGGTTCGCGACGCCGGGTTCGACGACGGCGCGCCCGTTGCGCAGGTCCAGCTCGAGGATCCGGCGCAGCCGACTGGTCACGATCAACACGCCGCCGGCTACCGGCAGGGCCCCACCGGACAGTCCGGTGCCCGAACCCCGGGCCACGAACGGCAGGCCGTACTCCCGGCACCCCCGCACGACGGCCTGGACCTCCTCCGCGGAGTCCGGCAGCACGACCAGCTCCGGAATCGCCCGATAGTGGGTGAGACCGTCACACTCGTACGTCCGGCGGGCGGCCTCGTCGGTCACCACGGCGCCCGGACCCAACTCGGTGCGCAGCCGCGTGGCGAGCGCGTCGACCGAGGAGGTGGACATGCTGTCCACACTAACCGGAAGGTAACGTGGGCGAGCGTGACGACGGAACCAACTGCCCCACCGGTGGCCAAGCGAGTGCCGACCGAGCGTGTTTACCACGGCGACACGACCATCGACGAGTACGCCTGGCTACGCGAGAAGGACAACCCGGAGACGATCGCGTACCTCGAGGCCGAGAACGCCTACACCGACACGGTCACGGCACAGCAGGCCGAACTGCGGGAGGCCATCTTCAACGAGATCCGTAAGCGGACCAAGGAGACGGATCTGACGGTACCGGTCCGCAAGGGCGGGTACTGGTACTACTCCCGCTCGGTCGAGGGCCTGCAGTACTCCATCTACTGCCGCCGCGGGGTGCTCCCAGGCGAGGCGGATCCGCCGTCCACTGAGGACGGTCAGCCGCTCGACGGCGAGGAGGTGCTGCTCGACGGCAACCAGCTCGCCGAGGGGCACGAGTTCTTCGCACTCGGTACGTTCGACGTCAGCCCCGACAGCCGGTGGCTGGCGTACTCCGTCGACTTCGCCGGCAACGAGCGTTTCACCATGCACGTGAAGGATCTGACGACCGGTGAGGTACTCCCGGACCGGGTCGAGGATGTCTTCCACGGCTCGGCCTGGTCGCTGGACGGATCGACGCTTTTCTACATGACGGTCGACGAGGCGTGGCGGCCGTACCGCGCCTGGCGGCACATAGTCGGCACCGCGGCGGCGACCGACGTGATCGTCTACGAGGAGCCGGACGAGCGCTTCTGGGTGAGCGTCGAGCTGTCCCGTTCGGAGAAGTTCATCCTCATCGACATCCACAGCAAGCTCACGTCCGAGGTCCACCTCGTCCCGGCCGACGCGCCCACTTCGGCGCCGCGGGTGGTCGCCCCACGCCGGCAGGGCGTCGAGTACGGGGTCGAGCACCACGGCCACCGCCTGCTCGTCCTGCACAACGACGGGGCGGAGGACTTCGCGCTCGCGTACACGTCGGTCGACAACCCGGGCGATTGGCTGCCGCTCATCGAACACTCGCCGGGCACCCGGCTCGAGTCGGTCGCGGCCTTCGCCGGGCACGTGGTCGTGTCACTGCGCCGCGACGGGTTGACCGGTCTGCGGGTGCTGCCGCTGGACGCCGGCGCCGAGTACGACATCTCGTTCCCGGAGCCGCTCTACACGGTTGGCCTCGACGACAACCCGGAGTACGACACGACGGTCGTCCGGCTGAACTACTCCTCGTTCGTCACCCCCGACTCGATCTACGACTACGACCTGATCACCCGCACGATGGTGCTGCGCAAGCGCAAGCCGGTCCTCGGCGGGTTCGACCCGGCCGACTACGAGCAGCACCGCGAGTGGGCGATCGCCGACGACGGCACCCGGGTACCGGTCTCCTTGATCTGCCGGAAGGGCACGCCGCGGGACGGCTCGGCGCCGTGCGTGCTCTACGGGTACGGCTCGTACGAGGCCTCGATGGACCCGTGGTTCTCGATCCCCCGGCTGTCCCTTGTGGACCGCGGGATCTCGTTCGCGGTAGCCCACATCCGGGGCGGCGGTGAACTGGGTCGGCGGTGGTACGAGGACGGCAAGCTGCTGGCCAAGAAGAACACGTTCACGGACTTCGTCGCGGCCGCCCGGCACCTGGTCAAGACCGGCTGGACGGCGTCCGACCGGCTGGTGGCCCGCGGCGGCTCGGCCGGCGGCCTGCTGATGGGCGCGGTGGCGAACCTGGCTCCCGACGCGTTCGCCGGCATCGTGGCGCAGGTCCCGTTCGTCGACGCGCTGAACACGATCCTCGACCCGTCGCTGCCACTGACCGTCACCGAGTGGGAGGAATGGGGCAACCCGCTCGAGTCGGCCGACGTGTACGAGTACATGAAGTCGTACACGCCGTACGAGAACGTGGCGTCCGCCGACTACCCGCCGATCCTCGCGGTGACCGGACTGAACGACACCCGGGTGCTGTACCACGAGCCGGCCAAGTGGATCGCCCGGCTGCGGTCGGTCGCACCCGACGGTCGCTACCTCCTGAAGACCAAGATGGATTCGGGCCACGGCGGACCCAGCGGCCGGTACGACGCCTGGCACGAGGAGGCGTTCGTGGTGGCCTGGATCCTCGACCTACTGCAGGTACCGGCTGAGGCGTAGCGCTAGCGACCAGCACGCGCACGTGGCTGATGCCGGCGCGCTCGGCCTCCTCGTAGAGGGCGCCGAGCAGCCGCCGGCCAAGCCCGAGCGCGCGCCAGTCCGGGTCGATCTCCAGGTGCAGCAGCTCCAAACACTCGCCGTGAGGCGCCGCAACGAGGAACCCGAGTAGCGTCCCATCCGGTAGCCGGGCGGTCCACCGCCAGCTCTCGACCTGCTGGAGCTCGGTCTCGGTGACCCGCTCCCGGGCCTCCCGCCGCCACCGCCGCGCATCGCGCCGGTCACGTCGCAGGTCGAAGGTGCGCTCCGGCGCCTCCTTCGGCCACCTCGACCGCGGTAGCACGTGGATTCCTGCCCACCAGGCGCCCCACCAGTCCTCCGCGACAACTACCGGCCGGACGTCGAGGTGGGCCGGATAGTGCCGATCACCCCCGTCGATCAGGTCTTCGTCTGGATGCTCCTGGACCGGCGGGAGCAGCTCGGCGCCGGCCGCCCGAACCAATCGCTCCACGGTCCGGAACCTCGGATCGCGCGCCTGCCCCGATTCGATACGCGCCAGGGTCGACGGAGGCACCCCAGCCGCAGCGGCAAGCTCACGCTGGCTCAGGTCGGCCGAGCGCCGCAGCGAGCGGAACAACGCACCGAGATCGATCGGAGGCATGCCGGACAGTCTGGGTACCTGCGTTGCACCGCCACAACCACCGCTCGAATCCTGTGGATAAGGCTGTGGATGAACAACGCTACGAGACCTGCACCGGCCGCGCTAGCGAACGCACCGCCTACGCCAGCAGGTCTCGAAGCAAGGCTGGATCGATATTGCCGCCGGTGAGGACCGCGACCGTACGACCCGGTGGCAGGTCACCACGCCGGTGCATGAGGGCGGCGATGCCGAGCGCACCGCTCGGTTCGACCACGAGATGTGCCTCGCGGGCGAGGGTACCGACGGCCGACCGGATCTCGTCCTCGGTGACGGTCACGATGCCGTCTAGCCGCGCGCTGAGGTGGGCGAACGTCAGTTCGGAGAGGTTGGTGCGCAGTCCGTCGGCGATCGTGCGGTACGTCTGCTCGACCGGCCAGATCACGACCTCGCCGGTACGCAGGCTCTCCGCGGCATCGGCGGCCAGTTCGGGCTCGACGCCGATGACCGTGGCGGCCGGGCACAAGGCCCGCACCGCGGTGGCCACTCCCGAGGCGAGCCCGCCGCCACCGACCGGTACGAGTACGACGTCGACGTCGGGCAGGTCCTCGGCGATCTCCAGCCCGACCGTGCCCTGGCCGGCGATGATGTCCGGGTGGTCGAACGGCGGTACCGGTTCGAGACCCCGCTCGGCAACCAGCTCGGTGACCCGGGCTACCCGCTGGGCGGGCGGTACCAGCTCGATCTCGGCGCCGAGCGCGCGGACCGCGTCTACCTTGATGGCTGGCGCGACATCGGGCATGACCACGACGCACGCGATGCCGGCGGCGGCCGCGGCGTAGGCCAGGGCCCGGCCGTGGTTACCGGACGAGTGGGTGACCACGCCGGCGGCTCGCCGGTGCGGCGGCAGCATCGCGACGGCGTGGGCGGCACCGCGGACCTTGAACGCCCCGATGGGTTGTAGGTTCTCCGGCTTCAGCCAGACGTCGCCGGCCCAGGGCGCGGGGAGGAGCGGGGTCCGGAAGGCGAGCCCGGCGATGTTCTTGGCGGCGAGCCGCACGTCGTCGATCGAAACGAGGTCCACGGCTCAATGATGGTGTGCGTGGTGGACCACGGCGTGGCCGCGTCCGCGCGCGATGAGCCAGCGGTTCACCGGCCAGGTGACGATGAACGCGATGCCCAGGCTGCCGGCCAGCGCCAGCCAGAACAGCCAGTTGGTCAGGCCCGCACCCATAGCTCCCGGTACGCCCACCATGACGGTGTTATCAACGATCTCCATTACGGCGATGGAGATCGTGTCCGCCGCAAACGCCAGCCGTATCGCGGCGACCAGCGCTAGGCCGCCGAGCAGCAGACCACGGACGGTGAGGGCGTACCCGAACACGAACGCCAACGCGATCGACAGCACCACCGTGACCAGGTTCGATAGGCCCGCGGCGGTACCGATGACCATGCCGAGCACCTCACCGATCGCACACCCGGTGAGGCAGTGCAGTGTCGCCTGGGCGGCCACTCGCCAGGGCCCATGGGATGCCATGACTCGAATGATACCCCCGAGGGGTATCACGAACGGGTGACCCGCGACACAGGTCTACCCGATCGACGCTTGTGATGTTGAGCAATGGCAGGCAAGTTACTTAGCTGTCAGCGCCCGATCATCAAGGGGGGGTGGCGCGTGACGCTGGGCAGGCATGCCGTCCGGGAGTTGCCCACCGGCCGTCCGTCGTTGGGGCCGATCAGATCACCGTGGGAGCACGAGCCTCCGGACGACCCGCACGGGCTGCGCGAGAAGCGCCCGGCGAACTTCGCCGGCGTACCCGGTCCGCGCCTGCCCGCCGACGACTCCCTGCCGTCCCGTGCCCGGCGGCCGGTGCGCCCTCATGCCGCACTGGCGCTGACGAGAGTGGCCGCCGCGGTGGCCGAACTGGCCACGGTCGGACTGGTGTCGATCCACGTCGTCACAACCGCTCTGTCCGCGCCCCCGCGGCCGGGCGAGGTGTTCGGCGTGGCCCAGGTCGTCGCCGCGGTCCGCCCGGACATCGCGGCCGTCGACGGGCCGTGGCCGCATCACGTGTTCAGCGCGGTCGTCGCCGCGTGGGTGTCGCCCACCTCGGCGTTGCAGCGGCACGCCACGGCGCTGACCGCGGTACGGGAGGCGATGGCCGTCGCGGGCGTCGCTGTCGTGCTGCTGGTCTGGCTCCTGGTGAGGCGGTTGCGGCTGGCCGTACCAACCAGGATCGCCGCGGTGGTGCTGCTCGTGTTCGTGCCGACCGGTACGGCCCTGCTGACCGAGGTCCGGCCGGGGTTGCTCGGTGCCGGCGGCCTCCTGGTGGCCACCGCGCTGGTCGCGGGCGAACGCGTCGGGGCGACTCAACGCGTACTGGCTCTGCTCGGCTTGGCCGCGGCCGCGGTACTGGTGCCGGCCGCCCTGCCGGCCCTGCTCGCCGCGATCGCCGTGCTGTTCGCCCAGGGCGACCTGGCCGCGGGGTGGGCTGTCCGGGCTCGGATGGCGCTCGGCGGACTGCTCGGCGTAGCGGCCGTGGCCGCGCTGGTCGCGAACGTCATCGGACCCGAGCAGTGGCGCGCCTGGTTGGCGTCGGCCAGCCCGGCTACTGGGCCGGTACCCGATCTGTCGGAGCTGCCGCTGTTGCTGGCGGCGCTCGCGCTGACCCTGGCGGCGCTGGCCCGCAGGTGGCTGCGCGCGCCGGCGATCGTGGTCATCATGTTGCTGGGCGTCGCATTGCTCGTGGAACCCGCCCGGGCGGACCTGTTCACGATGGCGCTGCCGCTTGCCGCGGTGGTCGCGCTGGCCGGAGCCGAGGACCGGATCGCCGGACTCTGGGTGGCCCGCTCGGCATCGGTCCGGCTGCGGTCGGCGCGGACGCTGAACACTCAGACGCAGGCCGCGCTCCGGGCCGCGGGAGCGGTGGCCTGCGCCATCGTCGCGTTGACCGGGCTCGTGGCGACCGCGACCCGCCCTGTCCCGCGAGCCGTGCCGCCGCCGGCGGCCGAGGTGGCCGGGTGGTTCGACGACGAGGTCGTCCGCGCGCCCGTTCTCGTGGTCGACGACGGGCTGTGGCCCGAGCTGCTGCGGGCAGGACTACCGGCCGGACGGATGCAGGTGCTGTCCCGGTCGGCCAGAAACGACCCGGCGCGATGGCGGGTCACCGCGGGTTACGTCGACCGGACCGCGGCGATGGACACGGGCTGGGTGCCGTACGCCGCATTCGGCAACGAAGCCGGCCGGGTCACCGTGCTGCGGAGGATCGAGCCGCCACTCGGCGCGACCGCGTACCAGCGGCAGGAGACCTTGGACCGGCGGGACCGGGCCTCGTTCGGCGCGGAGCTCGCGAACAATCCCAAGCTGACCTTCGCTCCCCCCGCCGCCCAGGCCCTGCGTGCGGGGGACGTCGACGAACGGCTCATGGAAATTCTCGCCGACATGTCCGGCTGGAACAGCTTCGGTATCACCGACTTCCCGGCCGTACCGGGCGAGGACGGCAACGGGCTGCCCCGGCGCCGTGTCGTCCTGTCCACAGTGGGCGATCGACCCGTCACGGATCCGGACAGCGGAAACATCGTCCGGAGCTGGCTCGATAAGCAGATCGACATGTACCGGCCCCAGGCCGTCGAGCTCACCGGCGACGGCATGCTCGTGCGTTACCCCGTCCCCGACTCTCCCATCAGTTGACGAGAGGAACCAACGTGAGAAGGAGTTCCGCCCTCCGCCTGTCCGCCCTCATGGGGGCCACGCTGGTGACCTTCGGCATCGTCGCCGCCACCAGCCCGAGCGCATCCGCGGCCGCCGGCACCGGCTTCGTCCGGCTGGCCCACCTCTCCCCCGACACACCGCCGGTCGACGTGTACCTCACCTCGGTTGCCGGCGCGTTCGCGCCCAAGGTGTTCCCCGCGGTCGGGTACGGCGTGGTGTCCGACTACCTGGAGCTGCCCGTCGGCCGGTACACCGTCGCGATGCGACTGCAAGGCCGCCCCGCCTCCGAGGCACCGGCCCTGAGCGAGACCGTGAACGTGGAGGACGGCAAGGCGTACACCGTCGCCGGTGTGGGCAAGTTCGTCGACAAGTCACTCGGTCTCGAGATCCTCGTCGACGACCTCAGCCAACCCGGGGCCGGCAACGCCCGGGTGCGTATCGTGCAGGCCTCGGTACGAGCGCCTCAACTGGACATCTCGCTGGCCGGCGGGGCATCGATCGCCGACGGGGTGAAGTTCGCGCAGACGACCCCGTACCGCGAGGTCGACTCGGGCCGCTGGTCGGTACGCCTGCAGCCGGTACCGAGCGGCCAGGCCGCCACGGTCGACGTGTCCCTCGGTGCGGGCAGTGTCTACACGCTCATCGTGCTCGACGGCTCGAACGGCCTGACCGCGAAGCTGCGCATCGACGCGCAGGGCGGATCGGTCGTACCGGCTCAGGTCAACGCGGGTGGCGGCGGCTCGGCGCCTCGGGGTATCCCCGTATCGCTGTTGTGGGGCGGCGCCGCGCTAGCGCTGCTGCTCGCCGCTGGGGTCACGGTCATGCTCAGACGGCGCCCCGGCTAGTGACCGAACTGAAGGCCGGTTCCTTCGACCGCCGGTGGCCGCGCGCGCGGCTGCCGGCGGTGCTCGCCGCGGCCGGACTCGCCTGCGCGCTGGTCGCCGGGCTGACCGCGGTGACCGGGTCACCCACGTTGCCCGCCGCCGACTGGATCTGGCCACCGCCGCCGCAGTTGTGGGCGGATCGGAACATCGAGCCGCCGACCCGGTTGCGCATTCCACGGATCAATGTGGACAGTCCATTGGAGACACTCGACCTGGATCCGTCCGGCGCGATGACGCTGCCGAGCGACTACCAGATAGCCGGGTGGTACCAGCGCGGTGCCGCGCCCGGCGATCCCGGCGCGGCGGTGATCGCCGGTCACGTCGACTCGCGCACCGGTACCGCGGTGTTCTTCCGGCTCGGTGAACTGCGTGCGGGAGACACCGTCGAGGTCGACCGGGGCGGCCGGCGGATCACGTTCCGGGTCACGTCGACGGGCCGGTACCCGAAGTCCGATGTCCCGGTCGACCTGGTGTACGCGCCGACCCCGGTGCCGACGCTGCGCCTGATCACGTGCGGCGGGAACTTCGACCACGAGCGCAACACGTACGTCGACAACGTGGTCGTCTTCGCCGTGGTCGTCACCTGATCGGCAGGTCCAGCAGGCCGAGGGCGTACGCCGTCGCCAGCGCGCCCGCACGGTTTCGCACGCCGAGCTTGCGGAAGAGCCGGGCCTGGGTATTCTCGACCGTCTTCTCCGCGATGCCGAGCGACCGCGCGGTCTGTCGTACCGTGTGGCCCGACGCGATCGACCGCAGGATGTCGCACTCACGCGCGGTCAGGTCGGGCAGGCCGCTCTCCGGCTCGGCCCGTCGCGCCCATGCCGCGTCGATGAATGTGCGCGCCTCGGTGTGGTCCAGCACCAGGTAGCCCCGGGCGGCCAGGCGCAGCACCTGTACCAGCTCCTGAGCGGCGCGGTCACCGGGCACGATCCCGGCCAGGCCGCGCACCAGCGCGCTGATCACAGTTGCCCGGCACAACGGTGCACTGTGGACCAATACGACCGGCACCCGTGGGGCATCGGGGTCCGGCCAGTCCGTGCCGTCGGGGTCGACGAGCACCATCAGCGTCGGCGTGCGGTCGAGCGAACCGTTGAGCGAGAACGCGATACCGCTGTCCCGCACCGTCGACACCACGGTCTGCCGGGTCGGGCTGTCCCGGCCGCCGACGACCACGTACATGGACTCGCCGTTGGTCTCCTTGTACCTCGTCATCGACAGCACCGGGCGCTCGACGATGCCGAGCACCGCGGCCCGCGCGACGGCATGGCTCTGGCTACCGACCTCGAGCTTCTGGTAGATGCGGCGCTTGCAGTTGTCCACTGTGTGCAGGCTGATGTCGAGCAGCTCGGCGATCCGGACCGCGGTGTGCCCCGCGCTCACCAGCGTGATGATCTCGCGTTCCTGGTCGGTGAGCCCGGCGGCGCCCTCGGTGGGCGGGCCGTCGTACTCCGCGTGCCCGGCGGCGTACCGCTGCAGCACCACGAGCAGCGCGTCGAGACCGTGCGAGCACGGCACGACGGTACCGACGCCGGCGTGCCACACCGCGGCCAACTCGGCCGGGTTCAGCCGCTCGTAGACGAGCACGACGTGCGCGAGGTCGAACCGCTCCCGCAGAGCCATCAGCTCGTCGACGGTGGGCCGCACGGATGGACCGAGGTCGAACAGCACGACGTCCGGTCGACGCAGGTCGACCAGGAACAGCAGATCGTTGACGTCGGCCACGTGACCGACGACCGTGAACTCCGGTTGTGCCGCCACACAGGTGGCTAGCGCGTCGCGGAAGAGCCGGCGCTCAGATTTGATCGCAACTCGGATGGCATGGTCGGGCGCGTACGGCGTGTCCACACCCACCCCTCCCCAGGTCTGACCCGCGAGCGGGGGTTACCGTGCGAGGGACCGCTCGTCGAGTTACCTGCGTCGATTCTCTGACCGACCCCCGGCGGGTTGAAGGGGTCCTAGTGGATTTCTTTAAAAAGGTTTGTTAACAGTGCAAGCGGTCAGCGCACCGGTGGCGTACTTCCCCCATTCGGCTGATGAGCAGCGTACGATCGTGCAGTCGCTGCCAGATTCTGGAACCATTCAGGTGGTCTACACACCGGCCCCAAGGGTTTCCCGGCCTAGCCGCCACCCGGCCGGGAGGTAGAGACCATCATCAACGTCGAACCGGCACGTCCATCGATCCAGTCCGGGCCGACCCGACCGATCCCACAGCTCGACGAGTGATCGGGTGCGGTCGATCAGCTGAGGGCTAGCGCCGAACGCGCGGATCGCATCGGGCTGGACGAGGACGAGGCCGGCGTCGTCGACCAGCGCGCAGTCGCCCACCTCGGTCAGGCCGGTCACCCGCCGCCGGTTGGCCGCCGGCTCCGCGACGGCTATGGCGAACCAGAGATGCATGTACGGCGACCAGTCGAGCTGGCCGAACGGGTACGGGTACACGACCGGCGGCTCGTCGAACGCGATCTCGGGCGCCCGTACGTAGCCGGGGTGCAACGGCCCCGGTGCGATCATGAAGTCCGAGCCGACGATGGGCTGCCCGACCAGCTCTCCGCCGGCCACCGGGCGCCACGCCGCGATGGTCGGGTGGAACCCGCCGTGGTACACCGGCGCGACGATCCGCCCGTCCGGCGCGAGCTGATCGAGCCAGGCCGGCGCCAATCCGCCGACACCACAGGTCGCCATGATCCGGTCGTACGGCTTCCCCGCCGGATAGCCGAGGTAGCCGTCACCGTTGATCGCGCGTACTCCGGCGATCCCGGCGCGCTCGAACGCGACCCGCGCCTCCTCGACCACGTCCGGCTGGACGTCGACGCTGACCACCTCGGCTCCGGTGATCGTGGCGATCAGCGCGGCGTTGTAGCCGGTACCCGTGCCGATCTCCAGCACCCGGTGACCGGGCGCCAGGTCGAGCGTCTCGAGCATCTTGGCCATCAGCGACGGCTGGGTGCTGGAACTGGTCGGTACGCCGTTCGCCCACCGCGTGACGATCGCGTCGTCGCCGGTGTAGACCACCCGGACTACCTCGTCGGTGAGCGGTCCGAGACGCGGCAGGAACAGGTGCCGCGGCACGGTCGCGAATGCTGTGGCCACCGATTCACTGCGGATGGCACCCATTTCGCGCAGCCGCTGGGCATATACGTCGAGCACCTGGTCAGCCATGCCGATTCAGGGTACAACCGTGGTATGGCCACCGCGTTCGCCGCGGTGAAGCGGGAACTGCTCGTGCGGTACCTGGACACCTGGGCACCGGCGGCCCTGCACGGCTCGCGCCCGGCGACGTACGCCGACCTGTCAGCGGATTCGGTAGCCGACGCCCTGCGCGTGTTCGCGGAGTTCCCCGAGCTGCTCGCCAAGCACCGGCTGGACGTGGTCACGGCGGCCGCCGTACCCGGAGATCTGCCCAAGGGTCTGACCGTGCGGGCCGTGACGGGTGACCTGCTGGCGGAGCTGCCTCGCGACGGCCCGCTGTTCGTGCACCTGGAGGCGCCGCCCACCGCCGACGAGCTGGCTCAGCTCGGCGGCCGGCGGGCGACCGAGCTGTTGCTGTCGCTCGACCCGGCCGCGCCGGTGGGCCGGGCGGAGATGCGGGCGGCGGGCTTCGCCTCGGTGGCCGAGGTCGAGCTGGTGGACTCCGCCGGCGCCGTCGAGCGGCTGGTGTTCGCGACCGGCTCGGCGAAGCATCTGGCCGCGTTCAAGGAAGCGATGTGGGCCGTCGACGAGTACGCCGGCGTGCGCTACCGCGATCCCCTAGACAGCGAGCACACCGTGCTCGACATCTCCCTGAGCCCGCCCGTCGGCCCGCTCAAGCGCGCGTTGCTGGCGCAGGTGCGGCGCGGCTCGTCCACGGTCGCCGAACTGCGTGACTACGCGATGGCGGAGACGATCTATCAGGCGGCCGACGCGAGCCGGGTGCTCACCGCGCTGCTCGGGTCCGGGGCACTGGCCCGGACACCGGAACGCGGCCGGATCACCGCCGAGACGGTGATCCGGCCGGGTAAGGCAGCGGCGTGACGGCCTACGGGACGTAGGTGAGCAGGAACGCGGATCGCAGCAGCGCGGGTGTCCGGGCTCTGACGACTGATCCCCGCGGGTTGCCGGTGGACGTCAGCTCGTCACATCGCGCCGGGCGGTCAGCGTCAGGCTGGCCACCAGGAACGCGATCAGGTACGCGCCCAGTAGCGCCACCGCCGCCGTACCGGTGATCGTGGTCGTGACGCCCGGCGTTCCGTTCGGGTCGCCCTGGGTCAGCGCCCCGAGGGCACCGGCCAGCGATCCGGCCGCGGTACCGGGTAGCACGTCGGTGACCGCCTCCAGCGGGCCGAGCAGGTTCGCCACACCGCGCAGCAGGTTCTCCACGACCAACGACCACACCAGGCCGAGACCGACCGCGAGCGCCGGACCCCGGGTCAGGGTTCCGAGGAGTACGCCGGCAGCCAGCCACATGCCGCAGATCAGCAGCGCGGCACCCAGCCCCTGTACCGAGTCCACGAACCCCGGCCAGGTCACCGACTGGGACTCGACGGCGGCAACGGTGTACGAGGCTGCCAGATCGAGCACGAACGTGGCCGCTACCAGGCCCACCAGGATCACTCCCAGCGCGCCCAGAGTCCCGCCCATCGCGGTAATTCGCCGCGGACCGGTGGTGAAGACCGTCTTCCAGGTCCCCCAGCCGTACCCGCTGCCGACCGCGACCGCACCGAGAATCAGCACCAGCGCGCCACCGAACATCGGCAGCCCCTGGACCAGGGTGACGGGCGCGTTGGCCGGCATCATCTCCTGCAACAGGATCTGCTTGGTGGCGCCGGTCGGTGGGCCGACCGTGGTGCCGTCCGCGCTGCGGTAGCTCAGGTAGTTGAACACGTATCCGAAGGTCAGGTTGAGCAGCAGCCAGGTGCCGCCGAGTACCCAGGTGGTGGGCCAGCGACCCAGCCGTATCAGCTCCGCCCGCAGACTCGCAATCATGATGTCGCCCCCTCGTGGGTCATCTCGAAGAACGCGTCCTCGAGCGTTCGTTCCTCCGGCCGAACCTCGAGCACCGCGACGTCGGCCAGGACCAGCGCGCGGGTCAGCTCGGCCGCTCGCTCGCCGCCGGTCGCCAGCCGCAGCATTCCGTCCACTGTGGATACGTGCGCCGAGCCTACGATCCGCTCCGCCACGCTGCGCGCGGCGGGCAACGGATCGGCGCGGATCAGCAGGCTCGCCTCGCCGCGCAGCTCGGCGACCGTGCTCTCGGTCAACAGCCGGCCGCCCGAGATGACCCCGACCCGGTCGCAGATCTGCTGTACCTCGCCGAGCAGGTGGCTCGACAGCAGCACGGTCTGGCCGTGGTCGGCCAGGGTGCGGATGAGGTCCCGCATGTCGGCCATGCCGGCCGGGTCCAGCCCGTTGGTCGGCTCGTCGAGGATCAGCAGGTCCGGCTGTCCGAGCAGGGCCGCGGCCACGCCGAGGCGCTGCTTCATGCCGAGCGAGTACGACTTGTACCGGTCGGACGCGCGGTCGGTCAGGTCCACCAGCTCCAGCGCGGCCTCGACGGCGACGTCGTCGTGCCGGCCGTACCTCGCCAGCACGCGCAGGTTGGCACGACCGGACAGGTACGGGTAGAAGCCCGGCCCCTCGACGAGCGCGCCGATGCGGGCCAGGCCGGTCGGTGCCCCGGGCGGCTGGCCGAGGACGGTGGCCCGGCCGCTCGTGGCCCGTACCAGGCCGAGCAGCATCCGCAGCGTGGTCGTCTTGCCGGCGCCGTTCGGGCCGAGGAAGCCGTACACCTCGCCCCGCCGGACGGTCAGGCTGACATGGTCTACGGCCGCCCGGTCGCCGTACCGCTTCGTCAGTTCATGGGTTTCGACAATGTTCATGCCGTCCACAGTCGTCGCGACCGGGCTCGCGGTCGTCCGCTGGCGGGCGGCTTCGCGCGTACGGGAATCTGCGTACGCCGGATACGTACGGGTGTCGACGACGAGCGGCGTACGGGCCGCCTAAGGTCGAACCATGGGTTGGACCGACCTCGTACTCACCGCGCTGCTGCTGGTGGTGGGTCTGGCCGGTACCGGCCCGGCGGCCGCCAACCAGGGTCAGGTGGCACCGCTGCTGTCGTACGTCCTCGTCGTCGCCGCCTGCCTGCCGATCGCGGTACGGCGCTGGCGACCACTGTGGACATTCGTGCTCACCGGTGCGGCCACGGTGGTCTACTTCGCGTTGGGGTACGCCTACGGGCCGATCCTGTTCGCGCTCTTCGTGGCCGTCTACGGGTTGGCCGTCCGATCGCCCCTACGCCGTACGGCACTGTGGGTAGGGGTGCTGCTCGCGGTCGGCCTCTTGGCCGTGGCTCGCTTCCTGGAAGTCCGTGATCTCGTCACCGTTACCGCATGGTTGGTCATCCCGGCCGCGGTCGGCGTGGCCGTCAAGGCGCGCCGCGACGCCACCGCCGGTATCCGCGCCGAGCAGGCGCGCCGAGCCGTCTCGGAGGAGCGGCTGCAGTTGGCCCAGGAGGTCCACGACGTCGTGGGCCACGGCCTAGCGGTGATAGCGATGCAGGCCGGTGTCGCGTTGCGGGTACTCGACCGCGAGCCCGACAAGGTTCGCGCGTCGTTGGAGGCGATCCGCTTCCTCGCCCGCGATACGTTGGACGGCCTGCGTACCGAACTCGTGGCGCTGCGGAGCGGGTCGTCGCGGGCACCTCTGCGACCGGACAGCGGCCTGGCCGAGCTGCCCGGCCTGACCGAGCGGATCCGGTCGGCCGGGTTGCCGGTGGCTGTCGAGATCTCGTCCAGTGTCGGCGAGCTGCCGTCCGATGTGGACACTGCGGCATACCGAATCGTGCAGGAGTCGCTGACGAACGTGCTGCGCCACGCCGGCCCGGAAGCGGCTGCCCGGGTACGCATCGCGCGGGACGGTCGCGATCTGCTCGTGGAGGTATCGGACTCGGGCGGGCCCGCTGTCGTCGCCGCGGACGACGCCGGACTGGGAATCGAGGGCATGCGACAGCGCGCCGAGGCCGTGGGCGGCACCCTCGACGCGGGACCGATACCCGCTGGCGGGTTCACGGTCCGCGCCCGTCTACCTCTCGCTTCCGGAGGTAGCTCGTGATCCGGGTAGCCGTCGTCGATGACCAGGCACTGGTCCGGATGGGGCTGCGTACGCTGTTCGGGTCCGAGGACGACCTCGAGCTGGTTGCGGAGGCCGCCGACGGGCGCGAAGGGCTGGCCGCGGTCCGCCGTACGCTGCCCGACGTCGTGCTCATGGACATCCGGATGCCGGCACTCGACGGGCTGTCCGCACTGCGGGAGATCACCGCCGATCCCGCGCTGGCGAAGGTACGGGTGATCATGTTGACCACGTTCGAGCTGGATGAGTACGTCTTCCAGGCCCTGCGTGCGGGAGCCAGCGGCTTCGTGCTCAAGGACGCCGATCCCGACGAGCTGGTCCGCGCGGTACGCGTCGTCGCCGACGGCGGATCCCTGCTCTCGCCATCGGTGACCCGCCGGGTCATCGAGCAGTTCGCCGCTCCCGTGCACAGCCAGGCGGCGCCGCACCCGGAGCTCGACAGGCTGACCGAGCGGGAACGTGAGATCGTCTCGTGGGTCGCCACCGGACGGTCGAACGACGAGATCGCGTCGGAGCTCGTGGTGAGCCCGGCTACGGTGCGTACCCACGTCAGCCGGGCGATGGTCAAGCTCGGCGCTCGGGACCGCGCTCAGCTCGTGGTGTTCGCGGTCCAGTCGGGCCTGACCCGATGATCGAGAGCGTTCCGGTAGCCTTGACGAGCGCACGGGCCGCTAGCTCAATCGGCAGAGCTGTGGACTTTTAATCCATAGGTTCGGGGTTCGAGTCCCCGGCGGCCCACCCGGTTGACCTGGGAATACCTGCTACCTGCTAGTCCTATGTGGACGATGGATGCCCTGTGGCTGCTTGCTGGCCGCCTTGCCCTTGGGCCGCTTGCTACGTCGCATGGATGTGCTCTGGCCTGCGGGTTGTCCGCCGCCGGGCCGGCTGTCCGGTGTGGGTGTGATGGATCGGCCTGGCGGACGAGTTACACCATCAGGCTGGTGGCGGCCGGTCATCTTCGCTCGGGCACCGCGTGCGGCGGTGAGCACGAGGCGGGCGGTGGCCTCGGCCGCGCGGTGTTGGGCCGCCGGCAGCACCGAGGTGTATGTGTCGGCGGTCAGCACGATCGAGGCGTGGCCGAGCTGGTCCTGCACGGTCTTCAGGTCGGCACCGGCGGTGTGCGCGAGGCTGGCCGCGCCGTGGCGAAGGTCGTGCAGTCGCACCGGCGGCAACCCGACCTGACGGATCAGGTAGCGCAGTCGCTTGGTCATCGAGTTCGGGTGCATCGGGGTGCCATCCGGCCGTGTGAACACGTACCCGTCCGGCCGCCACGGATGCCGGGCACTAGCGCACTCGGTGCGTTGCCGGCGCTGGTGCGCCCGTAGCACGGCGACGGTGCGCCGATCGAGCGCAACGTCGCGGCGGCTGGCCGCCGACTTCGGCGGACCCTCGACCACCCGGTAGCCGCACGTGGTCCGCTGGCTGATGATCGACACACGTCGCCGGTCGAGGTCGAGGTCGCACCAGCGCAGCCCGGCAGCCTCACCGCGCGCAGACCGCGCAGGGCGATCAGCCACCACAGCGCGAACAACCGGTCATTCGCAACGTGGTCGAGGAAGCAGGCGAGGTGGCTACTGGTCCACACCGCCACCGGTGGCCGCGCACCGTCCTGGTGCCATCGGCCGACCCGGGCGTCTGTCCACACCACCGGATGCGGGCGTCGGGCAGTGGGGAGCTCGATCCGTCGGGCCGGGTTGTCGGCGGTGAGCCCGTCCCGGATCGCGGCGTTCAACGCTGCCCTGAGCGTCGCCCGGATCCGGTGCACCGTGGCGCCCGAGCGCGGCTTACCTCCGGGCGTGCGACCGGCGGCGATCTCGGCGAACACCGCGGTCAGCTGCCGACTGGTCAGCTCCGCCAGCCGCACGGTACCGACGGCCGGGATCAGGTACGCCTCCACGTGCTGGGTGTACACCCGCAACGTCGTGGGCCGGATGCTGCGCCGGCCGGTCAGCCAGTACCGCAACCACCGGGCTGTGGTCCAGGTCTGCCCGGTGCGTTCCTCCCGCGACTGCGAGAGGACCTCGTCCCGGGCCCGACGGGCCGCCGCCTTCGAGGCGAACCCGCCGCGGCGTAGCACCTCCCGCTTGCCCCACAGATCCCGCGTCGAACAGCGGAAGTGCCAGCGGCCGTGACGGCGTTCGGCAAGCCGGGGACACCTCGCTCCGAGCCGCCGCCCGGTATCGTCCCGACACCCGCACAGCTTGAACAACCCGGTACCGGTCACCACGCACCTCCAGGATCACGTCGTTGAGGTACACGGTCGACCCGTCCGAGCCGAGTGGATGTCACCCGCAGGCATGACTGTCTGCGACCGTCGA